>CAZHQS010000024.1:0-19180 GCA_964534545.1 Candidatus Hydrothermarchaeota archaeon
GAAGATTTATTTCGGGAGGAAGTGAACCTTTTCATCTGGTCCAATCTTTAGTAGTTAGGAGTTTGCTATGGATATTGGTGCAGATATCTCCAAAAAGGACCTGGGGGATATCCCCTCAAGGCCCCAGGAAAAGAGGCAGGTGGTGAAGGTCTCCAGCGCGCAGGTCTTGAGGCCCTAAACGTCGAAAAGGAAAGGATACCATTATGGGCATCCTTTGGCGCCCTCAAACCCCCTCCACAATCCCCACGAAATTCTCCAGAATCCTCAGGCCCTTCTCGCCGCTCTTTTCAGGGTGGAACTGGGTGGCAAAGAGGAGATCCTTTTCCACCACTGCCGGGACCTCCACGCCGTATTCGCAGGTAGCGCTTGTCACGTCCTCCTCCGGCACCGCGTAGTAGGAGTGGACGAAGTAAAAGAAGTCCCCGGTCTTTATGCCCTCCAAAAGGGTGGTATCCTTCTTCTTGTCCAGGGAGTTCCAGCCCATCTGGGGGATCTTCACGGTCTCGGGCAGGCGCACGATGCGCCCCTTCATCAGGTCCAGGCCCTTGTGAAGCCCACCCTCCTCGCTCTCGGTGAAGAAGAGCTGGAGGCCCAGACACACACCCAAGATGGGTTTCTTCCCAGCGTTTTCCAGGATGGGCTTCCGGAAGGGCTCCAGGTTCTTCATGGCGTCCAGGAAGGCCCCCACCCCGGGCAGGACGATGGCGTCGGCACTGTCCAGGTCCTCCGGATTGCCGGTTATCTCAGGCTTAGCACCTGAGTGCTCCAGGCCCCGGAAGATGCTGCGCAGGTTGCCTGCGCCGTAGTCGATTATCACGATTTTCGGTTTCATTCGTCCATCCCTTCGTAGAGGTCGTCTATCTCCCTTTTCTCCTTTTCGACCTGGGCCTTATCTTTTTCGGCGGCTTTCGCCCACTCGCCCACGATGTCCGGGTCGCCCCCGGAGAGCTTGCCCTGGAAGAGGTCGATTTTCACCAGGGCGGGTATCCTGGTCATCAGCCCCACCACCACGGCCTCACCGATGTTCAACGAGGGGAGCTGGCTCAAGAGGTCATCGCTCAGCCGCTCCGAAGCCTGCTGGACGTGGCGCTGGTCCGAGGGCTCCACCAGGCGCATGATGATGGCATTGTTGCACTGGGAAAGACTGTTCTGGTCCAGGCTCTTGGGGCGCTGGGAGACCATGCAGAGGCCCACCCCGAACTTGCGCCCCTCACGGGCGATGCGGTCAATCCAGTATTTGGACAGGGTTGGGCGGTGCTGGGGGGCCAGGATATGGGCCTCCTCGATGACGCAGAAGGCCGGCGGAATCTCCTTTCCCTTCCGCAGGTGGAGGAGCTTGCGCAGGACATGGCTTACGATGACATCGGCATAGTCCTCGTCCACCTGGCCCAGGTCGATGACGTTGGCCCTGCCCTGTTCGAAGCCGGAGATGATGTCCGGGGCATGGGGGTTCACCAGCCCCTCGTACTTTGAGCGGAAATCCTCCACCTTGTTCAGGACCCCCAGGAGGGCGCCCTTCTCGGTCTGGGTGAAGTCCTCCTCTGACTGCCGGATATCCTCCAGGATATCGATGACCGTCTGGACGAAATCCCTGGACCCCCCTGCTTTTATCCTCTCCCTGGCCTCGTTATAGGCCCGGCGGAGGTAGCGCTCCTGGAGGTGGGCCTCCTTGCCCACGTCCACCAGGATTCGGAACTCGGCCGATGAAAGATGATAGGGGTTGAGCTGGGGTCTTACGACCTTGACCCCGCCGGCCCTGAACTCGGCGCTGGTGTACTCGGAGTGCATGTCGAAGATGACGGGCATGCCCCCCAGGGCCAGAACACCGTCCAGGATGACGCTGACCGTATTTGACTTCCCGGCCCCGGTGATGGCCAGGACCGCCAGGTGGCGCCCTATCATCCTGTTGGCATCCACATAGACCGGGACCTCGGGGTGGGAGAGAAGGGTCCCAAGTTTTATGTCCCCGGAGCCAAAGATATCCCGGAGAGTCTCGGCATCGGCGGCCATGATTTTGGTGCCCGGTGGCGGAGGGACCTTGGGTATCTCCAGGTTCGCAACATCCCCCAGGAGCCTCACCCTGCCCCGCACGTACTGCTCTCTTTCCCCTTCGAACTCCAGGATGCGCTCCACGATGGCAGGGTCCAGGATGTCCTCCGATATGGAGGGGCTCCCCCTGACCACACCCTCTATCATCCCCAGGACAGACTTCCCGTCGTAAGACAGGACCACGTAGGCCCCGGACTCGGGCATGGTCCTGGAGACAAAGGTAACCTCCGTGGGGGTGGACTCTCCTATGCAGATGCCCACCGTCTCCCCTACCATCCCAGGGCCCTCCTGCCGGTGGACTCGTAAATCCCAAGGGACCTGGCAAACTTCATCATATCCTTTCTTGAGATGACCACCTGTTTGTGGGCCTTCCTCAGGGGGTAGGGGTAGCCGTCCACGCTTGTATATTTCATCATGCTCAATATCTCTTCAACCCTTTCCTCGTCTATATCTCCCGGCACCTCCACCATAAGCACGTCCCGGCCCTCCTCCAGGCGGGCATAGAAGTAGGTGAAATAGGGGGCCACACTCTGGAAGAACTCCTGATAGACCGGGAAGGCCATATGGAGGGTCTTGGTCTTCTCCCTGGCAAACCCGTAGCCCGGTTTCCTGGACACGGCGTCAAAGACCGCAATATCAGGGATGCCCTCGCCGAAGGACGAGCGGCTGGAGGTCTTGGATACCCCCACCAGTTTATCGACCCCTTTTTCAAGAAGTTTCTGGAAGCACGAGAGGTATTCGAGATATTCCAGGAAGATTATCTTCTCGAACCTGTCCTCCCCCTCCAGGTCTGCAGCCAGCCTCTTGGAGATTATTTCCACCCCCTCTCCCTCCTCCAGTTCGGGCAGAAGCCCCAGCACTTCTCTTCGCCCCTCCTCAGAGAGGCCGGCGCCGAAGTTCCTGGGAGCCACCAGGTCGCTGTATAGGGAGCCGTCCAGAAGGAAGAGGTCCACCTCCTCTATGACCTGGAGGGCGGCCTTGACCTCAAAGATGGTCCGGTAGAGGCCCACCCTTTCCTCCACCTGCCGGTAGGGATACAGGATGTCCACCTCCGCATAGCCCTTCCCGGTAAGCCTCCCGTTCAGGACGAGGGCGGCTGAATTGAGGGCATAAAGGGCAAGGCTCTTATAGCGCAGGTGGTTCATGCTCCCGTCCTGGGCACCCACTATCCCCTCTTTCCCTTTGAGGGCCAAATCCTTCCAATAGCCACGGTATTTAGCCAGATCCTCCCGCCTCTTCAAATCCTGGATTTTTCCGGATAGCTCCTCCCGCTTCCTTGAAAAGACCTCGTAGGATACATCCAGCATGGAACCCTTTCTGTGAATAGAAAGTAAAAACCTTTTGCCTGGGACGGGAAAAGTGAAGCCCCACCCTAGAGATACATTCCGGTGGAGGGCTCATCTGGCACCGCCAAGGTCTCCGCCTGCTCCCTTAGGTCCTTTAAGAATATCTCGATCTGCTCGGCCTCCTTATAGAGGGGTTTCACATCCACATCAAGGCTGGGTATGATGTTTGTAATTATCTCGATGATCTTGGCAGCCGCCCTGGCGTCCGGGATGCTTCTTCTGGCCTGGGCCACCAGGGAGATGACATCATAGCCGGTCCTCTTGCCTTCATTCAGAATCACTGCAGAAACACCGGATATCATCCCATGGACAAAGGGACGTAGGTCCAGGTTCTCCAGATCCCTCCTTGCCCTGTCCGTGCTGCCGATGCCATAGACCTCCACGCCATCCGAGTCGTCGTCCACCAAAATCACCTCGGGGGCGATGATTCGCTTGCACTCCTGGTCCCGAGCCCATTTCAGCATGGTGTAGGCGATGGGTCTGGCCATCCCTGGGGCTGGGGTGAACTCCGAGAGGAACACCACCACCTTGGAGGATTCGTCGGCATAGATCCTGGCCGGGAACTTGGGTTTGGAGGCGTATATCATGGATATGGGTGGGAAGGTTTCGGAGTCCAGGGCCCCTATCTGGTCCAGGTTCAGGCTGCCGATGAGGTAGTTGGCCACGATGGTGCTCACAAGGCCCTTGGTGGGGAAGCCGTTGATGATGCTTGCCCCCTCCAAGTCCATGTCCTTGTACTTGTGAACGACGATTTCTTCCATTTCAGTAAAAACCTTTTAATTCAAAGATATATATCTTCCTGTATGAAGGCCGTCCTCCTGGGAACTGGGTTCGCCGTGCCCTCAAGGGACAGGGTCCAGGCAGGCATCCTGGTGGACACCGGCGGGGATCTCCTCCTACTGGACTGCGGCGAGGGGATTCTCCACAGGATTCAGCAGTCCGGATATGATTTCAGGGCCGTCACCCATATCCTCCTGACCCATTTCCATCTGGACCACAACGCCGACCTTTTTCCTCTTCTGAAGGCCATGGCCCTGTCCGGGGTGGAGGGGATGGCCATATCCGGGCCCCGGGGGCTTGAGGACTGGCTTGGACATATGTTCAGGGCCTACCCCTATCTCAAGGGGAGGCTGGATATCCGGCTGACCGAGCTGGAAGGCGGGGAGACCATGGATGTTGGAGGGGGCACCGTAAAATGCGCCCCCACCTCCCATTCCCCACGGATGCCAAGCCTTGCCTATCGCATTGAAGGCCAAGGTAAATCCCTGGTCTATTCAGGGGATACCGAGCCCTGCGAAGGGGTGAGGGACCTCTGTGAAGCCGGGGCGGACGTCCTGGTCCATGAGTGCTCCTCCGAGGAAAGGATAGAAGGCCATACCGACCCGGCCACCCTGGCCGAGTTCCTGGAAGGCCTGCCTGTCAGAAGGCTGGTGCTGACCCACTTCTCCCCGGAGACCGCCGGGAGGGAGGAAGGGATGGCAGAGGTCATCAGGAAGAAGTTCCCAGGGGAGATAATCGTGGGGCATGATTTGATGGAGCTGGAGATATGAGATGCAGGCCGTAATCCTTGCCGCCGGGGGGGGCAAGAGGCTCAAGCCCGTTACCGACCGGGTGGCAAAACCCATGCTGCCTGTGGGTGGCAGGCCCATCATAGGACAGATTATAGAGGCCGTGGCAGGATGCGGCATCAGGGAGTTTATCGTGGTGGTGGGCCACCTGGGGCACCAGATCAGGGAGTACCTGGGGAATGGCGGGAAGTGGGGGGTCGCCATCGAGTATGTGGAGCAGGAGGAACCCCTGGGCAGCGCCCATGCCCTGAAAAAGGCTGAAAGGAACATCGGGGGCAGGATCATGGTATCGGCGGCGGACGCCCTCTTCGCCCCTTCCCACTATCGGGACCTCCTTGCAGAGTTCCGGAAGGGAAGGGATGGGGTCATAAGCCTCAAGAGGCTCCCACCAGAGGAGATGATCCACTCCAGCACCGTTGCCCTGGGGGAGGGGAACAGGATTTTGAAGGTCATAGAAAAGCCGGCCAGGGACGAAATCCTAAGCGAGCTGGCGGCGGGGCCGGTGTATGTCTTCAGGGACGTGAAACCCTACCTCCGGGACCTGAAAATATCTCCAAGGGGCGAGTACGAGATTCCCGACCTGATACAGGCCATGATAGACGATGGTCTGGATGTCCGGGGGGTTGAGGCCGGGACATGGGCCCACCTCACCACGGTGGAAGACCTCCGGAGGTTCAACTCCGGGTTCTCTTTATCTCGCTTCTTATGAGCTCCACGGCCTTGAGGGCGTCTGATTCGTCCACTATGAAGTGGGTCTCGCTGAAGCTGGACATCATCTCCACCACGTTTATCCCGGAAAAGGCCAGGACGTTGGCCAGGTAGGCGATGACCCCCGGGGTCGTTGCTATCTCCTTGGGGCTTTTCACCACCACCTGGGAGATGCCCCGCTTGAGTTCCAGGGGGGCCTTGAAGACGTCCCTTAAGACCTCGAATTTGCTGTCGTCGGCTATGATGGTGAGGGTGTCAAGACCCTGAATCAAGATATAGGGCTCGTTGCCCATCCTCTCCCTGAACTCGGCCATCTGGGCAGAGGCACCGGGACCGATGGTTATGGAGACCATGTCGTATTTGAGGCCGAGCTCGCTTCTGGCCAGGATGTTCTTTACCCCCCTCCCCTTGAGACGGCCTTCCGATTTCGGCAGCCGCCGAAGAGCGGTCACAATACTCTGGAGGTTGGTCTCCCTGCCCAGGTCCCTGGAGACCTCCGGCGCTATCATCCTGGCCAGGCCCCGGTAGTTCACCAGGCCCTGGGAGATGTACTCCTGGAGATAGGGGTATCTTGATACCGCCTTCCTGGTTGCCTCGGAGATGTTCATTTTTCCCACAAATGTTTCATTTTCATACCAAATGAGCCAAATTTGACATAATGCTTATGTCATTGAATCATATATATAGCTTCAGGTGTAGTTATGAAGGCAGCGCTAGCTCTAGTTGACGGAACGGTTATCCAAGGGGAGGGCTTCGGTGCCGAGAAGGAGGTCTTTGGCGAGGTGGTTTTCACCACCAGCATGTCCGGCTACCAGGAGGGCCTTACCGACCCCAGCTACAAGGGCCAGATCCTCATGCCCACCTATCCCATGATAGGGAACTACGGAGTAAACCCTGAGGATTACGAGTCGGACCGCATCCAGGCCGAGGGCTTCATCGTCCGGGAGAACTGCCATATCCCAAGCCACCGGGCCTCGAAGATGACCCTGGACCAATTCCTGAAGAAGGAGGGCATCCCCGGCATCTCAGGGGTGGACACCAGGGCCCTCACCATAAAGATCCGGCAGTACGGTGTTTTGAACGGGGGTCTGGCGGTCTCAGAAGATGACATCGACACGGCCGAACTCCTGGAGAAGGCCAAAAACCAGGTGGATTACTCCCAGAGGGACCTCATAAGGGAGGTCACCTGCTCCGAACCCAGGCACTTTCCCGGGAAGGGCAAAAAGGTAGTGGTCATCGACTGCGGCATGAAGCTCAACATCCTGAGAAGCCTCCAGAGGCGGGGCTGCGAGGTCACAGTGGTCCCTGCCTTCTCCACAGCAGACCAGGTCCTGGAGTATGACCCCGATGGAGTCCTGGTCTCCCCTGGGCCAGGGGACCCCCAGACCGCCCCCTACGTCATGGAAACCATAAAAGCCCTTATGGGTGAGAGGCCCCTCTTCGGCATCTGCATGGGCCACCAGCTCCTGGCCCTGGCCGCCGGGGGCAGGACCTACAAGCTCAAGTTCGGCCACCGGGGGGCCAACCAGCCGGTGAAGGACCTCACCACCGGTAGGGTGTATATAACATCCCAGAACCACGGTTTTGCGGTGGATGCCGAGTCCATGGAAGGGACGGGCTTCGAGATAACCCACCTGAACCTGAATGATAATACGGTGGAAGGGATGCGCCATAAGGACCTGCCCATCTTCTCCATCCAGTACCACCCCGAGGCCAGGCCCGGACCCAAGGATGCGGACTTCCTCTTCGACGAGTTTTTGAATATGGTGGAGGGCGGCTGAAGATGCCCAAGCGCGACGACATCAAGAAGATCATGGTCATCGGCTCAGGGCCCATCATCATCGGTCAGGCCGCTGAGTTTGATTATTCCGGGAGCCAGGCATGCAAGTCGTTGAGGGAGGAGGGCTACGAGGTGGTGCTGGTAAACTCAAACCCCGCCACCATCCAGACCGACTCCGAGATAGCAGACATCATCTATATCGAGCCCCTGGTGCCCGAGGTGGTGGCCGACATCATCCGCAAGGAGAAGCCGCAAGGCTTTCTGGGCACCATGGGGGGGCAGACCGGCCTGAACCTCACGGCCCAGCTGGCGGACACCGGGGTCTTTGAGGAGATGGGGGTGGAAGTCCTCGGAACCTCGGTGGATACCATAAAACAGGCCGAGGACCGGGACCTCTTCGCCGCCCTCATGAAGGAGATAGGTGAGCCCATCCCCGAGAGCTATGCCGTGGACACCATGGAGGACTGTATCAAGGCAGCAGAGAAGATAGGATACCCCGTCATTATCCGTCCCGCCTACACCCTCGGAGGAACAGGCGGCGGAGTGGCCAATAACGAGGATGAGCTGCGGGAGATTGCCAAGCGCGGCATGGAGGCCTCCATGGTCCACCAGGTCCTCATCGAGAAGAGCCTTCTGGGCTGGTACGAGTACGAGTACGAGGTCATGAGGGACTCGGGGGACAACTGCATCACGGTCTGTAACATGGAGAACCTGGACGCCATGGGCATCCACACCGGGGAGAGCATCGTGGTGGCCCCGGCCCAGACACTCTCGGACGTGGACCACCAGATACTGCGCTCCGCCGCCCTGAAGATAATACGGGCCCTTAAGATCCATGGGGGGTGCAACGTCCAGTTCGCCGTCAACCCCGAGAAATGGGAGTACTACGTCATCGAGGTCAACCCCCGCGTTTCGCGCTCATCGGCCCTGGCCTCCAAGGCCACCGGCTATGCCATCGCCAAGATATCTGCCAAGATTGCGGTGGGTATGACCCTGGACGAGATACCCAACGACGTGACCAAGGAGACCCCGGCCTCCTTCGAGCCCGCCCTGGACTACATCGTCACCAAGATACCCCGCTGGCCCTTCGACAAGTTCCGCACCGCTGACAAGCGCATCGGCACCCAGATGAAGTCCACCGGCGAGGTCATGGCCATCGGGCGCATCTTCGAGGAGTCCCTCCAGAAGGCCATCCGCTCCCTGGACATCAAGCGCTTCGGCCTGGTTGCAGACGGCCGTAAGGAAGAGACGGACCTTGAGGTCATAAAGGAGAACCTGAGAAACCCCACGGACAAGCGCATCTTCTACCTGGCCGATGCCTTGAAGGCCGGGATGGGCATTGAAGAGATCAATGAGCTAACCGGCATCTCCCCCTTCTTCCTCCACAAGATACAGAACATCCTGGATACCGAGGCAGAGCTGAAAAGCCACACGGCCGAGGATGTACCGGCAGGACTCCTCCAGAAGGCAAAAAAGCAGGGCTTCTCGGACCGTCAGCTTGCCTTCATCTTCGGAAAGGACGAGGCCTGGGCCAGGGAAAAGAGGAAGGAAGCGGCAGAACCCGCCTACAAGATGGTGGACACCTGTGCCGCCGAGTTCGAGGCCGCCACCCCCTACTACTACTCGTCCTACGAGCAAGTGGACGAGGTAGCGGTCAGCGACAGGAAGAAGGTCATTATCCTCGGCGGTGGGCCCATCCGCATCGCCCAGGGTATCGAGTTCGACTACTGCTGCGTCCACTGCGCCCTTACTGTAAGGGAGGAGGGCATGGAGTCCATCATCATCAACAACAACCCGGAGACAGTATCCACGGACTACGACACCTCGGACAAGCTCTACTTCGAGCCCCTGGTCTTCGAGGACGTCATGAACATCATCGAGAAGGAGAGGCCCTACGGGGTGGTGGTCCAGTTCGGGGGCCAGACCCCTCTCAATCTGGCAGGCCCCCTCTCTAGGGCCGGGGTCAAGATCCTCGGAACATCGCCGGATGACATCGACCGGGCCGAGGACAGGGAGCGCTTCACCCAGGTCCTGGACAAGCTGGGCATCCCCCAGGCCCCCTACGGCACCGGCTTCTCCTTCGAGGAGGCCAGAAAGATTGCCAGCCGCATAGGCTATCCGGTGCTGGTCAGGCCCTCCTATGTCCTGGGGGGCAGGGCCATGGAAATCGTCTATGACAACCAGCAGCTCAAGGAGTACATGACCGAGGCCGCCAAGGTCTCCGAGGAGCACCCCATCCTCATCGACAAGTTCCTGGAGGACGCCACCGAGATAGACGTGGATGCGGTATCCGACGGCAGGGACGTCTTCATCGGGGGGGTCATGGAGCACATCGAGCAGGCCGGGATTCATTCCGGGGATTCGGCCTGTGTGCTGCCTGCCCAGAATATTGATAAAAGGACCTTGAGGACCATCAAGGAGTACACGGTGAAGCTGGCCCGTGAACTCAACGTCATCGGGCTTTTGAACATCCAGTATGCAGTGAAGGATGGGCGTGTGTATATCCTCGAGGCCAACCCCAGGGCCTCCCGCACCGTTCCCTATGTCAGCAAGGCCATCGGGGTGCCCCTGGCCAAGGTGGCCTCCAGAGTCATGATGGGCAAGTCCCTGAGGGAGCAGGGGCTTATCGGAGAGAGGAAGGTGCGCCACGTGGCGGTGAAGGAGGCCGTCTTCCCCTTCCTGAAACTGCCGGGGGTGGACCCGGTCTTGAGCCCGGAGATGAAGTCCACGGGAGAGGTCATGGGCATTGACTACGACTTCGGCCGGGCCTACTACAAGTCCCAGCTGGCGGCAGGGAACAAACTGCCCACCGAGGGGAGGGTCTTCATCAGTGTGAGGAAGAGGGACCACGGGAAGATCAAGCCCATCGCCAGGGAGTTCGCGGATCAGGGCTTCGAGATAATCGCCACCGAGGGGACCATGGAGGCCCTCTCGGAAGAGGGTATAGAGGTCATGGTGATAAAGAAGATCAGCGAGGGCTCCCCCAACATCCTGGACCTGATGATGGAAAACGCGGTGGCGCTGATAATAAACACGCCCACAGGGGGCAGGTCCCAGACCAGCGACGGCTACTACATCAGGCGCTATGCCGTGGACCTGGGCATCCCCTATATCACCACCACCACGGCGGCCTCCATGGCGGCCAAGGCCATAAGGAGCATAAAGGAGGGGGTCACCACCATCCGCTCGATAAATGAGTACCACAAAGAAAAGATCTCGGAGCTGATGCTGGAGGATTTTGAGTAGGGGACCATGCAGACGTTAAACTTATAAAATATTACAAATAATACATGTAACATGCCATTGAAGATCAACTGGGACCACAAGCGCTGCAAGCACTGTCTTGAACGGATGTGGCTCCGGGGGATATCGGTGGATGAGGTCAAGGAGGCCCTCTTGAAGGGGAAGAAAGTGAGACAAAAGGAAACCAAGCTGATGGAAGCCTTTCACAGGTATTACAGCGTGGTTTACGATGAAAGGAGGGCCAAAAAGATCTGGAAGGTCTACCCCATTACAGTGAAACTATGGTGATGCAAATGGAAGAGGAAGTCATGCCCTATCCCTGCACCTGCGGCGGGACGTTGAAAAAATCCCAGTGTGAGGTGGAGTTCTTCGGTATAGATTTTGGGCTCCGGGAATGTGAAATCTGCACCTCCTGCGGGTCCGAGTACCTGTCCCAAGAGACCATGAAGGAGGTTGAGGAAGAAGTAAAGTCTAAAAGGATATTCGGCCTCGAGAGGAATGTGAAGGTCTCCAAATCTGGGAACTCCCTGGTAATCCGCATCCCCAAGGAGATAGCCGAGTTCATGAACCTGAAAAAGGACGGCCTGCTGCGCCTCTTCCCGGTGGAGAGCAAGCGACTTGAGATAGAGGTCCTGGGGGATTGAAGGAGCCCATCGAGTATATCGTTGAGGAGACGTCAAGATGAGCGATCCGACGGCCGGGGATGTGATGAAGAAGGCTCTGGATATCCTGAAGGGCCAGCTTTCCAGGGAGGAGTATCTCACCTATCTCGAGGTTATCACACCCAAGGTGGGCAACACCACCAAAGAGCTCAGGGAAAAGACCAGGGGCATGGACCTGATGATGGTCC
Source organism: Candidatus Hydrothermarchaeota archaeon (assembly GCA_964534545.1). Classification (GTDB taxonomy): domain Archaea; phylum Hydrothermarchaeota; class Hydrothermarchaeia; order Hydrothermarchaeales; family JAADFM01; genus JAADFM01. The sequence continues at coordinate 11,545 of CAZHQS010000024.1, forward strand.
TGGAAGAGGCCAAAAAGTACGAGACCGGGCAGGGATAAGGGTCCAGGATAAAATCAAAAAGATACTCCGGTAACTTGAGGATAACATCAAATCCAAACCCTATACTCGCTAGGACATGGGATTCTGATATGAAGAAAATTGACCGTGCGCCGAGGAGGGGACTTGAACCCCTGAAGACCGAGTACGGTCCCACTCGGTCCACGGCCGAGCTCGTTGCCAAGCTCCGACACCCCGGCATAGGAAATTTTTTATTGTCAGACCGCGTATTTTATTATACGAGTACGGTCCTGCTCGATTCACAACCGAGCTCGGGGCTCCGGCCCCATTTTTTCTATTTACTTCATGGGTTATCTGCTTTCACCGAGAGCACGGGAAAGGTTTAGCCCGTGGAAATATTCGCCCCCTCCTACCGGCGCATGTACATATACTACGTCACCAGCGCCAAGAGGGAGGACACCAGGAGGAGGCGCATAGAGAAGGTGGTCAGGAGCGCAGAGGAGAACAGGAAGCAGTAGATACCATTTACCTGTTCAGGCCCCCGTCCCACTTCACCGTCCCGCCTTACCCGGTGGCGCCGTTGGAGTAACGCCGGTGAGCGCTCCCCATACCCTCTAATTGGGATTTAACTCTTTGGCATAAATAATTTCGGATTTTATTATTTGATAGAGCATATTCCCAGTAGTACTCTAGGAATATCTTTAACTTTTGGTGTGCTTATATTTTTAAATATCGTATTAATTATTATATGCGTTGATTACCTCGATTTCTTCCTTTTTAAGGCGATATAAGCCATAGAGGATATTATCGATTTGTTTCATTATTCCATCAACCTTCTCAACCTTATCTGAATCATCTAAATAATACAATCCACCAGTAATCGATAAAATTTCTTTTGATAGCCGGTCTAATTCATAGACATTAGCTTTGCTAAGTTTTGCTATTGGCAATGCTTTTATCATTGGGGCTGTGAAGTTTACCCCACCGTCGATTCCTGTGGCGCTATACGCTTCCCGAATGTAAAAGCTAATAATACTGGAATTTAGGATAGATAATAATGCTTCAAATGTTATATCGTTTTTTGGTTTTCTTATGATTATTGTAGATTTACCCGCTACAAATCTACCATCCTCATCGAAAAAGCATTCAAAATAACGTATTCCAGCGATGATGATTTTCACCGATATCGATTGAGCAAATCTCTTTGGCAAAATTTTCTTGTATAATGCCTTATTTACAAACGGATATTGATACTTGTCTTTGATATATGATGTATTTTTTACTCCCCATAATGTTACATATTTATCTATAGTTCCTGTGGTGATTAGTTTGAAGTCGTCCTTTTCATTTACTCTTTCTCCATCATACACACATTTCTTTAACTCATAGGCTTCTGAAACAGTAAAAGGATTTTCAACATCACAATAATCATCTACTATTTTTTCATTATCCATTAATTTTAGAAGAGTGTCCAGATTCTCAGAAAGAATCATTCCCCAATTACCCATTTCTAATGTGTTCCTGGGAACATCCCCTTTGTTGATAAGATGATAATCTTCATTGAAAGAGTGGACCTTAATGCCAGTTTCCAAGACTTTTTTCTTTATGAAAACAATCTCAGGAGTATTGCCTGCTTCGAAGACATTGATTGAATCACAATTGCACATTTGTAAGACATGTTTCGCGAAGTATTTTCGTAATTCTTTTCCATATCCAATTGAAAGCCACTTGTTTGGAGCAATATAGGTTACATCACCGTTTTCTCTTGATACAGTAAATCCTAATTCAAAGAAAGGTATGTAAAGATCCCAATTTCCTCGGGCTGTTTGATAAGTAGATGAAATCTCTTCTCTCTCTTGTGGCATATTCTTTACCATATTCTCTGAATCAACATAAGGCGGATTCGCAATCACCACATCGAATCCGGGGTTTTCTCGTTGGAAGACTTCTGCGAAATTGAGTTTCCAAAGGAAGAATGGTTTGCTTTGGGCTTTTTTGTACTGTTCAAGTTTTAGCAGGGCTTCGGGGTGGCCTTGCTCGGTTAGGGTCCTTTCGATGAGCTCCCATTCTATTTTATCGATATCGTTCCTTAGCTGTTGCTTGATTTTCCTGTTCTGCTCGTTGAAATACTGTTTTTGTAGGTTCTTGAGTTGGGAGAGCTTTATCTGGGATTCCCGCCTCTTTTGCTGTAATGCCTCTTCAAGGGTAAGCTCCAATGTATCTTTCTTTTTTGGTTTCAATAGGTACTTTTTCTTTCGTTCCAGGCTTGAGATCTGTTTCTCAACCTCTTTAAGGCTCCGGCTTTTTTCTTTGCCTAGAACGATTTGCCTCTTCACTTTGTAAAGGTCCTTTAGTTGTCTGGTGATCTGTTCGATTTCATGCTGATGTGGAGCCTTTTCTTCAGCGATTTCAAGTAGCTCCTCGTCAAAAAGTTTGATGCCCTCGAACTCTTCCAGGAGGCTGTTACCGCACATTATCTTATGGTCCAGGTTCGGGAGGGGCTTGATCTTGGTCATTTCCGTTTCATCCACTATCAGGGACAACCAGAACCTTAGTTTTGCAATCTCCACCGCCGAAGGGTCTATATCCACACCATAGAGGCTGTTCTCGATCGTCTCCCTCTTGAGGTTGTAATCAGTACGCTCTTCCTGTTCGTCCTGGTCGAAAAAGATTGTGAGGACGCTTCTGGCTTTGACTATCTCGTTCATCATACCCACAGGGAAAGCGCCGGAGCCCACCGCGGGGTCAACGATCTTGATATCCCGGAGGAGATTATCGATAATGAGGTACCTTTCAGCTATAGACTGTGGAACCAGATATTCCTCTTTTATATAGGCCTTTCCGGAATACTTTTTCTTCTGCTCCAAAGCCTTAATGGTCAGGTCTAAAGCCAGGTCGCCGTACTGGATGAACTTCTCGATATCCTCCCTGGAGACCGATGTATTGGTTTCGAGGTAGTTAATGAGGCTCTGCTGGCACATATAGTGGACGATTTCTCTGGGAGTGTAGAACGCACCCTTATCCTTCCTCTCCTTGACCTCCAATAGATTCTCGAATACCTTACCGAGCATCTCCGGATCGACAGCAACCTCCTTCTCTAGAGGTTCATCTTCCTTCACTGTGAAATTGAACCTGTCGAAGGTTTCCAAAATCTTCTCGAAAATCTTATTATCGATGAGAATGTCCGTGCCGGTCCAGTCATAATCGTTTATCGGCTCGAACAGACCACCGTTGAGGAACGGTATCTTGCACTTGAACAAGGTATGGTAGTCGTTATCCCTGGGCGTTGCGAGGGCGTCATAGAAAAGCGGTTCCAGAACATCATTGAAGAAATTGTCATAATCAACTATCTCCTTGTCATATAGCCTTCTGAGGAACCTTTTGGGTCCAGTCCCCCATTCTTTGAAGGTGCCATCTGGGGTTTTTTTCACTCCAAGCCAGCCCTTTTTCTGTAGAAAATATATGAATACTATCTGACCGAGAAGTTTTTTTGAAAAGTCTATGGTGGCGATACCCCGATCGTCGAACTCTTTCTTGGTAACAGCGTCTTTTGATAATACTTTGTCCAGGGATTCTTTAAGGTCAACCACCAGTTCCTTGTATTTCTCGAAGAACTCTTTGGTGACGTTGTCGATGCTGAACGCATCTTCGATATCGGCGATTGTGGGGTTGGTGTCCTCTTCTATTACCAGGTCGAGGAATTGACTGCGGCAGGTATGGTTTGGCTCATTTACTCCAACGAGATAGGAGTATCTCTTTGCCGGGGTGAGTTCCTTTGCGATCTGGACCTTGCCGGTTTCATCACGGACCAGGTTGTACTCCATTTTGACAAAGGAGAACCTCCAGTCATCTGGTTCTTCCCCGTAGAAGGCAACCAGGGCAGACTCTATGTCCATTTTTCCGAGCCAGCTGGCAACGAAGTTCCGCTGCATCGTCCTGGCCCGGTCGCGGGATGTTGTTTTAACCAGTTTGACCGCCAGGACCTCCATTTTCTTTCGGTCCCTGTCTATGAAGTTACCAATCTTGTGGACTTCGGAGATGTAGTCGGTGTACTGGTTGGCGATAAAGGTGCTTTTGTCCTGGAACTCGATCTTGATAACATTGAACAGTTCTTTAATGAACTTCGCATATCGGTTAAGGTCAAATTCGTTGTCGAATGTCTCATCTAATAGTTGTATGGCTTCCGCTTTCTTCATTGATCCTGACCCCCGATGAGATATTCAGACAGTATTATTTCTTTTGGTCCGGAGATGTTGGCGGGACTCTTCGCAAAGGTCCCCTCGAAAACGTTGGATGATATGCAAGTCCTTATCCTGGCAAGTATCCTTAACGGGTCGATCTCGTCTTTTACCTCTTTCAGGACCCGCTTCATTGTTACTTTGGCTATCCCTCCTTCATTCAGCAGCCGTAAGACTTCATAGAGGTAGTCTTCGTCCTCGTCCGTTATCTCCGGGGCTTTGTGAATTGCTTTGATTATCTTTTTGAGTTTTGATTCTGCGCTTCTGGAACCGGCGCTAGAAGGCGGGGCTTCGTCGGCCATGAATACTGAGTTGAACTCTTTTTTGTTTTGTTCCAGGTATGAGTAAAAGTCGCTATTCAATTTTTCCCGCTTTTCATTCTCTTTGGCTTTCAGTATCTCCGCTACTTCTATGAAATCGATTTCGTTTATCTCGGTGCCGTTGTTCTTGTATATCTTTCTCAGTTTACCCTTCCGGAAAAAAGTTATTAACGAATTAGTATCGGCTTCGTACCTTCTTGCGGTCCTGGCTTTTTTAGGCAATCTCTTCACGCGCTCATAAAGGTCGGTCTGGTTGTCCCTAATATCCCTAAGCAATTTCAGATAACCCAGCTCCGGATCATCCTCCTCGTCTTCCCCGGTTATCAGTTTTTTAGAGGTTAGTTTGGTGAAGAGGTCGTGGGATTTGATCTCCTCCTCTGTAAGCAACCTTGCATCATTCCCGAGCATCTCGATGAATGCCCTTATCTTCGATTCAGCGGCCTCTTTCAATCCGATATTCTCGTTTATTGGGCCAGCGGGGAAGAAGTTATAGGTGTAGATTGTATCAAAGGGCGGATTTCTGCTAACCCTGTTCACACGCCCGACCCTCTGCATCATTCTTACAGGGTTCCAGGGTATATCATAATTGATCACCACGTTTGATCGGTGGAGATTTACTCCCTCGGAGAGGACATCGGTAGTTATCAATATCCGCAGGTCGTCCTTTTGTTTGTCCTTACGGAGGTTCGCATCGAAGTTCTCGATTATCCTTGTCCGGGCGTACTCAGAGGAATTGCTGGAGAAGGCCATTACTTCATCGTGATATTTTGTTTTGAGAACCTTTTCCAAGTATTCGGCTGTTTCCTTTGATTCTGTGAAAACCAATAATTTTGATTCGTTCAGTTTTTTGTTCTTGGAAAGTTCTTCCATGAATTTTTCAAGCTTCGGGTCCTGATCGATACCCTTCCACATATAGTCGATCTCTTCCAACATTCTCAGGTCGTGTTTCAGATCCTCAATGAACCCGGGTTTGAAATTAGTTGCATCATATTCGGCTGCTTTTTCTTCCGCGATAAGCTTCTGAATTGATTCTTCGTCATCGTTTTCCAAGAGATCCAGTATTTTATTCATGTGCTTACCGCTTGTGAATACACGCCCCTGGTTGTATATTTCGATAAACCGCGTATATGAGTAGATGAAACGTCTTATCGATTGTTTGAAGGCAAAGAAGCTGCTCTCAAGACGTTTGAGCAATAGTATCCTCATGAAACGCCCCATGTTTTTCTGGGATGCCTCTTCCAATTGGTCAACTCCCTCTTTCAGATATAGAAGCGGTGTGTACCTGGCATATTTAAACTCGCTAATGATAAGTTCCAGAGTCTTGTTGAATATCCTATCCAGGTCGTTGTCAAAATGATACACGAAGGGTTTAGGGTCTTCGACCTCAGGGAACATTAGACCTTGTTCACGAAGATCTTTTTTGTAATAGTTTACAATGCTTGTCCTGGTTCGTCGGACCATTAAATACCGGAGGACATGCTTCCTTATCTCCTCGGCGTTCTCTTTGACGATCTGAAGGTATTCATCTCGATCATTGATCCGGTCTAATCCGTTGAGTCTGTTCTGTAGGGTACTGAAGTAGTGTTCGAGGTCCCTGACTTCTGGGTTTGGCAAGGTTGACCGATGGGCATTTTGGAACAGTTTTATCTGGCTCAATATGTCCAATGGAGTGTTGTTCAGGGGGGTTGCAGTTACGAGAATTACTCTTTTTCCTCTGCAGATGTCGAAGAGCCGTTCGTACATCTGGGTGGATTCTGTTCTAAACCTATGAGCTTCATCTATGAATACATTAGTATATTTCTCCACGCCGCGCCTCAATAACTTGTCAAGTTGACCGATGGACTCAAAATCTGTTTGTCTAACTCCGAAGTCAGAAAATACGTTTGGCCATGATCCAGGATTGTCTTTATCTATTGTCCTCGGAGGTGCGATTACGACAGAACGGCCCTCGAGTTCGTTTGCCAGCATCGCCGAGATGTATGTTTTGCCAAGACCAACAACGTCGGAAATAAAAACACCACCATACTCCTCTAGTTTCATTTTCGCATCTCTGACTGCATCCTTCTGATAGTCTAAGTCCATAAAACCAGGAGGATGGTATGGTTGGTATAATTCGTCTTTGTCGAGATTGATTTTGTCTTTTAGATATTCATATAGGAATTTGAGGTATAGTTCATAAGGTGTGATTTCGTCGTTTAACCAGGTTTTTTCTTTTATTGTTTCGACATATTTTTCTGAAACATCAATCGAATGTTCCCAGAGGTCATTGAATTTTTGTAGCGAGAACTCATAGTCGGATCTGTTTTTTAGCTCGACATTAAATTCGATGTTGTTTCTTAATCCCGATTTTGTAAAATTACTGGACCCGGTAATTACTCGCCCCTGGTCCCTATCTCCTTCTTTAAAGGTCATTATATAGAGTTTAGCGTGGATTTTTTCAGTAGGATACACCCGGATTTCCAGTTTTGGGGGGTCGGTTCGAAGCCATTCGATGAATTTCCTTATCCCCTCTTCCACATTGAATTCATCTCTGGATTGTTCCATTTCTTTGACTACAAGTTTTGAGAACTCTTCCTTGGATTCCTTATGTGACGTAAATACGGTTTGTTGCTCGGATTCCGTTGCCTCTTGAATTAGGTTGTATGTTTCAGGGCTGGTGCTTATACCGATGAGGATTCTTATCTTTTCTGATGATTCTAATGATTTGTACAATGCGTGGAAACCGCTTACATAGAAATAACCTACAAGACAATCAAAGTAACGAGTATCTTTGATAAGTTCAGAGAAGCGTTTTTCTAGGCTTTGCCCCTCTTCGTTTGTTATGAAAGTAAGGTCACCCGTCATTTCCTTTCCTCCTCACCGGTACTTTAATCATTAGACAATAATCTCTCATTTTCTCGAAGATGATTTAAAGCTTCCGATTTCCATGCTTTGTCGCACAATCCGTAAGTCTCAAATAACCACGTGCTGAGTTTTATATATACATGGACTGGAAAGAATACAACGAAAAGTTAGTGAGGAGGGGGGAACTTTTGCTGGACCTGGAGTTTCTCAAGACTTGGGACCAGGACGTAAGTGAGA
>CAZHQS010000025.1:0-18631 GCA_964534545.1 Candidatus Hydrothermarchaeota archaeon
GGGGTGTAACCGGATGGATTTTTCGGTTCGGTTACACCCTGTGTCATATTTTGCACAACCAAACCCGTAAGTCCCCACGTCAGCACTTTTTTGTATCGCTTCTGCTTCCTCTCAATGTATGCGTTGCATTCCTGGATGTTGGTGGTGAAAACCTTCTGGCTTTTGGGGGCCCCTCCGATCTCCTCACAATACTCCTGATAGAGAGCATAAGCTTCCTTTATAGGCATCCACGCTTCTGGCTCAACGGTGACACAATCATAATAAAAAGCGGTCACAGTGTTTGCAAGCTTCTTCACCCTCTCCCTCATCTCCTCGGTGGTGGTACTGTCCGAAAATTTCCCCTGCTTCATTAAGCGGCGGTATCCTTCGAGCATCCAGTTAAGGATCCCGGGAAGTTCCTCCAGCAACTCCTCTTTCAGGTGGGGGTTGTCCTTCTCCGTGCCTCGAATAGTGTTTGAAAAAGGGATGACGATAATTCTTTGGAAGTATGAATCGGTATCGTCATCGGTGTCCGGCATAGTATTGGCGGCAAATATTAGCTTCGCCCTATTCACAAACTCGAAGAAGTCCTTCCCCTTCTTTTCAGCACTCACCTGGTCCCCTCCCGTCAGGGTCTTTATGACGCCTGTTTTCGTGAGTTTTTTATCTGGGATGTCGTTGTGGATATTCGCTAACTTTCCGTATAAGCTAGCCCGAGCAAAGCGGTTGTAAACCAAGTCCTGGATCGTTATATTCGATACGTTTTTGGGTCCCAGAACGGCCTTCAGGGTGTCTAAAAAAACACTCTTGCCGTTTCCACCGTCGCCCAACAATATGGCAAATTTTGCCCAGGGATAGCCAGGACAGAGAGTATAGCCTGCTACCTCCTGGAGGACTATCCTGTCCTTCTCGCTTACAACGTCATCCAGGTACTTCTCCCACTTCGGACAACCCGCCGCCGGATCGTATTCCACAGGCAATTGAATGAGAGACAAATAGTTGGGGTCATGCCCCTGAAACTCTCCAGTTTCGATATTCAAGAGACCGTTTTTAATGTTTATGATGTAGGGGTCTTGGTCAAACTCTGACCTGGGCGTATAGGTCCTCCGGCGAATATACCCAAGGACCTCATTAACGTGGTAGTTGGTGACCGTATCCTCACCGATTAAGTTCTGGATTAGGTTGGCCAGCCGGGCCTCCCCAGGGACATAAACACCACCTTCATAGATTAGAAGCTCTCCAGTGTCCTCCAAAGTCTTCGGGCAGAGCTTCTCATCTCCGGCCAGGTACTCCCCGAGAACACCCGTAACAACCTTAAGGCTCCCATTTGGCCGCTCTTGAAGCCATTCGCCGTGGGAGACGTGGACAAACTCACGGCGCCTGGCTCGCTCCATGAGGTCCAGACCCGTCTCCTCACTCACCGCCCCCGCCCTCCATTACATTCCCCTTCCTTATGGATAAACAGCTTTTCGTGAGGTAATCCCTGTCTCTGATAGATGATATAGGAATCTAGTAAGATATCCTCAATGTAATTTTTTAGCTCCAGGAAATCTTCCAGAGTTGTTTTAAGGACTAATGCTCCGTTGATTCTCGTCTTTTGCGTTTGCATTTTTTGGCCTCATTTCCCAGGACCCTCGCATCTTGGGCACCAATGATCGCCGTAAAACTTGGAGGGCCTTAAGGGAGCGTTGCAAAACTCGCACCGCCGCTGGGGTCTTGTCTTGCTTCGATACTCGCGGTAAAAATCGCTCATCTCATTCACCTCCTCCGCGGAAGCCCTCCGGGATGTCAAAACCGAAAGCCTCGAGGATTTCCAGCTTTGCAGAACTGAATCTCCTAGCTTCTATCATTCTTTTAATGACCTCCCGGTGTTCCTGGCAAAATTCCCGAAAGCTCACTTGGACCCCCCCTCCCGTCTTACGGGCTTGAGGGTCACATCATAGGCTCCATCCCAAAGCAGCGGCCGCAAAACGGCGGGTATCTCTATAATCCGTCGCCCCCCAAACTTTGCTGCCCGATTTGCTCGAAATTTAAGTTTTTCAGCCATGAACCTTAATGTCTACCGAAGAGTATATATACCCTTAAGGTACATAAGTATTGGTTAGGTTACATAACCTACCCCCACAGTAGGTTATATATTGGTACTGGAAAAATGCCCGCAAAAATAGAAAAAGAGGAAAGACTCAGCAAAGGTATGATATCTAGGATATATTTGTTAGCCTATCCTGGGTTTAAATCAAGATATCAAATCGCTAAAGAACACTATAAAGTTGACAAATACCCTCCAACAGGAAAAATAAACACAAACATAAAAGCAAATGCTGACCTTTTCCACGTAAGTAAAAAAGGAATAAAATCAAGACCGCAACCTCTCTTAAACCAGATAAAGAAGGACGCCGTTGCCAAGGGAATAACCTGGGACGATAAATGGGACCGCCCCCTGTTGGAGTTTTTGAACGGTCCTTTTCGAAACCTTATAAAACCAGAGGAAGGGTTAGAGGCACCGTTAACCTATTTCTATAATCAGTTAGGTATTGGTGCGGGTTTTACCCGGTTGCTTTTGAAAATATCAGAAAGGGTAAAAGTACCTATTGAGAAGGCTAAACAGTATTGGGGATTAAGCGATACCAGTCTACTAGACGCGTTCTTAAGATTAGATCCTAAACTCTTGGAAGCCCTTTCTTCTTTCATGCCGTCATATTTTAAGAAGGTCCTATCCGTCTCTGAGGGCCTCATCCTTGTTCTTGGAAATGAGATATTTGATTTAGAAGAAGCTTTACTTTCAGAGTTTGCTTTAAGGTACCCCAAGACCCGAAAATGTCAGATTATGGTAAATAAGGTTAGAAAGAAGTATAACAGAAGTATAGGGATGAAGTTCTAAACTTTTCCGCCCTTCAATTCGGCGATAATTTCCTTATAGACCTCTTCTTTGATCTCGTTCATCAGCCGCTCTCTCAACGAAAGTTCCCGGTTCACCCTCTCCACCTGGACGGCCGTTTTTGTGTCCAACGGGTTTGAACATTTACCGCAGAAATTGTTATCGGCCTCGTTGGTGTGGCCGCAATAGGTGCATACCTTCGGTTTCAGTTTGTCCTCAAAGATGTCCTCCTCGACTTCCAGCCCTGCCCTCTTCTTTAATTTGGCTGCCATGATCTCCCGGCTCTCGTGGATATACCTGGCCGGCATCTGGGAGGTCCGGGTCCATCCTGCAAACTCCCTGAGCTCGGACTCGTTGTATATCTGGGCAACCTCGGTTAATCTGCTGTGCCTGAACCAGTGGGGATTGACGGGCTTCGTTATGGCGGCCCTGTCGGCATATTTCAAACACTTGAATACCACGCCCCCCCTGGTCAGCTTTTTCCCTTTGCTGTTTACAAAAAGGTAGGCCTCGGGATTATCCTTATCCGGGTGATCGTCCAGCCATCGGGCCATGTAGGGGATTGAGTTTATTATCATGATCTCCCGGACCTTCTTTCCCTTCCCCTTGATTCTGAGCCATGCGGTAGGCTCGTGATTCTTGCGGTAATCTTTTATTTTCAGGTTCGTAAACTCCCGGACCCTGGCCGCTGATTCATAGAGTAATGAAAACAAGGCCTTATCCTTGCTGTTATCGCATTGGGAGATCAGGGTCTTTATGTCATCGTGGGTCAGGACGTTCTTGGCATCTATCTTTTCCGGCTGCTTGGACTTTATCTTAATCCACTTGACGCAATCAGGATAGGTCTCCCCACCGTTCAGCCACTTGAAAAATGTCTTGAGACGCTGCTTTACTATGATCCTGGTTCCTTCCCCCACATCCAGGGACTTGAGAAACCCTATGACATCCTTCTTTGTGAGGTCCTCAAAGGGTTTCCTGGCATATCGATCCAGGGCATAGAGATAGGTGACATAGGTATAACGGGTATGGGCACTTATCCCATTCTCCTTGTACTCTTCGTTAAATTCGGCCAGCTTTTCCCTATTGCCTGGCAGCATTTCAGAGGAGAGAAAATCCCCGATTCTCTTCTCTTTCTGCTCCAAAACATCCATGCCACTACTTTAGTGGGTCTTGATTTATATATTTTTGGTAGAGTAACTTACTATTTTTCTATAAAATAGAAATTCCTCGAATCATATCCCAGTTCCAGGTACCTGCCGCTACTCATGATGTGGTGGCTCTCCCCGATGGGAGCAACGCGCTTTTTGGGACCGATGACAGAACCCTTGAAGATGGTAACGTCCTCGCCCACCACTGCGGTCTTGTCCTCCCCGTACTCGCCAAACTCCACCTCCAGGTTGGAATCGATGACACTGTCGTCCTCGATATTGGAGTAGGTCCCTACAATGCACCTGTTAAGCCTGACGTTTTTGCCTATGTTCACGAAGTCCATGACTACAGAATCCGTTATGGTTGAACCCTCCCCGATGACACAGTTATCCCCGATGCAGGAGTGGTCTATGGTGACACCCTCAGCGATGGTGCAGTCCCCCCCAATCAAGGTGAAGTCGCCTACCTTTATCTTCCCGGTTTCTAGGTTTTCCTTGACCCTTTCCACCGTGGTGGGGTGAATCCAGACATTCTCCCTGTAAATGATCCTTTTCGGGAACCTGATGTTTTCCACCTTCCTTTCCAGGATGTCCAGGGTTGAATCCAGGTATCGGCCCGGGGTCCCGATGTCGTTCCAGTATCTGTCTGTGGGATAACCGTATACGGGATACTGTTCCTCCGTGAGATATGGGATTACGTCATATCCAAAATCCGCCACCCTGTCTCCCATCTCCTTGAAGACTTCCCGAATCCTGGATGAGAGCATATACAGGCCGATGTTTGCGAGATTTGATGGCTCGGTACCCTTCCGAGGTTTCTCCACAAATTTTTTTATCCTCATATTGGCATCAAGGTCCGCAACCCCATACTGGGATACGTCGCTCACTTCCTTGAGGCAAATACTCATGAGGGAATTATTATTCCGATGAAATTCCACCAATCTTCCCAGATTTAAGTCAAAGATGTTGTCCCCCCCGACTATTAGACAGTCATTTTTTATATCGTAGTATTCCATGCAGGCCCGGACCGCATCGGCATTTCCCCTGTCCAGATAATTGGGCTGATATCTGAACTTGACAGGCGAATCCAGATCTAAACGGGCAGAGAAGCTGCGGCCCCATTTGAAATACTCCTTGAGGCGGGCGGTATTTTCCATCCCAGTGGAGGCAAAAACGAAATCGCGGCATCCCTGGTTGGCCAGGATCTCAAATACCCTCATCAAGGTGGCATAGTTGCAAACCGGCAGGAGGGGTTTGGGATGCCTGAGGGTGAGGGGATACATCCTGGTGCCTTCCCCCCCCACGATGGCTATGACCGTTGGCGCCTCCTCTGACCTCATGTTGGTTCCCTCCTTGGTTAGTCTTGATTAGTCCATGATTTAGCCAAAATAATATATAATTTTGGTGTCTAACCCTTTGATATGAAACAGGTAGGGATCGTGGATACCACCTTCGCCAGGTATGACATGGCAAAGGATGCCATAGATGAGATAAAGAAAACCAGGACTGACATAAAGATCATCAGGCGCACCGTCCCCGGCATGAAGGACCTGCCGGTTGCCTGCAAGATACTCCTGGATGAAGGGTGTCACATGGCCATGGCCTTCGCCATGCCGGGACCTGAGGAGATTGACAAGGTCTGCGCCCATGAGGCCAGCCAGGGTCTCATCATGGCCCAGCTTCTAACCAACAAGCACATCCTGGAGGTCTTTGTCCACGAGGATGAGAGCGACGATGAGGAGGAGCTGGCCCGGGTCTGCAGCAACAGGGCAAGGGAGCATGCACAGAACCTGATGAAGCTACTCTTCCACCCTGAAAAACTCACCAAGATGGCTGGAACGGGCCAGAGGGAGGGCTTTGAAGACAAGGGACCCCTGGGAGGAAGGGGCGCAAGTGGGGGAAGGATCCATAGATGAGTTACCCAATATTGAGTAGCTACTCAAAAAGGTTTATATACCAAGAGGAATAACTAATCCGACCATGACAGTCAATATTGGAATTGTGGCATCAGAGTTCAACTACGACATCACCTACATGATGGTGGAGTTGGCCAAGGAGCAGGCCGAGTTTCTGGGAGCAAGGGTTACAAAGGACGTGAAGGTCCCGGGGGCCTTTGACATGCCCCTGGCAGTGAAGGCCATGCTCGAACGGGATGACATAGACGCCGTGGTCACCCTGGGAGCGGTCATAGAGGGGGCCACAGACCATGACCAGATTGTCATCCAGCACGCCTCCCGGAAGATCGCCGACCTCTCCCTGGAGTACAATAAACCCGTTGCCCTCGCCATCTCGGGACCCGGACTCTCGAGGCTGGAGGCCCAGGAGAGGGTGGAGTACGCCAAGAGGGGGGTAGAGGCCGTGGTCAAGATGGTCAGGCGCCTCGAGGAAATCGAAAAGTAGACATGGGTCTGGGGGTTCCCATAGACCCTTTACACAAAGGGGATTTGGAAAGTCCCGGCTGCCGGATTCGGAACGTGGAGGGCTACCGCCCTTTCACCAAACCCGGGCGGCCCTTCGGGAACGCTTTTATTTTTGAGTGATGGTTTTTAAGAAGATCAAGTCCCGGCTGCCGGATTTGAACCAGCGACCATGCGGTCTACAGCCGCACGCTCTGCCAGACTGAGCTAAGCCGGGTTTTAAAGGTTGCTTTTTGTCTCTTCTATATATATTTTTATGGCAAAAAATATAAGCCACTGCCAATCAGTTTAGTGTCTATGAGATGGTGGGCAACTCCACTGGCACTGCTCATCCTGATGCCCGGGGTCCATTCCGCAACCACCGGCCTCTATGTTGAGGAGCACAATATAACCTATACCCTGGGCTCTGATAGCGTCCTGGTTGAAGAGGTCATCACCTTCGGAAACAGTGGAGATCCCTTTACCTTTGCCGACGACATTTATCTCCAGAGGGGTGATGCCTCTGACATCCTTGTCCAGGGCGCCAGGAGTACGGTAGTGGAAAACTATCCAGATGGGGGGAATACCATCAAATTCTATCTGATCCTCTCCAAGGGCAACAGAAGGACCATCACCATCACCTACAAGAGATCTGACCTTCTGAGCAGGGACGGCGTCTTGAGGAGATTCAATGGTTATGCCCTGGGCAGGTCCCACTGGCTGGTCCACAAAAGTAACATAAGGTTCATTACCCCAGAGAACCACTATTTCGGTCCCATCACCCCCCAGACCGAGAAGATCAGGGAGGGTAACAGGGAGACCGTCATATACTCCCTGGATATCCTACAAAACTTGAGCCAGCTGAGGGAAGGGGTCCTTGTTGACCTGAGGTATGGGAACTACAGGGACATGGCCATCCAGGAGATTGCCTCTGCCAAGGACCTGCTGGAAGAAGCCCACTTCGACCTGGAAAACGCCAACAAGACCCTGGAAAACGCCGGGCGGTACGGAAATGTGAGTGAGATCCAGCAGTTATATGATGAGGCCCTTGGGCTCCTGGAAGCCGCCGGGGTAGAACTGGATATCGCCCAGATAAACATGGACCCCTTATACAGCAATTACTACGATGCCTACACCCACGGGACCAGGGCATCCAATATGGCGAAAAACGTCTCCAAGAAGGCAAAACAGGTGGACAGCAGGGCAAACTACTTTGTCCAGAAGGTCCTGGAGGACAGGGTCTCTGAGATGAACCAGGAACTGAGCGCCCAGTCCACCCTGCTGAAAAAGGGCCTGAACCAGACCACCATAACAACCCTCCAGCCGCAGGTGGAAAGTAGGGAAACAAACAGGGACCCCCTCTACCTTGCCGTAGCCCTGGTCCTGGTGGTGGGGGCATTGATCGCCCTGAGCAAGATCAGGATAAAGACCTCCGCGCCCCTGAAAAAGAGCACCGTAGCGGACTACCGGGACATCGACAACCTGAAAAGGAAGACCTTCGATGGATTCGAAAAGAAGGTCGACACCGTGAAAAAAGGGGTGGAGATAGCCACCAAAATCAGGTCCCTGCGGAGCGACAAGGAGAAGGTCCTCCTTGGGATAGAGAACCTCAGGAAGAAGCGGGTCTCTGGTGAGATCGCCGAGGAGGTCTTCAGACAGGAGAAGGCGAAGATGGAGGCCAGGATGGACGAGCTGGACTCCGAGATCATCGCCCTAGAGGAAGAGCTTGAAGAGCTCAAACAGGTGAGAAGGTGAGAAGGGTCATACACGTGGGGCTCAGGGCCGGAATGACCGTCGACGAGCTGGTCCGGGAGCTTGGGGGGGCCGGGGTCCAGGGGGCAGGAAACCTCTCCAAGGCCTGTGATATCCTGGAGGAGATGGTCAGGGAGAAGGTCACCCTCTTCCTCGGCATATCCGGGCCCATGGTCCCCTCGGGCTTAAGGGAGGTCATCACCTGGTTCATCAGAGAGGGCCATGTCAGGGCCGTGGTGACCTCGGGGGCCAACGTGGTCCACGACATGATGGAGGCCTTCGGGGGCGGTCACTACGTGGGAAGCTACCAGGCCGATGACGGGGCCCTGCGCAGAGAGGAGATAGGCAGGATCGGGAACGTCTACACCAAGATATCGGACTTCCAGGTCTTCGAGGACAAGGTCCAGGAAATCCTTTCCGGCATCCCGGAGGACGTAAGAGGGGACATGTCCATCAGGGAGCTTTTGGACATCATCGGCGCCAGGCTGGAGGACAGGAAATCCTTCCTGAGGGCAGCCCATGAGAAGGACATCCCGGTCTTCTCCCCGGGACTCACCGACTCCATGCTGGGGCTCCAGCTCTTCTTCTTCTCCCAAAAGAACAAAATCGTCCTGAATGCGGTAAAGGACATGAAGGAGCTCTCGGACATGGTCTTCGATGCCGAAAAAACCGGGGGGCTGTTCCTGGGCGGGGGGGTACCCAAACACTACATCCTGGGGGCCAACCTCCTCAGGGAGGGCATCGACTACGGGATCCAGATAACCCTGGACCGGGAGGAGGGGGGCAGCCTCTCCGGGGCCAAGCTGGAGGAGGCCGTATCCTGGTCCAAGGCCAGAGACGACTCCAACATCGTAACGGTCATCGGGGACGCCACCATCATCTTCCCCATCATGGCCGCAAGCCTCATGGAGAGGCTGGCATGAGCCCCCTGTACCTCTACCCGGTGATGGCGGTCCTATACCGCCTCTCTAAAGATGAGAGGTATGCCTGGCCCGCCTCCCTAGGGGCAGGTCTCCTTGCAGGTCACCTGATCACCTCCCATGGTCCCTCCACTCTGATCCTGGGGGCCTGTCTTGCGGGTTTTTTGGCGGGAGGCAGGTTCGGGCAAAAACATGAAAGGGTTTCCGTGGCCCTGGTATTCCTGATGATCATCTACTCCGGGTGCCATCCGGTGGCCCTGGTGCCCTTCCTTGCCCTGGCCCTTGCGGCTGCCGCAGACCAGATCGGGATGACGGCAGGGCGGTACATCTTAATCAATGCCGTCCTCATCTTCCTGGCCGGCGGCGGGATTATAGACCCCTGGAGCGCCGTGGCCTTTTTAAGCGGGGAGGTCCTATACTCATACCCGTATGGAGGAAGCCCCATTGGAAAGAAGGACCGGCGTTATCCTGGCTTTAGACGTAGAGGATAGGGAGCGCGCCCTGGAGGTCGTGGAGGCCGCTGCCGCCCACATAGATGCCGTAAAAGTCGGCTACCCCTTGGTCCTGCACACGGGGCTTGACATCATCGACCAACTGAAAAGGTTCGGCAAACCCATCATCGCCGACTTCAAGGTGGCCGACATCCCGCCGGTGAGCTCCGCCATATGCCGGGCCGCCGTGGAGAAGGGGGCGGATTACGTCATCGTCCAGGGATTCCTGGGGGAGGATGTCATAGAGGCGTGCTCGAAGGTAGCCCGGATATTCGTGGTAACAGAGATGAGCCATCCCGGGGCCACCCGTTTCATGGCCCCGGCGGCCGAAGGGATGGCCGAGATGGCAAAAAAGCACGCCTTCGGTATCGTGGCCCCTGCCACAAGACCGGAACGGATAAGGGCCCTTCGAGAGGTGGTTGGCGAGGAGATGACCATCATCTCCCCGGGAGTTGCGACCCAGGGGGGCGTGCCCGGTGATGCCATAAAGGCTGGAGCCGATTTCGAAATCATCGGGCGGGGGATATACGGGGCAGATGAACCGGGAGAAGCCGCCTCGGCCCTGGCGGAAAAGGTCATGGGCCAGTTCCAATGACTACCTCCTAGATGCCTCCTTCACCCGTTCCAGCCTCTTCTCCTTCTCGTGAATGATCTCCCTCCTGAGGGTCTCAAGGGCCTCGTCCAGGACCTGTATGAGGTTCCAGCCGTGATTTTTTGCAAAGAACATGCCTTTATCGGTCTGGAGGCGCAGTTTGAGGCTGTATTTTGTCTCGCGGCCCCCTCTGTGGTAGGGGACGACATGGACGTTCATCACCCTGGGCCTTATAATCTGCCCGAAGAGCTGCAGGTATTTCTGAATGGAACCATGCATTGCCCAGATTACATCGAGGCCCTCTTCAAGGCCGGTTATCTGCACATAGGCCTGGTCGACTTCTCTTAAGCTGGCAATGAGTTCGATAAGGTCTATCTGGGTGAGTATTCCCTTGATTTCCCCATCCTCAAGGACAACAAGGGCAGATATGTCATTCTCCGATATCTTGCGGGCGGCTTCCTGCAGGTCCTCATCCGGGGAGGTGGTAATGGGCGGCTCCACCATCAGGCTCCTCACCTCGAGGTCTTCCACATCTGCATCCTTTTCTCCGATAAACTCCCCCCGGGTTTCCGTAGCCGGGGGATTGAGGCTGAGCTTGACTATATCCTTTATGCCTATCATACCCGAGAGCCTGCCGACCTGGTCCACAACAGGCAGGACCCTTACATCCATCCTCCACATCATGACCCGTGCCTGTTCCATGGTCTCATGCTCCTTGATGGTGGAAGGGTCCGGGGTCATGATCTCCCCAACCGCCATTCCCTTCAGGTCCTCCATCTCCGGGATCTTCCTGACGATGTCCGACCTTGATATGAACCCGGTGTAGTGGCCCTTTTCAGATAGGACCGGTAAACCCCTGTATCCCGAGGAAAGGAGCATGACACAGGCGTCAATTACAGAATCCGTTTCCATTACCGCAGGGGGTGTGGTCATGACATATTCCAGTCGCGCGGAAAGGGGGAGGTGCCTCTTCTTCATGAAGGTCTCATCGCTTACCATCCCCACTACCTTCCCATCCTGCACCACCGGTACCTCTGAGATGCCGTGTCTCTGCATCAACATAATAGCCTCTGAAACTGTGTCCCCAGGCCTTGCTGCAATCAGGTCCTTTGTCATCAGGTCCCCCGCCCTAATACCCTCTAACCGAATCATTATATCCCTCCTACTTAAGACATTAGCGGGAAGCCAGAAATAGTTTATGGACAGGTTTAAAAGTCGGAAGGACCCAGTTTATACCCATGGTATCAGTGGAAGCCCTGACGGTGGGGATCTTTATATTAACCTACATCGCCATCATCTTCGAGAACCTGCTGGTCCACAGGGTGGCCACGGTCCTCTTCTCGGGAAGCCTGCTCATCTTTTTCGGCATCATCGAGCCCCACCAGGCATGGAACTACGTTGACTACAACACCCTCGCCCTCCTCTTCGGCATGATGATTATCGTCAATATCCTGGACAAGTCGGGGTTCTTCGACTATCTTTCCCTCAGGGCCCTCCTCTTCACCGAGTTCAAACCCAGAAGATTCTTCGTGGTCTTTTTCATCATGACCGGGGTCCTTTCCGCCTTCCTGGACAACGTGACCACGGTCCTCTTCATCACCCCGATAATCGTCAGGGTGACGACGAAGATGGGGATCTCCCCTGTCCTGTACCTCATCTCCATCATCATCGCCTCCAACATCGGGGGGGCCAGCACCCTCATCGGAGACCCCCCCAACCTGATCATCGGCTCCCTGGCCTCGAAAAGCTTTCTGGATTTTGTCCTAAACGTGGGGCCCTATATCCTGGCGACCTTCCTCCTGGGCATGGGAATAATGTACGCCTATCTGAGATTCTTCGGGGGCTTCGAGGCCGAGGTGGAGCCGGATTACATCAGAAAGGAGACCGAGACCACCCTGAAGGGAGGAATGGTAATAAAGGACAGGGGGCTCCTCTACAAGTCCCTGGGGGTCCTCTCAGCCACCATCATCCTGCTCATCTTCTCCCATGACCTGGGCCTCGAATCCGGGGTCATCACCTTCTTCTGCGCCTCCCTGTTGATGGTGATCACCGGCCTTTCGCCCCACAAGGTCTTCGAAGAGATCGAGTGGACGGCCCTCTTCTTCTTCTTCGGCCTCTTCATGATGATCGGGTCCCTGGAGCACGTGGGGGTCTTCGAGGATGTGGCCCAGGGGGTGGTGGAGAGGATGGGGGACGACCTCTCCCTCGGGGTCCTCCTGGTGGGAGGCAGCTCCATCCTGATCTCCGGTTTCGTGGACAACATCCCCTTCACCATGGCCATGGCCCACGTCCTCTTGAGTGTTTCGGAACAGGTTGCGGTATCCATCGACCCCCTATGGTGGGCCCTCTCCCTGGGGGCCTGCCTTGGCGGAAACATGACCGTCATCGGGGCGGCTGCAAATATCGTGGTCAGGGAAATGGCGGAAAAGGACGGGATTCACATCAGCTTCATGGATTTCATAAAGTACGGTACCCCCGCGGGGTTCCTGACCGCAACCTCCGGGGTCCTCCTCTTCTACCTCTTTGGTGTCTGACCTACAAGCCCTTCTCGCCCAGTTTCTTGAGGATGGCCAGGAGCATGATGGTGTGAGCCCGGTCCATCAGGAATTTCTTGCCGATGACCGGGTCTTTGGCGATTAAGGGGAAGATCTCCTTGCTCCTGCCGTTGAAGATGTTGTATGCCTCCACGATACTGAGGTCCCCTTGGGAAACCCCCTGGATCACCTCCTCGACCATGGCATCCAGTTCCTTGAACCTCTCGTCGGTCTCCAGGTCCAGGACATCGTATAGCTCGTCTTCCTTCATCCTATCCCTCTTCGAAGAACTCCTTGCCCTCCTGGGGAAAGACCTCCAGGGTGGAGAAGTAGGTGCTGGTGGCGCCGGTCTTTATGGCCCTGGTGATTATCAGCCCTTTGGGGGAATCACCCATGAGCTTTCCCACCGAGTACTCCCCCTCCTTGCTCATCAGGAGGGAGAGGAAATTGCTCCCCGCCTTCCCGAGCTCCCTGGGGTCGCTCCCGGGGGGGCCCACGTAGACGTTCATCCCCTCGCTGCCATAGCACAGTTTGGCAGAACCTGCCATGTGGCAGGAGGTGTCCTCGCTGGCAAAATCCACGATGGCGCTCTCGATATAAATCTCCTTGTAGAAGTCCTCTTTGTTGTAGTTCTTGGATATATCCTCGATTACCTCTGAAAGGGTCAGCTCCTTCATCCCAGTGACCTCCTTATTGTTTTCGTATGGTGATAAAGACCCGGAAGCCCTCCTTTCGTTCCTCTGTGATCTCCCAGTTCTGCTTCCTCACCATCTCCTTGAGCCTGAGGGCAGAATCCGAAGGCACGATGACCTTTATGGGACCTCTACCCTTGGATTCCCTTATCAACAGTTTTGTCTGTATGAGGGGCTTGGGGCATACCAGGTTCGAAAAGTCATGGACTTCTACATTCTGCACCATGGCAGACGCTACTTCAGACATTCAGGACACCTCCTTTTTCATATTTGCAATTCTTTACGGTCAGGACGGGACAGCATATCCTGGACAGGACGGCCGAGACGTGTTTCTTTATGGGGGCCTTGGACCGCCTCTGCTCCACCCCCATGATGACCATGTCCACCTCCATCTCCCTGGAGGCTTCGATGATGGTCTCATGGATGGGACCCCTTTTTATCAGAGGCTCCACTGGGACCCCTTCCTTCCTGCCCCGCTCCGCCACCTTGGCCAGCAGGGGCTCTGCCTTTTTTCCTTTGACGATCTCGTAAATCTCCTTCCAGTTAACTCCGGTGGAATAGGAGACGTTGATGGAGCTCAAGGCCACTATGGTGGCGCCCTCCTTTTTGGCCATGTCAAAAGCCCGGTCAAGGACGTGTTCCGACACCCTGGTCCCGTCTATGGGCACGAGGATCCTCTTCATAGCTGGACCTCCGTGGTAGATGCCCCATCAGAAACCCCTTCAACGCCCTTTCCGGCCAGGGCCTCCCTCTGGGCCCTGTCTATGCAGGCATTGAAGTTCTTCAGGAAATTGGTCAGGAAACCCACCGCCATCTGGATGTCCTGGTCTCTCATGACCGAGACGTAGTTGAACATCCCTATCTTCTTGGGTCCCTCCTTCATGTACTGCCTCTGGCAGGTGACCACGGTATCCAGCATCCCATGGACCACACTGACCACCTCGGGCTGCATGGCCCTGTTCAGGATATCCATGGCCAACAGGAGGTTGAGGCCCAGCCGCTCCAGGTCCTCATCACTGAAGTTGTTGAAGACCATCTCCATGACCTGGGCGAACTTTACCACCCTGTCCATGGTTCCATCCCTCTGGAGGGCATCGAGCTTCACCAGGGACTTCCCGAAGGCATCCTTGATGATGGGCTGCATATCGGCCATGAGTTCATGGAGACCAACCGCACTCTTGGCAAGGTCTGAAAAGGCTCCCATGTTCTGCATCAGCGTGTCGGTGAGCTCCAGGGCCGAGTCCAGGTCAAGTTTCCGGTCCACCTCCTGGAGGATGATCAGGGACTTCTGGAAGGCGGATTTCATTATGGGTGTGGTGTCCTCCATGAGCTCCGTCAGGGAAGACATCCTGTCCAGAAGGTAGGAGAAGGTGGAGATGTTCTGAAGGAACTTTTTCAAGAGTACACCGGCCTCTTCGGTATCCAGGTCCCCGCCCAGCTCCTCCAGGAAGACCAGGGATTTGTCGAAGGCCCCCTTCATTATGGGAGCGGTATCCTCCATGAGCTCGTTTATGGCCACCATCTTCTCCACGAGGCTAGAGAAGGTCCCCATGTTCCTGGTGACCGTATCGAAGAGGACGGCAGCCTCCTCGGTATCCAGGTTTTTATCCACCCTGTCCAGGGCCAAGAGGGATTTCTGGAAGGCGCCCTTCATGATTGGAGCATAGTCCTTCATGAGTTCGTCCATGGAGACAAGCCTCTTGACAAAACCAGAAAAGGCCTCCGTATTCCTCAAGAAGGTGCTGGCAAGTTCCCGGACCTCCTCTGGCTTCATCTCCCTGTCCAGATTATCCAGGGCAGGGAGGGATTTGTCAAAGGCCCCCTTGATTATGGGAACGGAATCCTCCAGGAGCTCGTTCAACGCCACCATCCGGGTTACAAGGTCAGAAAAGCTGTCCATATTTTCCAGGACCCTTTTCAGTAGTTCGGCGACCTCCTCGGTTTCGCAGGCCACCACATCCCTGCCCAGGGCCACTACCGTCCCGGAGGGGTCGATGTTGACCATGGGACGCCCTTTCTCCTCTTCTGCCTTTAGGATCCCATAGCCCTTCCCGGCCTCATCAATCCCCTTCCTGGAGGTGGGTCGCAGGAGGACTATTTCTGCCTTCTCCTTCCTTGCCACCTCTGCCAGGACCTGGCCGGGGTTGCCCTTCTCTACCCTCGTGACCACGTCCACCCCTGCCTCTGCGCAGAGCTCTCTCACCCTTTTAAGGGCCGGGTCTGCCCTCTTTTTCTTGATGGACTCGTAGAGCTCCTTCAGGTTTACCCCGGAGGTGTGGGTGACGTTGATGGTACTGAGGGCAACTATCCGCCCACCCCTGGCCTTGGCCAGATCGATGGCTGGACGGATAGCCCTCTCAGCGTCTTTTAAGGAGTCTATGGCCACAAGGATGGTGCCGCTTGCCATTCATTCTACCCCTATTTATGGTGTGCCATCTTGGGTACGTGCTTCCCGTACATGTACATCTCTGGACCCATGGGCATCTCCCCTGCGGGCAGGAGGACGTTCCAGTAGACCCACTTGAAGAGGAGCTTACCCCAGTGGTTGGTCTCGGTATCCCCCAGGAGGTCGAAGGGACCGATTACCGGCAGGGGATACTTTCCTGGTAGGGGCTCGGTGTCATAGTTGAAATCGATGAGGAGGGCCCTGCCAAAGCCCGATTCTATGAAGCAGTTGGAGTGCCCGTCGAATCTGGCGTGGGGTTTTCGGCCCTTTATCTCGGCCATGAGGTTCTCGAAGACGATGTCAGACTCGAAATGGGTAACCGAGCCAGCCTTGGAGGTGGGAACGTTGGTGACGTCCCCCAGGACATAGACGTTGTCCCATCTCTTGGCCTTGAGGGTGTGCTTATCGGTGTCAATATACCCCATATCACCCATGCCCGAATCCTCGATGACCTGGGGACCGAAGTTCGGCGGGATGGCCACCAGGAGGTCGTAGTTCACCTTCTTGCCGTCAAAGGACTCGATGTACTTCTCCTCTGCATTGACCTCCCCGATGTTGAAGTCAGGGGTGATGATGATACCCTTCTCCTCAGCAATCCTTGTGAAGACCTTCGTTGCGATGGGTTTTGTGAAGGCCCCGGGCAGGGGGGTGACAAGCTCGATCTCCACCTGGTCCCTGATGCCCCGCTGGTAGAAGTACCAGTCCGCCAGGAAGACGAACTCGATGGGTGCCACCGGGCACTTGATGGGCATCTCGGCGATGTTGAGGACGAGCCTGCCTTCCTCGAAGCTGGCCAGGGCCTCCCGGAGCTTCACGGCCCCCTCCAGGGTGTAGAAATCGAAGATATTTTTGTGCCAGCCCTCCATCATGCCCTCCACCTCCTCGGGCACTATCCTACATCCTAGACCGACAATGAGCCAGTCGTAGCTGAAGGACCCGTTTTTGGTATGGACGGTGTTGTTGTCTGGATCGATCTTTGTGATCTCATCGATTACAAAATTCACACCCCGGGGTATGAACTGGCTGCGGGGCTTTACGATCTCCTCGGGTTTGTATTCCCCGAAGGGCACGAACAAGAGCCCTGGCTGATAGACGTGGGTGTCGTCCTTGTCTATTATGGTTATGTCCCATTCCTCTCTGTCCAGCTCCCTGCGGAGCTTGTTGGCCATCATGGTTCCTGCGGTTCCTGCGCCGAGGATTACAATCTTTCCCATTTCACAAACCACCTCATTTTTTTAGCCTTTTTCCTTTTCTTCTTATTTTACATATGTTTACAAACATTTTATATGTTTTTGTAAAAAAGAATTGGAAGATATATATAATTTTTTATTTGTAATGTAGACAGTCACCTAAAAAAATTAGGATTATCAAATTGATCCATAATGATTTAGACAATTACCTTATTTTATAACCTTTTCATCTTTGCCTCGTAAAGTTAGAACCTTATAGAAAAAAATATATAGTTATAAATAATTTTATCAATGCATACACCTAAAAATTTAAGGGTTGATTCATGTGGACGAAAAGGACTGCATAATCTACAGGATCCTGAATATGAACGGCAGGGTCAAGCTCACCACCATTTCGGAGGCCTTGAGCTTCTCACCCCCATCGACAAAGGAAAGGCTCGATAAACTCATAAAAAATGAGGAGATTGCCATCAAGGCCCTCCTGAACGTGAAGAAGAGGGGATACAAGACAGCGGTCTGCTGCATCAGGGCCGAGACCATGGAGGATGCCACAAAGCTGGCGGACGCCCTGAAGGACTGCCCCAGGGTGGTCTTTGCCATCACCTCTACCGGGGCCTACAACCTCATAATCGCCCTTGTGGCAAAGAATGCAGACATGCTCCAGAACACCATTGAAAACGACATCCGGCCCCTGCCAGGGATCAAGGGCATGGAGGTCTCCATCGGGGATGCCCCAATTGTACCGGAATTTCTCGACATCAGGATTGTGGATCGAAGGGACAGGGCCCCCTGCGGCACAAAACCCTGCAACCAGTGCTACCTGTATGAGAGGAAGTGCGAAGGATGCCCGGCAACCAACTATTTCCTGGGCCTGGATTCCTGCCCCTACTGACCTATCACCAGAGCCAAGAATCGTCGTGATACCAGGGGCGCCATCCCTATCAAAACCAAGGATGTAGGTCCGCAGATGCCTCTGTCCTCCGGTTCCGGGGTGGGGGTGACCTCCTCCAGGGTCTCGCCCGTTACTTTTTCCCCCTCTCCGGGGATTGGACTCGGCTCCCCGCTGCCCTGTGAAGGAGGCGCCGGGGAGAGGGGTTCCGCTGCAGGAGGGATATCGGGAGTCTGGGACTCCTGGACCTCTCCAGCCTCCCCTCCCACCTCGGGAGCCACGTACCCCGACCCTGCCTCACCGGTAATCACGAAGTAGGAGAAGCCCGGGGTGACGGCCTTATAGTAGGCGAACTCCCCGTCCTCCGAGAGGTAGGTGGTCTCCAGGGCTTCCCAGTAGGTTACGGCATCCCGCCTGAGGTAGACCTTGAACTGGTTGATGTCCTTCTCCTTGAGCCAGGAGACAGGCACCTGGAAGTAGACCTCGGCCCTTTCCATCTGGGTGTTGGAGATGCCCGTCTTGGTGAGCTTCAGGTAGGCCAGGGCCACGCCCTCGGGTTCGGGCATGGTGGGGTAGGGTTTGCCCTTGAGGAGTTCGGCCACCACCTTTATGTTGTAGACGACATCCCTGGAGGTGATGGCGATCTCAGATACGTAACCGGTGTCCGCCAGGTCGAAGGCGGCAGAGCCGGAAGCGCCTGCTTCGATCTTTTTGATCATGGAAC
>CAZHQS010000026.1:0-17555 GCA_964534545.1 Candidatus Hydrothermarchaeota archaeon
CGAGATACTTCTAATCGCCATGGGGCCGGGATGACGTGCAGGGAGGACCCGGTCGGGAGATATGACGGGGTCATGTGCCATTGAAGATTAAGAAGGGGCTTTGAAGCCCCGTAGCCACCATCCTCTCTCTTCCCGATACCTTCCTTGAGCACGGCTATATATAAATACATTTATCTAATTTATAATGATACTTTACATAAATTTAAAAATATTTAGATAATATGTTATCCAGAAATGGGGGTAAAGTAAGCCCCACGGCCACCCCCATTTCTCTCTTCCCTACTGATTTTCACGGTTCAGTTTTTCCATGGGATAATTATTTAATGGGATATATGAAGCTCAGAAAAGCCCATGCCATCGCTGCCATTGGATGGATTGTTAACATCCTGTACTGGGGCTATGAGGGCTGGGAAGAGGGTCTGACCCACATGTCCAGCCACTTTGGTGATGCCCTGGTCGAGCATATCGTTATCATCTCCTTTATACCCGTATTCATGCTCGTGGGACACCTCTTCAACGCCGTGGACACACGCAAGGCAGACCTGACCGGGGCCGTTGAGCAGTTGCAGAAGGAGGTTGCCGAGCGCATTCGGGCCGAAGATGCCATGCGGGAGAGCGAGGAGAGATACCGCTCCTTCGTGCAGAATTTCCAGGGGATCGCCTATCGCAGCAACGTGGACTTAGTCCCCATATTCTTCCACGGGGCCGTGGAGGAGATCACCGGTTATACCGAGGCAGATTTTCTGGCCGGAAAGCCCTCCTGGAATCAGATCGTCCATCCCGAGGATTTCTCCAGTATCATCGAAATCCCCTCCAAGGCCATAAGGGAGGTTCCCAACTACTCAGGGGAGCGGGCCTACCGCATCATACGCAAGGACGGACAGGTAAGATGGGTCCAGGAGTTCATACAAAACGTCTGTGATGCTTCGGGGAAACCCCACCTTGTCCAGGGGGCCATTTACGATATCACCAAGAGGAAGGAGGCCGAGGAGGCCCTGCGGGAGAGTGAGGAAAAATTCCGGACCCTCTTCGAGAATTCCAGGGACGCGGTTTATATCACTGCCAGAGATGGCCGGTTTATTGACTGCAACCAATCTCTCCTGGAGCTTTTTGGATATACCGGGGAGGAGATGAAGGCCCTCAACGTGATCGAGCTCTATGTAAACCCCGAAGACCGGCGCAGGTTCCAGGAGGAGATAGAGCAAAAGGGGTCGGTGCGGGACTATGAAGTAAAGTTCAAAAAGAAGGATGGGACAGAGATGGACTGTCTTATCACCTCCTCAGTCTGGAAGAGCAGGGAGGGGAAGGTCCTGGGGTACCAGGGGGTAATCCGGGATATCACTGAGGCAAGGCAGGCTGAGGAAGCCCTGCGAAGGTCCAAGGAATTCGTGGAGACGGTTCTCAACAGCCTCCACGATGCCATCGCGATCATCAATGCCGATAACTTGAAAATCGTGGGTGTAAATAAGGTTTTTCTCGAACAGCTGGGGTTGAAGGAGGAGGAGGTCATAGGGAGGCTGTGCCACGAGGTCACCCACCACCGTCAGGACCCCTGTGGCCCTCCGAACGATGTCTGTCCTTTAATGGAGACCTTGAGGACCGGTAAACATGCCGTGGAGGAGCATGTCCATTATCAAAAGGACGGCAAAAAGATCTTCGTAGAGGTGGCCACATCCCCCATATGGGAGGAGGGGAGGGTGGTCCAGGTGGTCCATGTAGCAAGGGATATCACCGAGCGTAAACGCAGTGACGATCAGATTCGAGCATCCCTGAAGGAAAAAGAGATCCTCCTAAAAGAGATCCACCACCGGGTCAAGAACAACATGCAGGTCATATCAAGCCTGCTGAATCTTCAGTCAAGGTACACCACAGACGAGCAACATCTTGCCTTGTTCAGGGAGAGTCAGAACCAGATCCGGTCCATGGCCCTGGTCCATGAACAGCTCTACCAATCTAAGGATTTCGGGAACGTTGATTTCAATGAGTACCTCCAGGAGCTGGTGAACGGATTGATCAGGTCCTTTGGCATCCACAGCAGAAGGATAACCTTCAACATCGATGTGAAGGACGTTTCCCTGGGAGTGGATTCAGCCGTTCCCTGCGGGTTGATCATCAACGAACTGATTTCCAATTCCCTAAAGTATGCCTTCCCTGACGGGAGGAGGGGCGAGATCCTGATCCGCCTCCAGAAGGAGGACAATCGATTCGTATTGACCTACCACGACAACGGTGTGGGGATACCCGATAATATTGATTTTGAGAATTCAAAGACCCTGGGCATGCGGTTAATAAATGCACTGGTAGACGAACTCGATGGCAAGCTGACCCTTGATAGAACAGGGGGCACAACATTTAAGATTGAGTTTTCAGAGATTAGTGAATAGTGACCTACTATGGGAAAAGGAAAGATTCTGGTTGTAGAGGACCAAAAAATCGTGGCAGAAGACATTAAAGAGGTCTTGACGAAATTAAACTACGAGGTTACAGGTATTGCATCATCGGGGGAGAAGGCAATATCAAAGGCCGGGGAAACCCTGCCCGACCTGGTTCTCATGGACATCCGGCTGAAGGGGAAGATCGACGGCATCGAGGCCGCTAC
The DNA here is from genome assembly GCA_964534545.1 of Candidatus Hydrothermarchaeota archaeon. Lineage (GTDB taxonomy): Archaea > Hydrothermarchaeota > Hydrothermarchaeia > Hydrothermarchaeales > JAADFM01 > JAADFM01. The sequence goes on from CAZHQS010000026.1 coordinate 2,600, forward strand.
TGAGATCCGGGACCGGTTCAATATCCCGGTCGTCTACCTCACCGCATACACCGACGAGAAGACCCTGGAGAGGGCGAAGATAACAGAACCCTTCGGGTACATCATCAAACCCTTCGAGGACCGGGAGCTTCACTCCACCATCGAGATGGCCATCTACAAACACAGGATGGAGGAGGAATTGAAGAGGTACAGCCAGAGGCTGGAAGAGATGGTGGCCCAGCGCACCGCCGAGCTTTCGGCCACCGTGGTCCGGCTCAGGCACGAGGTGGAGGAGCGCAGGAAGGCTGAAAAGACCCTGCGGGAAACCAAGGACCTCCTGGAAAACGTCCTGGACAGTGTGGGAGAGATCATATTTTCCCTGGACAATTCCATGGCTGTTAATACCTGGAACACGGAGGCGGTAAGGGTCCTGGGTTATGGGAAAAGGGAGGTAAATGGCAAAAGTCTTGAAAGGATAGGGGCTTTCTCCGAGGCCCGGGAATTAATCCAGCTTTTAAGCAGCCCTCTCGATCGGGTCCAGGAAGCCGAAACCGTTCTAAAGACCCGCGATGGAAGTAGGAGGGTGTTCAAATTCATTGTTTCCCCCCTTATGGACCAGGCAAATGAACTGGTTGGTCATGTGGTCAGCGGCAGAGATGTCACCCTCCTGAAGAAACAAGCTGAGTGGCTGGTCCCTGGAAACAGCTATTTCGTCAGGGATGATGGAATCGAACGGGCCTGCAACTTGTTACAAAATCTAAGGGACGGGGGCTTCAAGATCATGATAATCACCAGGAGGAGTCCAGAGGTCATCGAAGGCACCTGGAATCTAGGGGCTGAATATCTTCGCCTGTCCTCAGATGGTCACGGGACCCCTGAGAAACTGACACATATTACTGATGATGTGGAGACCTTTCTAAAAGAAAATCCCAAATCCGCCATTTTGCTGGACCGTATCGATTATTTGATAACCGTCCATGACTTCAAGAATGTCCTTCTCCTCCTGTATCAGCTAAACGACATGATTTCAGCCGGGGAGTCAATCCTCCTGGTAAATCTCTCACGGTCCCTTCTGACGGAGCGGGAGAATATCCTTTTTGAGCAAGAACTTCAAGAGTTCCCGGATATAAAAGAACTGGAGAGAGAACAGATATCCTATGATGCCTACAACATCCTTACCTTCATCGCCGGGAGGGAGGAGACCACCCTCAAGGATGTTGCGGAACGCTTTTCCATTACAAGACCCACCGTCAACAAGAAGGTGGAGGAACTCAAGAGCAAGGGCCTGATCCGGACCAGGAAGAAAGGACTTTACAGGGTACTGGTGCTAACCGACCAGGGGCGTCACCTGGTCTAGGGCCACCACAAAAAGAATATATTGGATGAGCGTGGTTAAAAACTAAAGGTAAAAATCATGTTCTATGAATTCGTGGGAAAGCTGTCAATCCTATTGTTGTTCCTTTTCGGGCTCCTGTTAGTCCTCTCCATCGGCCTTGGACTCCTGCTGGTAAAGAAGAACCGTCTCGTCCTGCCCAAACTGCTCCTGTTCATGGTGGATACCTTTTATCTCCAGATCAAGAAGGTGGCCCGGATGTTTGGTCTGACCGAGAGGATAGTTGACCAGATGGGCATCGAAGTCAGAAACAACCTTTCGGAACCGAAGTTTTCAGCAGTCCCGGCCAAGGACCGGATACTGGTGGTCCCCCAGTGTCTCAGGCATACAAAATGCCCGGCCCGTCTTGACTCGGCGGTGGGGGTGACATGCAAGGAGTGTGGGCTTTGTATCATCAAGGACCTGAAGAGGGAGGCTGAAAGGCTGGGGTATAGGTTCTATATCGTGCCTGGCGGATCCTTTGTTGAGAGGATTGTAAAGGAGGTCAAGCCCCGGGCAGCCCTGGGTGTAGCCTGCCACAAGGACCTGAACATGGCCATGCACGGCCTCTCCAGGGCAAAATGCATAGTCCAGGGGGTATCCCTCACCAAGGATGGATGCATCCAGACGGAAGTGGATTTCCAGGAGCTCTTGCGGAAGATGAGGGCAGGGATAGAAGCCATCGAGGAGATACCCAAGACCTGCTCGGATTCTGACCCCGTGGCTACTTAAGTTGAGATGGACTACACCGACAACCATATGCATATCGATCCCCTGGCTGGGGAGGGGATAGGGGCGGTTAAGAAGTTTGAGAGGGTCGGGGGCAGGTACATCCTCCTTGTGAACAAGATGACCCGGGACTGGGGCCTTGGGTTAAAGGGGGTGGGGGAATTTGAAACCCTATATCAAAAGACCATTGAACTGGCAAGGGAGATCGAATCAAGGACTCCCGTCCGGGTGTTCCCGGTCCTGGGTATCCATCCTGCGGAGTTCGTCCATATGTGTGAGACCTTCGGGATGAAAAGGGCCATGGATATTGGAAAGGGTGCCATAAAGACAGTGAAAGTGCTTGTTGAAGAAGGTATGGCCCATGCCATCGGTGAGGTGGGAAGGCCCCATTTTCCCGTAGGAGATGAGTACCTGGAGGCCTGCAATGAACTGACGAGATTTGCCATGGAAAAAGCAGCCGAGGTGGACTGTGCCATCCAGCTCCATACCGAGAGTATCGAGGAAGGGGTCTTCGAGGAATTTGCGGCCATGGCTAAGGAAGCAGGTTTGAGACCCGAGAGGGTGGTCAAACACTATTCACCCCCCTTTATCAGCCAGGGCGAGACCACGGGGATTTTTCCGTCCCTCATCGCCTCCAAGGGAAACATCCTGACCGCCTTGAAGGACGGGAGGCGCTTCCTGATGGAGTCGGACTACATAGACGACCTGAGAAGACCCGGAGCGGTGGTGGGGCCCAGGAGCGTTCCCAGGGTGAGCAAGTACCTCCTGGAGGCGGGCTTAATTTCAGAGGCCGATCTGGAAAAAATCCATATTGACAATGTGGAGAGGGTCTACAGGATTGAGCTGGGCTGAGGTGCAGTGGAAAGGGGGGTCATACTATTTCAATAATGCTTGGTGCTGGAAGCCCATTCCATTGGAAAAATAGCCTCATTTTCTCATTACTTTTCCCGTGCTCTCTAGGACTAAGCGTGTATATGTGAAGACCCCTTATTTTCCAGTGGAGTTCATGATGATTGCGGCACCAGATAAACAAGTTTCCAACGGAAACAATCCTTAAACAAAAACGAATCGAAAGGCCCTTAATTAAGTGGTGAGATTGAAAGATGGGAGATATGATGGAAGCAGGAATCGAGGCCATTGATTATCAGGACGCTGTCAGAAAATTTGAGGAGTTCTTCAGGCGGTATTACTACAGGGATGCCCTGCGGGTCATCCACGGATATCCAGAGGTGAAGAGCCTCTACGTGGACTTCAATGACCTGGACAGGTACGACATCACCCTGGCCGACAGTGTCCTCAATGACCCAGACACGGCCATCCGGGCAGCCGAGAGGGCCTTGATGGAGATGGATATGCCTGCCGGGACCACCGTGGGGCGGATCAATGTCAGGTTTACCGACATCCCGGGGACCCACCGGTATATGGTCAGGGATATTAGGTCCGAGGACGTGGGGGTCTTCCTCTCGGTGGAGGGCATTGTGAGAAAGGCCACCGATGTGAGGCCGAAACTCGTGGAGGGGGCCTTCGAATGTCAGAGGTGCGGGGAGGTCATGAGGATTCCCCAGGAGGGGGAAAAGCTCAGGGAGCCATATCTCTGCGAGGGCTGCGAGAAGAGGGGGCCCTTCAAACTCCTGATAGACGAATCCAAGTTCATCGATTCCCAGAAGATCCAGATACAGGAGTCCCTGGAGGAACTCAGAGGGGGGGAACATCCAAAACAGCTTTCCATCTACCTGGAGGATGACCTCACCGGCAGGATCACCCCCGGGGACAACATCGAGGTAACGGGCATCCTGCGGGCCGTGAGGAAAAAGATAGGCTCCGAAAAGCTCAGGGTCTTCGAGATATTCATAGAGGCCAACTCCTTTAAGACCCTCCAGACCGACTTTGAGGACGTGGCCATTGACAAGGAGGACGAGGAGAGGATCCTTAAGCTCTCAAAGGACCCGGAGGTCTACAACATAATCAGGGACAGTATTGCCCCCCACATCCTGGGTTACAAGGACATAAAGGAGGCCATCATGTACCAGCTCTTCTCCTCCCCCGCCCTGGAGCTTCCCGACGGCGGGAAGGTCAGGGGGGACAGTCACATAATCCTCATCGGCGACCCATCCACCGGGAAGTCCGAGATCCTGCAGTATGTGGCCAGGGAGCTGGCCCCCAGGGGGGTCTATGCCAGCGGCAAGGGTACCTCCTCGGCGGGTCTTACCGCCGCCGCGGTCAAGGACGAGTTCGGGGATGGCGGCTGGAGCCTGGAAGCCGGGGCCCTGGTCCTTGCCGACAGGGGTATTGCCTGCATCGACGAGTTCGACAAGATGGAAAAGGACGACCGCTCAGCCATGCACGAGGCCATGGAGCAGCAGACCGTAAGCATAGCGAAGGCAGGCATCCTCGCCACCTTCCAGGCCCGCAGCTCCATCCTTGCGGCAGCCAACCCGAAACTGGGACGTTTTGACGAGTACAAGACCATCCCCGAGCAGATCAACCTGCCCCCTACCATCCTCTCAAGGTTCGACCTGATATTCATCGTCAAGGACGAGCCGGAAAACACCAGGGAGATCACCAAGCACATCCTGGACACGGTGGTCTCCCCCAAGTCTGTTACCCCAAAGCTTGAACCAGAGTTCTTAAGAAAGTACGTCGCCTATGCCAGGAAGAACATCAACCCCGCCCTCTCTGATAAGGCCAGGAAGGCCATAGAGGATTTCTACAATGAGCTGAGGGAAATGGCCATGAGCCAGGATATCGGGATACCCCTGACGGCCAGGCAGCTCTGGGCCATCATCCGCCTGGCCAGGGCATCGGCCAGGGTCAGGCTAAGCCAGGTGGTGGAGGTCAAGGATGCCGAAAACGCCATCCGGCTCCTGGAGCTGTCCCTGAACCAGGTGGGCAGGGATGAGAGCGGTAACTATGACGTGGACAAGATCATGGTGGGGGTCACCAAGTCCCAGCGGGACAAGATAAACGAGATCCTGGATATCATAAAGGAGCTTGAAAAGGACTATGGGTCCGCCAAGAAGGATGAGATCTTAGAGCTCGCCAGGGAGCGGGGGATAGATGAGAAGAACGCCAGGGAGCTCATTGAGAAGCTCAGGAGGGATGGCAACATATATGAGCCACGCCATGGGAACTATAAGATAGTGTGAGGTCTGACCATGACCGAATCTATCCCATCGCGGAGCATTGCCCAGAAGGTGTTCATAAAGGAGCTACACGACGCCGACAGGGAGCTTTCCCGGGTGAGGGTCCTGGCCACGGTGGTGGACAAGTTTGTAAGCGATACCGGCTCCTTTGGCTCCCTGACCCTTGACGACGGCAGCGATACCGTCCAGGCCAGAGTATTCAGGGAGGACCTGGAGAAGATCGGGGCAATTAGGCCCGGGGATTTGGTGGACCTGATTGGAAGGGTGAGGGAGTACAATGGAGAGAATTATATAGCCCTGGAAACCGCGGCCCGGGTCGAGGACCCCAACTGGGAACTGGTGAGGAAACTCGAGCTCTACATGAGACCGGAAGGGGGCGTTGTTGTGGCTGCAGCCGAAGCCCAGGAAGAAAATGCCTCCGGTCCCCTGGTGGAGGAGGAGTCCATATCAGAAGACAAGGGCATCCTGGTGCTCAACCTCCTGGAGGAACTTGACGAGGGGGATGGTGTGGGATATGGGGAGCTTTTGAGCAAGGGGTCCCTTTCAGAGAAGGAGCTGGAGGATATCCTTGGCGACCTCATGGGCAGCGGGGACATATACGAACCCAAGATCGGGCGCTTCAAGAAGGTATAAAAAGCCTTGTCCCATGTTAAGGAGACCTCCTGGTTTTATGCCCTGTTATGTCAAGACCTACCGGACCGAAGGGGAACTGATGGTGGCTGCCTGTGACAGGAAGCTGTGCGGCAGGACCTTCACCGAGGGACGCCTTTCCATCGAGGTGAAGGAGGAGTTCTATAAGGGGGAGCCATGCGGCGAGGAGGAGCTTGGAGAGCTCCTGAAAGAGGCCACCATCTCCAACCTCGTGGGTGAGGTGGCGGTCTCCTGTGGAATCAAGGCCGGGGTGATAGATGCCGACAGTGTCATCAAGATCCAGGGGATACCCCATGCCCAGATGGTCATAATGCTATGAATCGATTCTGCCCAGTCTGCGGGAAGGCGACCGACGAGCTGGTCGATAACTTCTGCAAGGACTGCTTCCTAAAAGAGAGGGATCCCGTGACCCTTCCGGAGAGGATGGAAACCAGGATCTGCAGGGGCTGCCTGAAACATCAACGACAGGGGCGATGGACATACCTTTCAGGGGATTTTGAGGAGGTAATTGAAAGGGCCGCTTCCCGTGAGGTCATGAAGTCCCTTAAGACCAGGGACCTCCAAAAGCCCGAGGTGGAGGTCCTGGTGGGACATGGCAAGGAGACCTCCCCCACCACAGTGAGTGTGCCTGTGGAGCTGAAGGTTTCAGGGGTCTTAAAGGGTGTGGAGGTGTCGGCTGAGGTGGAGACCACCGTGGTGGTCAGGGCAGAACTCTGCCCCAACTGCGCAAGGCAGTCCGGCAGCTACTACGAGGCCGTAATCCAGATAAGGGGTCCCGGGGGGGCCGGGGTCGATCCCGGGATATTGGAAAAAATCAAGGAGGCCATTGACCTCATGGTAGATGGATATGGCCAGGAGGACCCCAGGGGGTTCATAACCGATATCAAAGAGCTGAAGGAAGGGGTGGATTATTACCTTGGTTCCAAGAAGATGGCGCGCAAGATCGTAAGGAACCTCAAAACAAGTTACGGCGGGGAGATGAAGGAGACCGCCAGCCTGGTGGGTCAGCGGGACGGCAAGGGGCTGTACCGGTCCACCATCCTGTTGAGGTTACCAAAAGTTTAAATTATACTAACCCAAGGGACTTTTCCATGGATGTTGAGACACGATTCGAGCTCATAAAAGGTGTCGGAGAGGAGACCGTCACAGAGGATGAGCTCTACCGCCTCCTGGAGGAAAAGGACCATCCGGTGGCCTATGACGGCTTCGAGCCCTCGGGCCTTGCCCACCTACCTGTAGGGATATACCGGGCCCTCCTTTTGAAGGATTTGATTAAAGCAGGGGTCCGCTTCAAGCTCCTCCTTGCCGATTCCTTCGCCTGGATCAACAACAAGTTCGGGGGGGACCTGGACCAGATCAGGGATGCGGGCAGGTATTTCGTCGAGGTCTGGAAGGCCGCAGGGGTGGACATGAAAAAGATCGAAGTCATATGGCACAAGGAGTTCTTCGATGACCCCGAGTACTGGAAGAAGGTCATCCTCATAGCCAAGAACCACTCCATGACCAGGACCATGCGCAGCCTGGCCATCGCCGGCAGGAGCGAGGACGTATCCCAGCCCACGGCCTTCGTGTTCTATCCCTCCATGCAGTGCGCAGACATCTTTCACATCGGGGCTGACATCTGCCAGCTCGGCATGGACCAGCGCAAGGTGAACATGCTGGCACGGGACATAACCGATAAGAAGGGCATGTCCGAGGCCCTGGGTTACGAGGGTCTGGGGGTCAACGGTAAACCGGTGGTGGTCAGCCACCACATGCTCCTGGGTCTTTCGGGCCAGCAGTCCAAACTCGAGGATTCCATGTCCAAGGTCCAGGCCGCCATTGATGCCAAGATGTCCAAGTCCAAGCCCTCTTCAGCCATCTTCGTCCATGACACAAGAGAGGAGATCCGGAAAAAGATCAATTCGGCCTACTGCCCCATGAAGGTGGTGGAGGGCAACCCCATCCTGGATTATACCAAAGAGATTATCTTCCGGGCCTTTGAGGAGTTCGAGATCAAAAGACCTGAAAAATGGGGCGGGGACCTGACCTACTACTCCTTCGAGGAGCTGAAGAAGGACTACCAGGAGGAGAGGCTCCATCCCCAGGACCTGAAAGGGGGAGTGGCCGAGTACCTTGACAGGCTGATAGAGCCAGTTAGGGCCCATTTCTCCTCCGGGGAACCCAAAAGGCTCTACGAGAGGGTGAAATCCTACAACGTCACCCGTTAACGACGATATACTTATAAAGCTCCGCCTTCAAGATAGGGGTGGAAATAAGGAGGAAATCATACTGACAGAAGAAGAGGAACAGCAGTTGCGCAGGCTCAGGATGCCGCGGGAGGGTGAGGTCCTCGGCGTGGTTGAGCGTTTGCTGGGCTCCAGCAGGATGCACGTCCGGTGCAAGGACAACAAGCTCCGGACGGCCAGGATCCCGGGAAAGATCAGGCGCAGGATCTGGGTGAGGGAGGGGGACGTGGTCATCGTAAAACCCTGGTCGGTCCAGGGCGACAAGAAGGGGGATATCGTCTGGCGCTATACCAAGACCCAGGTTTCAAGGTTGATGAACCAAGGGTTAATCTGAGATGCTTGAGAAAAAGGTTTCCCGCCTGGACAGAAAGATTGACGATTTGCGCAAGAGGGTGAAGGGGACCGAGGACCTCCAGACGGCTAGCGAGGTCTTTGACCGGCCCACCCTCATGTCCCTCTACCACCTTGCCAAGAGGGGATACATCGATACCCTCTATGGTGTGGTGAAGACCGGCAAGGAGGCCAACGTCTTCAGGGCGACGAGTGCCTCGGGGGACGACGTGGCCGTGAAGATATACCGGGTGGCCACAAGCGACTATAACGCCATGTTCAAGTACCTCCACGGCGACCCCCGCTTTGGGCGGGTCAGGAGGGACCGGCGCAGTATCGTGTATACCTGGGTGAAAAAGGAGTTCAAGAACCTGACCAGGGCCAGGGACGCCGGGGCCACCGTGCCCGAGGTCTTGGCCTTCAGGAACAACGTTCTGGTCATGGAGTTCCTGGGGGAGGATGGGATACCCTACCCCATGCTCAAGGACTGGGAACTGGAGGACCCCAGGGGGTTCTTCGATAGCCTGATGCGCGAGGTCAAGGCCATCTACTGCGGTGCCGGCCTCGTCCACAGCGACCTCAGCGAGTACAACATCCTGGTCAAGGATGAAAGACCCATCATCATAGACATGTCCCAGGCCGTATTGCGGGACCATCCCCATAGCCAGGAATTCCTGAAGCGGGATGTGGCCAACCTGGCCAGGTTCTTCAAAAATGAAGGAGTTAGTGAAAAAGCAATCATGGAATTACTGAAAGGGTGTTAAGGAATGCAGCAGGAGTTTGTAAGGATACCCCAGAGACGGATACCGGTGCTGATCGGAAAGGACGGGAAAATCAAGAGGGAAATAGAAACCCTCCTTGGTATCAGGCTGGACATAGATTCAGAGGACGGGGTGGTCACGATAAAGAACGTGGGGGACGATGTCCTTGCAGCCTGGAAGGGGAGGGACATGGTCAAGGCCATCGGCAGGGGGATAAACCCTGAAAAGGCCATGCTCCTCTCCAGGGATGAGTACATCCTGGAGATAATAGAGTTTACCGAAATCCTGGGCAGGTCAGAGAAGGCCATAAAGAGGCAGAAGGCCCGAATCATCGGCAGGCAGGGAAGAACCAGGAGGTATATCGAGGAACACAGCGGTGCCGCCCTTGCAATAAAGGGAAAGACCGTGGCCATCCTGGGGACCCCGGAGGAGGTAGGCATCGCCAAGGAGGCGGTGTTGAAGCTTGCCTCCGGAATCCCCCATGGGGTTGTCTACCGGTTCCTGGATAAAAAGGCCATGGAACGGAAGAAGGCCAGGATGTCCCTCTGGGAGAGACGGTCAGGATAGCCCGAGACACAACCCTTATAATCTATCATGTCGAATATTACCTATGGCGCATAGGTCCTTCGGCAGGATTTTGACAGAAAATGAAGAGGTCCTGTACGAGCTTGAAACCACCGGGGGCAGGGCGGCATTCACCGACAGGCGGGCAATTATCCTGGATGGCAATGGTGGGTTCAAGGATGTGGCCTATAAACATATTATTTCCATGGAAACAGGCCAGAAGGCCAACCTGGCCATGCTCCAGTACGGCTCCATATCCCTGATCTTTGTCCTCTGGATTTTCCTCCTAAACCAGTTTATCAAGCTGGAGTACCTTGTGGTGGATATTCTGGAGCAGGTGATGTTGATTATAGGTGTAATCCTTGTAGGGTCCTATTTCGTGTTCAGGGAGCCTGCCCTATTTATGGTGACGCCCCATGGCAGGTTGGATATAATCCCCAAGGTAGAGGACCCCCTGGAGGTCCTTCCAACCATCATCCGAATCGTCAGGGGGAAGGGATAGCTTTTTATTGGTGAACCACCAAAAATTTTAAAAAATATAACAGTTGTTAGGGTTTTTCTTGCGGGGCTTATCACCCAGGTGATATAGATGCCAGAGTTCACCACCGAGGATACCACAACCACCCCCCTCATAAACAGGGTGACGGATTTTTTAGATGAGATACCCCAGGAACTGGGGGAGATTGACGTCTATAAATTGAGGAAGGACAAGGCCTACTTCGAGAAACTCTATTTCACGCTGAAGAAGAACCTGGAAGAACTCAAGGCCTTCAAGGACGAGATGGAACAGAGGGGTTTTGACTCCCCCTACTTCGCCCTGGGGATGCAGAGATTCGGGGGGGCCTTTGGCAAGAAGAGCTACAGGAGGGAGGATGTGGAAGACCAGAGGGACGTGGCCAGGCACAAGATGATGTTCAGGACCAACGCATCCTTCAAGAAGGGTACCTTCGAAAGGACCAAGTCGGCCATCTCGTCCCACAACATCGCGGTGGGGCACCTGGAGGAGTTCGTCATCATGAGATGCGGCTGCGGACGGGCGGCCAAGGGCAAGGAGGCCACCAAGACCATCGAGGAAAAGGGTGCCTACATCTGCCCCAAATGTGGTTCATCGAAGGCCACCCTGGAGGAGAATCCCCAGGGGATATTTCGTCTGGAGCTCCTTCCCCACCTGATCTACGGGGGCGAGTTCACCCGGGTCATATCCAGGTTCAGCCCCACAGAGAGGATGGCCTACAGGGAGCTTGTGGAGGTACTTCGAGAGAAGAAGAGGGGCAAGATCAAGTCGGCCACCGTGTCCTTCAGGGCCAAATCCAACGGGAAGTGGGTCACGAAAAAGGAGCAGGTGGAGCTGGAGAAGGCCCCTAAAATGGATTATGAAGGCTATCTCCGGGACAAGTACGGTAGAATCGTAATCGAACATATAAGATACCATCACGAGAGGTCCATCCTGGTCAGCGGAAGATATAACAGGCAGTCCCTGGCGGTGGCCTATGCCAAGATCTTGAAGGAAAGGATCAGGGAGATGCTGGATTACCTCCTGGAGCAGGAGGTGAATACAGAAAAGCTCAAAAAATACGAGGGTCTCAGGCAGAACATCGATCTGCGGATCCAGGAGATGGTACCTTCAAGCTTTGCCCTGGATACCCGGGTCCAGGAGGAGAGGAGGGAGATCATAGACGAGTTCGAGGAGGAGCTAAAGAAGGCAGGACTCATGGATTCCAGGGGCAACCTTCTCCCCGAACTGGAGGATGCCATAACCCTCAGGAGGCACATCAGAAAGAAGACCCTCATCAAGATACCCCGGACCCTCTTTGCCTGGGACATCTTCCGCTTCCTCTTGATGAAGCCCTACAGGGAACGAAGGTATGCCAGCATCTTCCCAGGACTCCAGCCCATACCCGAGGAGGACCAACTGAAGACCACCCTTTCCATTCTGAAGGAGGAGAAGATCGTCTCTGCAATCCAGAGGTTCATCGACGACAGCATCATACAGATTGATGACGGCGATGAGGTGGTCTTCAAGAAGTTCGAGATAGAGGACATCCTCCAGGATTATCTCAAGGTGACCTCTTCCAGGGCCGTTGGCGGTATCGCCATCTATATCAAATCGCCCCTCGATATCCATGAGGCCGGGCGGATAGTTGGTGCAGATGACGAGGAACTAAAGGAGGTTCTGAAGGTGATAATCCGGCTGGGAAGGGGGGATGTGATACCAAAAGAAAAGCTGGATGATCTTGAGGAGATAAGGGAAATAAAGATATCCGAGCGGGCCAAGGAGTTCCTTGAACTGGTGAGGTGATAAGATGAAGGTGGCTGTGCTTAGATCGAGCCAAAAAGATGTCCTCATAGAGGAGATAAACGCCAAGCTTAGCAAGGATACCGAGAAGGTCCATCTTTCCATCCGTCCCACTATAAACATCCTGGCTTCCATCCTTACCGCAGCCCCGGAGGTGAAGAAGATAACCTGCCCCCCGAGCCTCTTCGAACGTACTCCCAAGAAGATTAGGGTGGCCTTGAAAAAGGTGGGCATCGAGTTTGAACCCCTGCTTCTGACCCCGGGCAGACCCCGGTCCCATCCCAACTGGAAGATTGATAAGGTATATGCCCTGGAGCAGCAGGGCAAGAGCGCCAAGGAGATTTCCGACGAGCTTGATATCCCTCTGACAACCGTCTATTATTACTTGAAAAAAGAGAGTTAGCATAAGCCTTATAAAGGACTAGAGAATAGCTCTATGGAGAAATGCCGTCGTAGCTCAGTAGGTAGAGCGCGTGGCTGTTAACCACGTGGTCGTCAGTTCGAGTCTGACCGACGGCGCTCCCCACTTTCAGGGACCGGCTGGGGGGCCGGTCAACGTATACAAAAATATTTTAGAATACGCACCCAGGGGTGACTGGAAGCCTGTTTTTGTCAAGTATCTGCGGGTTCACGCCAATATCGAGGGCGCTGACAAGGACCACAGCCACGTCAAATCTCTCCAGATAGGCATCAACAAGATAGGCAAGGCGCCATGGAGGATAACCCCGGAGGACGTCTACACCCACAAGGACGAGATGATCCGGCAGCGCAAGTCCAAGAGCCATATCAACCAGATTCTCCTGGCCTTCAACCACTGGTTCGCCATGCTGGGCGTCCCTGTCAAGTGCAAGACCCTCCATCGTGACCGGACCCTCCCTGACTACCTGGAGATAGAAGAGACCCGGGCCCTCCTGGACGCCGTGGACGGGAGCTTCACCCTGAGCATGGTGCCGGCGGAGTGCCACAAGGCGCTGGTGGCTTCCATCCTCTACGGAGCCCTGAGGCCCAAGGAGGGGCGCTTCCTCACGGTGGACGATTTCGACCCCAGGAACCGGACCCTGGAGCTACGGCAGACCAAGACCAAGGTAGATGATACCGTCATCCTCAAGGAGAAGTGCGTCCGGATCATCCTGGCCTGGCTGGAGATCCATCCCACCAGGTCCGGCTGGATGTTCCCGGTGAAACCCTGCAAACAGAACGCCCACAAGCTCAGGGATGAGAACGGTTACGTGCAGCCCTCCAGGAGGCAGATCAGGCGCATCGTCAAGCATTACGCTGCCAAGGCCGGGATAAAGCGCCGTGTCTGGACCTATATGCTGCGCCACACCCTGGCCACCTCCCTGGCCTTCAAGGGGTGCAACGCCTTCTATATCCAGCAGCAGATGCGCCACAAGGACCTGAGGACCACCCTGCTTTATGTCCACATCAACAAGGAGAAGCAGCGCAAGGCCATGGATGAGTTCGTGCCGGAGTTTTGAATTCTATTCGAGCCTGAAGTACATTAGAATATTCCTGTGGTCCTCCCCTCTCATCTTCTTCTCTACATTCTCCTGTATTTCTTTGTCTGGCACCTCTGTCTCAAAACCCTTCTTCCTGTAATAGTCCACCATATCAGGATAAGCATCTACTCGGATATACCGGCATCCCACAATCTTCTTCAGTGCAGAAGCCATGCGGATACAGGCATCTATCAAGGTATAGCCGTGATAGTTCTTGTTTCCATCATCATCGCACCTTGCATCCTTATCGACCCCTAGCCGGCCCAACAACAACGCAGGGACCTGTGGGTAGGGTGCGTCCTCGTGTTTAATTCTAATAGCGCTCATGGATAGGGTGGCATAGGCCAGGATTTTGTTCTCACTGTTCTTTAAGACATAAGTTATGGCTAAATCTTTCTCGATGTGATCCAGCGCATCCTCCCATAAGAATTCGTTTATGTCCTTATCCTCACAGTCAAACGAAGACCAATCATCAGTGGGTCTTAATGGCGATAGGATTACGCCGGGCTTAATTTCGATAGAATCAAGAAAAAACAGGGACTTCCCCCCAAAATAATGTCAGAAGGGAAAATTTAAAGCCTTGGCTCGCCTGATTGTTTCTTCCCTGGCCGGGTTGGGCCGGGGGTTTTCCATATTCTTGATGAAGCTCTCGGCTTCCTTACCCGAGATCTCCGCAATCAACTCTAATGGCTTGGCCATGTTTCGTTCCCTCGCTCGTTCATTCTTACGTACTTATTTGTACGTAGCACCGATAACATTATAAATATTTCGTGATTTCGTGAATTGGTCCAAGCCAGAGTTCAAGGGCCGGAGAAGGTCCGGGAGTGGTTGCGGGAGGACCCCGGGGAACTCGAAGGGATGTCGTCTTCTCAAATATTTTAAAACACGTTAGGCTGGATGATTACGGTAACATCGCTGTTAACCCTACCGGTGGTAACAGTCCCGGAGCACGGCTAGGGAGCGCAGCGACCGCCGCCGGGGCGACTGGGCCCATGGTCGTCAGTTCGAATCTGACCGACGGCGCTTATGCCCCATCTCCTCAAATCCCTTGATTTTAAACCATACGGTGGGGAAAATATAGATACTACGATGTACAAAATAGCTGTAGAGGTCATTTCGTTGCCAGATGGATTCTGGGAAGAGGAAAGGGGCCAAGGGGCTCTCGAGTACATTCTCCTTGTGGGTGGGATTGTTGCCGTTGCTGTCATGATCTTTTCCGTTTACTATGAGATGACAAGACAAGCCGGAGTCCTGGGTTTAAACAGTAGTGTCGATAATGCCTCCTCTGCCATAGAAGATAAGATAGTGGGTGAGATCGCAAACGGCATCACTGGCTAGAAAGTGGAAATAGAGCCCCCGGGGGGATTTGGACAGAATGTCCAAAGCCCAACCTTAAAAAATATT
>CAZHQS010000027.1:0-5722 GCA_964534545.1 Candidatus Hydrothermarchaeota archaeon
AGAAGATCTCCATGAAACCCTCCCGTACCACGAAGTGCTCCCTCCAGACGTCCTCCAGGTTCTTCTTCATGGAGGCCCCCAGAGGGCCGTAGTCATAGAACCCGCTCAGACCCCCATAAATCTCGTAGGCCGGCCACAGGAACCCCCTCCTGGCCGCCAGTTCCATGACCCTCTCGTGGAGGTCCAAGGTCAACACCCGGACTCAAAGGGCGCCCAGAAGGTCCACATCTTTTACGATACCAATGAGGTTACCCTCAGCATCGATGACCGGCAACTGCTCGATGCGGGCCTTGGCCATCTTCTTGGCGGCCTCCGAGGCCCCGGTCTGTCTGGTGGCAGAGATGACATCCGGGTTCATGACGTCCTCGGCGGTCTTGTCTGGGAGCATCAGTTTCTTCTTTGTGATATAGACCACGTTCTTGGAGTCCCAGCCCCAGGCATCCCCCTCGGTGCCGCCGGAGAGTTCCGACTTCTGGGTGGACTCGCTGATCTCCAGGACCTTCAGGAGGTCCGTGTCGGCGATCATCCCGATGATCTCACCGTCATCGTCCAGGACCGGCAGGGCCCTGGCGCTTGAAAGCCTCATGATCTCGTGGGCCACCTTCAGGGGGGTCTTCCCCCAGATGGCCGAGATGGTATCCAGATAATTGTCGATGGGTTCGGTGTTCTTGGACCTGGCAATGGCCTTCCAGATGATATCGCTCACCGTCAGGATGCCCACCACCTCACCATCCTCCACCACCGGGAGCCGCCTGAACTTGCGCTGTTTGAAGAGTTCGGCTGCCTCTGTGACGTCGGCCTCGGGGGAGATGGTCTGCACATCCCTGGTCATGAGGAGGGCCAGCTGACCCTCATCCGGCTTCCTGGCAAAATCGTTTCTGGTAACCACCCCGATGAGTTCCTTTGTACCCCTCTTTACCACGGGCACCCCTGAAACATTGTGCTTCAGAATCAATTCCAGGGCATCGGAAGAACTCGACGGAACCTCGGCCATTATCACGTCCTCAGTCATTATCTCCTTAACCTTCATGGGAACATCCTCCTAAAAATCAGTCTCACTTGTGTACAACCATAACCGGGCACGGGGCGGTCCTTATGACCTTTTCTGCCACGCTTCCTAGAAGGAACCTGTCCAGACCGGTCCGGCCTGCTGTGCCCATCACTATCAGGTCTATTTCTTTATCCTCTGCAATTCGAATTATGTCCTCTGCCGGGACCCCTTCCGCAATCTCTGTTTCCCATGGGACGCCCTCCTTCTCGGCCATATCGGCCAAGACCTTCAGGGCTCGTCCCCCCTCCTCGTCCAGGAGCTCCTTTATGTTTTCCCAGAAGGCCTCGGTTGGTATCCCGGAAAAGACAGAGATATCGATGACATAGAGGCCCAGGACCTGTGCCTTCATGCATTTTGCAATACCGACTGCATGGGCAACTGCCTTTTCAGCGGTCTCCGAGCCGTCTATGGGCACCAGTACCTTCTCATACATCTCTAGAACCCTCCAGAAGTCAGGATATCATTAAGGCCTGCTCTATGTACAACTGCTAATACGGGGTCGTATATATATTTTCCTCTCTTTATCGTTATAAAACTTGCCTGGTTTCCCTCGATAATTGCATTGTCCCGAAGGCCCAGGATGCGCCTCCCCTGGGTGGTGGCAGCCCTCAACACCTCAACGGCTTCGAAGGCCGGGTCTCCCTCCTGGCCCCTGGCCAGCTTGAAGACGAAGTCCATCTCCCGGAACATGTCGGGCTCCTGGACCATGACGTTGTCGGTGCCCAGGGCCACTGCGGTCCTATCGAAAAGCTCCTTGATTCTGGGAAGCCCGACCCCCAGCATGGCGTTGGCCCTGGCGCAGAGGACCAGAGGGATCGCCTTCCTTTTCAGGACCTCCAGGGACTCGCCCGAGAGGTGGGTCCCGTGGACCAGGAAATCGGGTTTGGCCACAAGGGCCGCCTCCAAGTCATCGGCGACCTCGGAGGTGTGGACCGCCACCAGCTTCCCCATCCTCCGTGCCGTCCTGGAGATATCCTTCAGTTCATCCTCCGAATAGTCTGCCGGACTGCTGATCCCTATGCCGTCACACCGGTCAAGGACGGCTTCGATGCGGTCGCCGTCGGGCCGGCCCAGGACCACTGCATCCATGCCCTCTGGGATGGGGGGGACCTGCTTCAATCCTTCAACTCCCCCCTCCCGGAAGTCGCAGAAGGCCCGGACCCCCCCCGCCTTCATCTTCTCCAAGGCGTCCCGTATCCCGGCTGGCACCTGGTCTTTCTGCTGCTCCAGGACCTGGAACTTGACGCCCCCCGGGCCCACCCTGGCCTCGATTCGCTCGTAGGCACCCAGGTCCCGGGCCACGGCGTCCCCCAGGTGGATGTGAGCGTTGGTGAAGGAGGGGCAGAGGATGGTGCCCTTTAGGTTCATAGCGCCTCTGTAATTGCAATTTCCCTCCCCTATCTCGGTGATGATGCCATCTTCCATCACCAGGAACCCCTCCACGGCCTCGAAATCGTGGCCGCAGAGGATGGTGCAGTCTTTAAGGATGGTCTTCATGGTCAAAACCTTGCATTATTAATTGGGTCACGAATGGGTCATTTAATGGGTCACTTTTTAAGGACATAGTAGATTCCCCTGCCTTTCTTTCCCACTTGTTCAAGGACACCTTTGTCCACCATCTCCTGGAGGTCCCGCTTTGCAGTGGCCTGGCTGACCTTGCAGAGTTGTTGGTATTCCCTGTTGGTAATCTTCCCTTGCTGAAAGACGTACTCCACGACGGCCTCCTGGCGCTCCTTCAATCCCAAGGCCGTTATTCTTTCCCGCAGCATATCCCTCTTTATGGCAAGTTCGCCCCTCTCCTGGACCTCCACCAGCTGGGTCTTCAACCCTTCGGTGAAGTACTCCAGCCATCCCGTCATGTCCATGTCGCTGTCCCTTACCGACTGGATGGCCCTGTAGTACGCCGGACGATCCCTGTCGTAGTACTCGGAGAGGGTGAAGAGGCGCTTGAAGTCATAGCCGGTCTTGTAGAGGATGAGGGTGGAGAGGAGCCTGGCGGTCCTGCCGTTGCCGTCGAGGAAGGGATGGATGTGGACGAACTGGAACTGGGCGATACCTGCCAGGAGAAGGGGGGAGATATCTCTTTGCCGGTTTATCCATTCCAGAAGCTCCTCCATCATATCCGGAACAAAGATGGCAGCCGGAGGCGTATAGACAATCTCCCCGGTTGCAGAGTTGATGATGTAATTCTGGATTCCCCTGTATTCTCCTGGAGAATATTCCCCTCCCCTTACCTCTTTGACCAGGGTCCGGTGGATGTCTTTTATCAGCTCCTCGGTTATGGGGTCTTCTTTGCCGAGATACCGGGCCACCAAGTCCAGGGCTTCCCGGTAGTTTTTGACCTCGGTTGTGTCCTTTTCCCTGACGTTTTCAACCTTCTCCCCGGCCAGGATCTTCTCTGCCTGCTCCAGGGTCAGCTCTGTGCCCTCGATGTGGGTGGAGTGGTGGGATTCTATGACCGCCGCGCGGCCCTGCATCTCTTCCAGCCACTCCGCCCTGAGCCGGGCGCCTTCCAGGAAACCCCGGACGCGTTCTATCTCGGCTAGGTTCCTGGCGATTCGGTCGGTTATCCGGTATTTGGGTTTGAAGGTCATTTCATTTCTCACACCCGCACGGGCGCCCCCCGCAGTATGAGCAACGGCCTGGGTACTTCTCCTCCAGGGCCTCCTCCACGTCTATGCCCAGGATGTTGGCCAGGGAGAGGCACCAGGCCATGACATCGGCCACCTCCTCCCTCACCGCGGCCTCGTCTCCCCTGCGCAGGGCCTCCGAGAGCTCCCCCACCTCCTCCACCAGCCACAGGAGGGTGGCCTCCTTGCCCCTGGCCCGGTCCCTTTCACCGTAGAGCTCCTCCATCAAAGCCTGGAAATCCCTGACCTCCATGGGTCTAATTCGCCTCCCTTCGGATAAACCTTTTTCCATTATTCCCCGTCCTGACATACGGACCTGGCCTCCCGGACCAGGGTCTTCAGGGTCTTCTTGGAGACCTTTGTCATGGTCTTGAGCTCCGGGATATCCCTGTCCAGGAGGTCCTTCATGAGCATCAGACCTGCCCTGGAAAAGGCATTGACGGTCCTGGTATCCATGGACCGGATGGCCGTTACCGGATAGAGCCTCTTCCTGTCGATGAGGGTCTCCAGGCCCCTGCCCGGGGGATATCCCCAGCAGAGGAGTTTGATCCCCATGCACTCGGCGTAAGTCCTGGCATCCCTGGAGGCCTTGGTGTTGCATCCCAGCCAGACCTCATCGAAGTGGTTTTGGGTGTGGTTCAGGTCCAGGAAGCGGGCATAGGTGTAGAGGGCCTCTTTGAGGTCTATATAGGAACCAGAGGCGTTGCGGAACTTGACCTCGATGAGGGCCCGTTTTCCCTCCTTTTCTGCGACGATGTCTATCTCGTGGGTGACACATCTACCCTTCAGGCGGCTCCTGAGCTCTGTTTTGTAGCCGTATTCCTCCAGGATCCGTGAAAGGTAGGTCTCGAAGGGGAAGCCCGCAGGGCCCAGGCGCATGATGGCCTGCCTCAGGCCGAACCAGGCCGATGCCGTGGGCTGGTACTGGTCCAGGAGGGCCAGGACCCGGTTGTAGAGCTTTTTTGTCGGAATCCCATCGTAGGCCTCCCTCTGGACCTGGGCGATGACGGACCTCACCGCATCCTCGCTCGCCCCTGAGCGAAACAGGGTCCTCCCAAGCTTTTTGGGATTGAACTTCTCTCGTTTCCCGGTGGCCTTTATGACGTACACAACTGAGGGTATATCAAAACTAATATATATGCGCCCCGCCCCTGGATATTTTCGGACATGCACTTCAACAACTACATCAGCCGGGCCGCCGCCGAGGCCATCACCGCCAGGGAGATCACCGTCACCCCCACGGCCCTGAGGCAGACCCCGAAGGCCACCATCCAATCCCTGAAGGAGAGGGGGGTAAAGGTCAGAATCGTGGAGTCCAAAGGGCGCCCCAGGAAGCTGGACCACAGGCAGATCAAGCGCATCCTGGCCATGAAGAAGTCTGACGTGAGCTTCTACCGCATCGCCCGGCTCACCGGGGTCCCCAAGAGCACGGCCTTCGACTATTACAAGCGTTATGGGGTAAAGGACCTGGAAGAGAAAGAGGTGGAGGCCCTCCAGCTAAAGGAGGCCAGGAGGGTCTTCCAGCGCATCCTCGCCCAGGACCCGGGGGGGGAGATCGGCGCCCTGGCCAAGCGGGGGTGCAATTGCCGGGACCTCAGGGAGATGGAGTACATCGCCCGGGAACTGAACGAGATAATCAGGGAAGGCATATAATTCCATGAAGCCGGAAAAAACCCTGATTATTCTGTCTCTTTTGACAGTCCTGTTTCCCGGCTGCCTCCTCGATGGTGAGGATTTCAATTCCATTGAAGGGCAACCGGAATCAATGGCAACATGGACTCCCAGCACTGGAGGCATAGCCTTCGGGGTTGAGGAAGTCAGCTATGAAGAGGTGGCCGAGGACACGCCGGCATGGTTCCATGCCGCAGCAGAGAGGGGTATAAGCCTTGTGGGCCTTGACGCAATAGACCTTGAGGGCTACATCATATTTGATTCCCCCACGCTAAAGAAGGCTGGCTTCAGGGAAGACCCCGATTACGGCCCGATCCTTCCTGAAATCCTCCAGGAGGCAAAAAAACACAACATCAAGGTTATAGTCATG
>CAZHQS010000027.1:5822-15712 GCA_964534545.1 Candidatus Hydrothermarchaeota archaeon
CCTTCCTGAAATCCTCCAGGAGGCAAAAAAACACAACATCAAGGTTATAGTCATGGTGGAAGGACTGGCCCATATAATAACCGGTTTTACGGAATACTCGGATGACATTGACCCGAAGAAACTCACGCCGGAGGCCGTGGGCCAGGTCGTCAGGGAGATCGGGGAAGAGGCAAAAAAGGCGGGGGTTCCTATCGCTATAAACGAAGAAGCCTTTGACGACGAGTACATCAATGCAATAAGCAGGGCGGCAAGGGAAAGCGGAATAGAGTACATCCACTTCTTCGAAGACCTGGACTGCAGGGCTGACCTGTTCCTGTCAGAGGACTATGCCTACTACCCCCTCGACGCCAGGAACGATAAAAAAGACCAGGATTACATGCGCTCCCTGATAAGGGTCGGCTCCTACTACGGGGAGCTCGGGAACCTCAACGTCATGTACGGCGCAGCCCGGGGATGTGGTGTCGAGGCCGGGACCCTGACCGCCGGGGGGTGGGGGATGGGTCCCAGGACCCACCAGAACATCGCTTTACTCCGGGCTGTCCAGTATGAGCCGAGGCAGTTTTACTTTGTCATCGGTGAGGGGGACGACGGGCCCATCTATCCAGAAGAGGTCCCCCATGTCAAGAACTATAACTTCAAAGAGGAGCTTCTGCCCCTCATCCAGGAGTTCGGCAGAAAGGAGACGGACGCTCCAAAACCGGTGGCAAACCTCATCATCGATGAGCCCAAGGGTGGGGAAGAACTGCCCGACCTCTTCCTGAATGCCCAGATATCCTCCATGGGGACCATAACCAATGCCATGCTGGCGGCAGGATACGATATCGTGGTGACCAAGTCCAGGCCCATTGACGATGCTCAACTGTACTACGTCTTCAGCCCGGGGAGAATCCTTGGCGAGGTCAGGGACCTCCCCCCGGTCCTGGCCGAG
This sequence comes from Candidatus Hydrothermarchaeota archaeon, assembly GCA_964534545.1. GTDB lineage: Archaea > Hydrothermarchaeota > Hydrothermarchaeia > Hydrothermarchaeales > JAADFM01 > JAADFM01. The sequence goes on from CAZHQS010000027.1 coordinate 6,751, forward strand.
CTGGCAGCAAAAGACAAACCCGTATTCTACCAGGTGGCCGGCGAGCTTCCAGATGCTCAAAATTGGAATAGGGTCAAGGAGAGATTGGGACTGAGGGGAGATATCACCGCCATAGCCAACGAGGATGAGGCATCCTCCTTTGAACCCGCTCCAGAGAAGGTCGTCTATCCATTCCCCGATGGAAAGAAGGAGGTAAAATATGCCGGGTACAGCCTGGAGGTCTGGGACCCGGGCCTGGCCGGAAGGTTCACCCTGGGCCATTACCTGCATTATATCCCCCCAGGGGCCGTTGACGGGGAAACCCTCCTGGTGGGAATGACCTCAAAGGACGGGGACAAGGTCTATGACGACGCCACCGCCTTGATTATCCGAAGGGGTAATCTCTATTTCGTCAATGGGGGCTACATCCACCTGGACGCCTCCTCTATCCTGGCCAATATCATGTCTGAAATTGCCGGGCATGGCCCGGTGTACAACGCGCCCTCCTATGGATACCTTACCAACGGAGAAACCAGATCTGTCTTCTATGCCCCCTATGACGTGGACGTGGATGTTAATCTCCTTGGCGGTTCCAGGATTACAGAGTTTGATGAGAGGGGGGAACGATTATCAGGAAGGGGTGTGACCCTGGAGGAGGGCAGGCTCAAAGGACGTGTTGACAGGTTCCACCTCGTGGTCGTGGATTAATTATATATATCGTTAAACTATACCTCCAGCATATGGTAAAGAGGAAACGCTCCAAGATCGACATGCCCATGTCCACCGCCGGCCTTATCCGGTACATGGACGAGGAAGGCAGGGGCATGAAGATAAAGCCAGAACATGTGGTCTATGTGGCCGGGGGGATCGTTGCAGCCAACATCTTTATGAAACTGGGATTCATCTGAAGGCCCCTTTCTGGAGGGCTCGCAGGATGAGGGTTGCCATAACAAGGCCAAAGGAGCGCTCCCGGGCGACCCGGAGGTTGGTGGAGGAGCGGGGGTGGGAGGCCATAATCGTGCCCGGGGTGGAGATCCTCCAGAGACCTACTCACGAGATCACCGCCGGGGTGGGGGATATAAGGGACTACCACTGGGTGGTCATCACAAGTGCGGCCGGGGTTGATATCATGGTGGACCTTTTCGGGGCGGAGTTGAAGAAATTAAAGGTGGCGGTGGTGGGCTCCAAGACCGGAAAGGCCCTGGAGGAGAAGGGCATAAAGGTCGCCCTGGTACCCCGCAGGTTCAGAGCCGAGAACCTGGCAGAGGAGCTGAAAGAGCAGGGGATAAAGGGAAAGCGCATCCTCATCGCCCGGGCGTCCTCGGGCAGGGAGGTCCTGGTAAGAGAGCTTGAAAAGGAGGCCCTGGTCAGGGAGGTCCAGCTCTATGACACCGTGGTTCCCAGGGATAAAGGCCCCATGAGAGAATTCCTGAAGGAACTCCAGGACGGCCGGATCGACGCCGTTATCTTCACCTCGGGCCAGACGGTGGAGAACTTCTTTTCGGTCCTGGGGGAAGGGCTGGCCCAGGCCCTGAACAGGGTGAAGGTCTGCGCCATCGCCCCGGTGACAAAAAAGGCCCTGGAAAAACGCGGTGTGAAAGGGGTCATGATGCCGGAGACCTACACCATAGATGCCTGCCTGGACCTCCTGGAATGAGGCTACTCCTCCAATTTCTTGACAATCCTTATCCTGGTGATCCTCCGGATCCTCATCTTCTCGACGATGAGCTCCACTCCGTTGACCTCTACCCGGTCCCCCACCACCGGGATCTTACCAAGCAGATTGAAGAGGAGGCCCCCGATGGAATCGAACTCCTCTGAGGGAAGGTTCAGACCCAGGCTGGCATTTATCTCATCGATGTCCATCCTGGCATCCACCACATAGCTGCCGTCCTCCAGGGGCCTGATCCCCACCTCCTCCACGTCATGCTCGTCCAGGATCTCCCCCACGATCTCCTCCAGGAGGTCCTCCAGGGTAACAAGGCCCGCGGTACCGCCATATTCGTCCACCACAATGGCCATCTGGATCTTCTTCTCCCGCATCTCCTTCATGAGCTCGTCCAGGGGCTTGGACTCTGGAACAAAATGGGCCTCCCTGATGATATCCTTGACGGGGATATCCTTCTTCCCCTCCTTGAGATACTTGAGGAGGTCCTTGGTATAGAGGATCCCGATGATGTTGTCAATGCTGCCCTCGATGACCGGGGTCCTGGAGTGGCCCGTGGAAAGAAGGTGCTCCAGGGCGGCGGAGAGGGTCTCCTCGGCATCCAGCCGTCGGATGTCTATCCTTGGGACCATGACCTCCTTGGCGGTGGTCTCGGCGAACTCAAAGACTCCCTCTATCATCTCCTTCTCGTCCTTTTCGATGACCCCCTCCTCCTCCCCGATCTCCACCAGGAACTTTATCTCCTCCTCTGTCACGAAGGGGGCCACGATCCCCGGGTCCCCCCCCACCAGGTTGATGAGCCTCCTGGTAAGGATGGTCACCACCCATACCACGGGAGACAATACCCTGCAAAGGACCGAGATGGGGCCTGCTACCCTCATAGCCACCTTCTCCGCATTCACCGTGGCATAGCCCTTGGGTGTTATCTCCCCGAAGATCAGGATGAGAAGGGTCATGACCCCGGTGGCTATCCCGATGCCCGTGCTCCCAAAAAAGGCAATGGCCAGGTTCGTGGCAATGGCCGCCGCCAGGACGTTTATCAGATTGTTCCCCAAGAGGATGGTGGCCAGCATCCGGTTGGGCCTCTGGAGGAGGTTATTGGCCGCCACCGCCCCCTTGACCTGTTCCTCGGCAAGCTTTCGGATCCTGAGCTTGTTGACGGACACCAGGGCCGTCTCGGAACCTGAGAAGAATCCCGACAGTAAAAGGAGAATAATCAAGATTATAATCTGGATGATGATGGAAGCGTCTGGCACTTTTTTTCTCCCTACTGTTTTCTTTCCCCTCCTTATTTATAAATGTTTAACCTTCCCGGGTCAAAAGTTTGAGGTTGTTACGGTTTCCGGGTTTATCCGTGTTCGATTTTCATATCCATTCCCTCTTCAGTGACGGGGAGCTAATACCCGCGGAGATCGCAAGGCGCTACGCCGTCCTGGGCTACAAGGCCATTGCCATCACCGACCACATGGACCCCACCAACATGGACTTCATCCTGAAAAACCTTGTGACAGGATGCGAGGAGCTGAACGAGTATCTGGACATCACCCTTCTGCCGGGGGCCGAGATCACCCACGTCCCCCCGGCCATGATAGAGGCGATGGTAAAAAGGGCCAGGGAGCTGGGGGCCAGGGTGGTGGTCGTCCACGGAGAGACCCCCGCCGAACCTGTGGAGCCCGGAACCAACGCCGCTGCCGTGAGGGTTCCAGGGGTGGACATCCTGGCCCATCCCGGGAGGATCTCCCTGGAGGATGCCAGGGCCGCAAAGGAGAACGGGATATTCCTGGAGCTCACCGCAAGGGCGGGCCACAACGCCACCAACAGCCATGTGGCAGAGGTTGCAGTAGAGGCTGGTGCCGACTTGATCATAAACACGGACGCCCATGCCCCCGGAGACATAATCACCCTGGATGAGGCCAGGGCCATTGGCACCCGGGCCGGACTTTCTGAGGGGGATTCAGAAATAGTTACAAGCGTTAACCCCAAACGGTTATTAAAGAAGTATATATAATTTTCGCAAATTATATAAGGAGGCCCATGTTTGAAACCCATTGGCAAACCCAGTTTTTGGACCCATGAGGGAAATCTAGTGGTCCAGAGCCAGGAGGTGCCTCCCATTTATGCACCGGTGGTTACCAGGGACTCCAAAAGGGTGGGGAAGGTTAAAGATGTCATCGGACCTGTTTCTAATCCATATATCATAATCAAACCTGAGAAGAAGGGTTTTAAGACGAAAGACGTTCTATTTGTCACCGTCCAAAGGAAAAAAAGGAGGAAATCGGGTGGAAAATCTCGTGGAAAAAAGGGTTGAATACATCGAGGAGTGCCCGGAGTGCGGCTCCAAGTCCTTAAGCCGTGACTATGAGAGGGCAGAGATCGTGTGCAACAACTGCGGTCTTGTATGCGATGAGAAGATTATGGACATGGGCCCCGAGTGGAGGGCCTTTGACTATGAGCAGAGGGTGAAGCGCTCCAGGGTGGGGGCCCCCATGACCTACACCATTCACGACAAAGGGCTATCCACGGTCATAGACTGGAGGAACAAGGATTCCTACGGCAAGGACATCGCGCCCAAGAAGAGGGCCCAGATCTACCGGCTCAGGAAGTGGCAGCAGAGGATCAGGGTCTCCAACGCCACCGAGCGCAACCTGGCCTTTGCCCTCACCGAACTGGACAGGGTGGCCTCCCGGCTCCACCTGCCCCGGAACGTCCGGGAGACGGCGGCGGTCTGCTACCGCAAGGCCGTGGAGAAGGGTCTCATACGGGGACGGAGCATCGAGGGGGTCTCGGCAGCCTCCCTCTATGCGGCCTGCCGGCAGTGCGGCGTCCCGCGCACGCTGGACGAGATCGCGGATGCGGCAAAGCTCAACCGCAAGGAGATCGGCAGGACCTACCGCTTCGTCGCTAGGGAGCTGGGAATCAACCTGAAGCCCACCACCCCCATCGACTATGTGCCCAGGTTCGGCTCGGAACTCGGGCTCTCAGGGGAGGTCCAGTCCAAGGCCATCGAGATCCTGAAGAAGGCCATGAGCCAGGAGCTCACTTCTGGACGGGGGCCAACCGGGGTCTCGGCGGCGGCCATCTACATCGCCTCGGTCCTTTTAGGCGAGCGCCGGACCCAGCGGGAGGTGGCCGATGTGGCGGGTGTGACGGAGGTTACGATTCGGAACCGGTACAAGGAGCTTGCTGAGAGGCTGGACATCGAGATAACGATCTAAGATGTCCAAGCGCTGGATCCGGGACAAAAAGAAAGATCAATACTACAAACAGGCCAAGGCAGCGGGCTACCGCTCCAGGGCCGCCTACAAGCTCAGGCAGTTGAACAAGAGGCACCGGGTCATCAAAAAGGGGAACCGGGTCCTGGACCTGGGTGCGGCGCCGGGTGGCTGGCTCCAGATGGCCAGGGAGCTGGTGGGGGAGGAGGGTTTCGTCCTGGGGGTGGACCTGGACTACATCGCCCCCCTGAATCTCGAAAACGTCAGGACCATCCAGGGGGACTTCACCGAGCCCAAGGTACAGGAGAGGATAAAGGAGATCATGCCCGAGGCCGACGCGGTCATCTCTGACGCCTCCCCGGACATCTCCGGGGTGTGGTCCATGGATCACTTCCGCTCGGTGGAGCTGTGCCGGGCCGTCCTGGAGCTCGCAGAGGAGGTGCTAAGGCCGGGGGGGAACATCCTCATGAAACAGTTCCAGGGGGAGGAGACCAAAGGGTTCTTCCAGACCATGGGTGGGATGTTCCAGTACACCAAGATTGCCAAACCCCGGGCCTCCCGGGGCCAGTCTGCCGAGGTGTACCTTCTCGGGAAGGGCTACTTCAGGGCTCCTGTTTCCGTGGGCCAGGAGCTGGTCCTGGAGATCGAAGGTACAGGGGGAAGGGGGGACGGCTACGGGTTCTTCCAGGGGCACAAGGTCTTCATCCAGGGCATGGCCCCCGGGCAGAGGGTCCGGGCCAGGATAAAAAAGGTGGGACCTACCCACGCTGAGGCCACGCCCCTGTGACCAGAAGGCTTAAATATTTCCCGGTCCCTCTCTCAAGTGAGGGACCATGGCGCCAGAATGCGACATCTGCGGCAACCAGAAAAGCGAACTGCCCAAGTGCGGGACCTGTGGGAGGGTGTTCTGCGACAGGTGTGGTGACCCGGAGGAGGAACTCTGCGAGTTCTGCCTCGACGAAGAGGAATGGTAGTCACTGGACGAGGGAGGCTCTGTCCCCAACCTCGATCCCGTGTTTTTGCGCGAAGCCAGCATTCACCTCAAGCACATAGAGGGCCGGCACCGGAGAGGTGTACATGGGTGGGGGATCCTCCAGGGTGGGATAGATCCTGGGCTGGACATGCACCACCCTGAAATCTGAATCAAACCAGATTATGTCCAGGGGGATGTAGGTATTCTTCATCCAGAAATAGTAGGTCCCCTCCTCCTCGAAGACAAAGAGGACCCCGGCATCCGGGGCCAGTTCGTGCTGGCGCATGAGCCCATGGCTCCTCTCCTCCGGGGTGGTGAGGACCTCCACCCTGACCGCCGTACCATCATCAAAGACCAGCCGGGGACCTGTCTCCTCCTCCCCCGGGGCTGGACTTCTGACCAGCAGGAAGACAAGCATCAGGAGGACCGCACCGAAGACTATCTTTGATCTCATCGACCTAACTCACAAACAGGAACTGTTGGGCGAAGTTGGAAAGGCCAATGCCCAGGTAGAGACTCACCACCGTCCCGGTGGCCACCTCGGCGAGGATGGCGAAGATGAAGGTGACAAAGGCGGTGGACCACCCGACCCCGAAGGTAACCTTCAGGACATAGATCATCCCCAGGAGACTGAAGATGAAGCCCAATATACCACCCACCACGGGTATGTAGGAGAAGACCACCGACACAATCCACTGGACGCATAGCACCAGCACAGAGGAAAGGAGGGCCCTGGATAGGGTTACTTCGGGAATTCCGGCGGCCATGGCTCCGAAGAGGAGGAAAAGGGCTACAAGAAGTACCATCAGCATCAGGGTTTCCAGGACCACCTGTGTACCGTAGACCTGGCCCAGTTGGAGGAGATAACTTGGGTTCATGGCCACCTTCCTTAGGGTCTTCGAAATATTTATAATCATCGGCTTTTTAAAGACTTACCGGTGGTTTTATGCTCATCATGAACTCCTGCATCGGCTGCGGACACTGTCTACCCTTCTGTCCCAAGGAGGCCATCACCGTCTTCGGCCAGGCAGAAATCGATGCTGAAAAATGTATAGAATGCGGTGTCTGCGTGGCCTATTGCCCCAATGATGCCATCGAGGAGGTGGAGGATTGAAGGTCGGTATCATCGGGGCAGGTCTCGGGGGTCTTCTCTGCGGGGCCTACCTTGCAAGGAAGGGGCACCAGGTGGAGGTCTTCGAGAAGCTCCCCTACCCCGGGGGCAGGTTCACCAACCTGGAATACAAGGGGTTCCAGCTCACCACCGGGGCCCTCCACATGATACCCCACGGCAAAAGGGGTCCCCTGGGAAGGATGCTTGAAGAACTGGATACCGGAGTAAGGATCTTACCCTCAAACCCCCCGGGCCTCTTCAGGATCAACGGGAAGGATTACGAGTTCGGCCAGGTCAAGGACCTCTTCTCCCTGAGGGACAAGGTAAAGGTGGCCTCCATTCACGCCATGCTGAAGCTGGGAAAGGGGGGAAAGGAGAGTTATCGGGACTGGGTCAAGAAGAGGCTCAACAACCGGCTGGCCCTGGAGCTGTCGGACTCCTTCTGCGGCTGGACCTTAAGCATTCACGCAGACCAGCTTACATCCAAGGAATTCCTGTCCATCACAGCAAACTTCAACCGCTACGGCGGCCCTGGGATACCGGAGGGGGGGTGCGGCGCGGTGACCCGTGCCCTGGTGAACCTCATCGAGGGGAGTGGTGGTAGGGTTGACCTCAAGGCCGGGGTGGACGGGATCACCACCTCGGGCAGGCGGGCCACCGGTATAGTCTGCGGAGGCGAGACCCTTGATTTTGACGTGGTCATCTCTAACATAGGACCCATGGGTACCATCGCCCTGCTGCCTGAGGACCTTCTGGACCCTGACTATGTCAGGTCCATCTCCAACGTCCCCGAGGCCGCGGGAATCAAGATTTCGGTGGCCTGCGACCGGCCCATGCTGGGACACACCGGGTCCCTCTTCACCCCCCAGGCCCGGCGCATCGACGGCCTAAACGAGGTGACCAACGCTGACCCGACCCTGGCCCCCAAGGGGAAACACCTCCTCATGAGCCACCAGAGCTATGACCCGGCAAAGGACGTAAAGGAGGAAATCGAGCTCGGAATCCAGGACCTCCACGACCTCTTCCCTGACTTTGACAGCCACTGCCAGGTCCTCATGGTCCAGACCTATCACAACGGCTGGCCCGTGAACCGCACCATGTCCGGGAAGATCCTGGGGCCGGAAACCCCTATCCGGGGGCTCTACAACGTGGGGGATGCCATAAAGCCCCGGGGATGGGTGGAGACCGAAGGGGTCGCCGCAGGGGTCAAAGCAGCCCTGGAGAGGATTGAGAGATATGGCGGTTAATCTGTACTTCATCGGGACGGCAGGCTCGGGCAAGACCACCCTCACCGGGGGCTTCAAGACCTGGATGGAGCAGCACGGCTTCGATGCCATCGTCGTCAATCTGGACCCCGGGGCCGATGTCCTCCCCTACTCCCCTGACGTGGACATCAGGGAGTGGGTCAGCCTCCCCCAGGTGATGGAACACTACAACATGGGGCCCAACGGGGCCCAGGTGGTATGCGCCGACCTCCTGGCCCTCAAGGCAGGGGAGATCAGGAGTATCCTAGACGGCTACGACGTTGATTACATCCTCATCGATACCCCGGGCCAGATGGAGCTCTTCACCATGAGGGAGTCCTCCAGGGCAGTCATCGATGTCCTGGGGGCGGAGTCCTCCCTACTAACCTTCCTCTTCGACCCGGTGGTATCCTCAAGACCGGGGGGATTTGTGTCCCTGCTGCTCCTTTTCGCCTCGGCCTGGTTCAGGTTCTACTACCCCTCCGTCTCGGTGCTGAGCAAGGTTGACCTCATGGAGGCGGGGGACCTGGAAAGGGTCCTGGAGTGGTCCACCAACCCGGATGTCCTCTTTGATTCCCTCTCCTCGGAGAAGGCCACCATGGACAACCAGATGGCCTTCCAACTCCTGAAGACCCTGGAGTCCCTGGAGATATATCGCCCCCTGATACCCATCTCGGCGGAGACCTTCGAAGGTATGGACGACCTCTACAACGTGGCCCAGCAGACCTTCTTCGGGGGGGAGGACCTGATGCCGGACTGATGCCTCACCCCAGCCGC
>CAZHQS010000027.1:15812-17519 GCA_964534545.1 Candidatus Hydrothermarchaeota archaeon
AGACCTTCTTCGGGGGGGAGGACCTGATGCCGGACTGATGCCTCACCCCAGCCGCCTGCGCAGCAGGGCCTTAAGCTCCTCCAGCCCCTCCCCTGTCTTGGCCGAGAAGGGGACTATGGTATCCCTGTGGTCGGTCCAGGGGGGGACCATGCCCAAGAGGGCGCAGGCCTCATCGAGCTTTTCGTCCCGCTGGGCTACCTTGAGTTTGTCTATCTTGTTTGCCACAAATATGGGCTCCAGCCCAACCTCCTTCAAAAAGAGGAACATCTCCACCTCCAGAGGCACATGGCCCCGTCCGGCCCACCGGGCCGCGATCTCTGCAAAGGACTTTATATCGGTTATCTGGACCGCGAACAAGAGGTCCTCCGAGTGCTCCAGATAGGGAACGATGAAGTCCTTCATCTCCTCCTGCTTCCTGTCGCCCACCCCGGCCATGAAACCGAAACCCGGCATGTCCACGATGGTGTGGCGCCCGTAGGGGATGAAGGCGGGCTCCAGGGTCACTCCCGGCCTTTTTCCAACCTTCACCTTGGCCCCGGTGAGCAGTCTGATGGTGCTGGACTTTCCCACATTGGAGCGTCCTATGAAGACTATCTTGTCCTTCAAAGTTTCAGCCTCTCCCGCAGGGAAAAGTTTTTGACCTTCTCGATGCGGGCCTTCACCATCTCTAAGGCCCTGTCCACATCGGTCCTGTCCACCATTACCCGCATCTTCAAATCAGCGAGGGACCTGGAAACCCTCAAAGTGTCCTCGATCCACTGCTCCCTGGTCTTCACCTTCCGGACCACGGAATCGGTCAGGCCCTCAAGGACATCGCTGATATACTTATGAAGGGCCGTGTCCGTGCACAGGTCGAGAATGCCAACCTTCTCAGCGCAGTCCGAGAGGCCCTTGCGGCACTCTACATAATCGTTGTAGCGCATGAAGTTTTTGTACTCCGGGCTCTTGCGCACCTGGTCCACCTCCGTATAATATTTGATTGTTCCCAGGGCCCCCATCTTCTCAAGGCGCCGGGCAGAGGTGTAGACGAAGAAGTCGCTGAAGTACTTGATGGTCCCCCGGCGGACCAGGCGGATGCTCAAGTCCACGTCTTCCAGGGGGACGTCCTTGAATCCCCCCACTGACCGGAATACACTATTTCTAATGTTTATATTGAAACCCGGGAGGGTCGCGGCCCCCAGATTGCTCTTGAAGAGGAAATAGGAGTTGGCGATCTTTTCCGGGATGAGGAATTTTTTCGAGTCCTCCCAGAACTTGAAGGAAGCGCTGAAGGCCAGGAGGGCCGGGTCCGTGAACTTCCCGTGGGCCCTCTCGAGGTAGTCCTCCGGCAGGCGGGTGTCTGCGTCCAGGAAGAGTAGGTGGTCGCCCCCGGCCTCCCGGGCTCCCATGTTCCGCTGGAGGGCCACGCTGCGTCTCTCAGACACCAATATATGGTCCGCATAACCCTCTGCGATCTCCCTGGTCCGGTCCTCACTGGCCCCATCGCACAGGATGATTTCAAATTCGAGGTCGGTCTTCTGATCCCTCACGGACTGGAGGCAGTCCTCAATGTAGGACTCCTCGTTCAGGGTGGGGACGATTATGGAGATATCCATTGTATATAAATAAAAGGACCTGTATTAAGTATTTTTCAGCCCCCGTGGTTTAGTCTGGATATGACGAGGGTCTCCGGAACCCTAAACCCGGGTTCGAATCCCGGCGGGGGCA
>CAZHQS010000028.1:0-2805 GCA_964534545.1 Candidatus Hydrothermarchaeota archaeon
TATTTAAAACTTACTTGAAGAAAATTTCAATTGGCCTTCAGGGTCAATCCCAGCCCCTCAACCTGTAGTACTCCTCCAGGAGTCCTGTATCCCCCTCCTCTTGGAGCCTGGCAGGGAGGCGGTCCTGCTCCCTGCCCAGACCCTCCCGGAGATTAAACTGGCGCTCCAGATTGAAGATCCTCTCTCCTGCCTTCAGGACGTCCTCCCCAGTGAAGGGTATGCCAGTGGCAGCTGTCAAGAGTCTGGCATAATCCTCCTCCGTCAAGGCCCTGACAGTGAACTTGCAGACCTCCAGGGAGTCGATGGCCGCATGGAGGTCCTGGAGTCTTTTCAGATAGGCGGCCTTCCCCGCCGTCTCCCTGGGAGATAGGGTTTTGGTTAGGATCTCCTCGATGTAAATGGGACCACGGAGGTGACAGGCCCCCCGGTTGGAGGTCATGTAAGCCAGGGCCAGCCCCCGGGTGCCCCTGGGGTCGTAGCCAGGCAGTTCCATCCCCTTGACATGGACGGCACCATCATCCCCCAGTTCCTCCCCCATCCCTTTGACACCCCTGGCGAGGAGGTCCCCGATACCCTCCCGGCGGGCGGTCATTCCCACCAGCTCCAGGATGCCCTTCCTGTTCCCCCATTTGATAGGATGGTCCAGAAGCCCCTTTTCTGCCAGTTCCATACTATATGCGACAGCAGAGCCGCAGGAAATGGTGTCCATGCCCAGGGCGTTGCAAAGCTCGTTGGCCTGGGCCACCGTCCTGAGGTCGTTATTTCCACAGAGGGGACCGAAGGCGAAGATGGTCTCGTACTCCAGGCTGTGGGTCCTTATACCCTGTATTTCCACGGTCTTCCCGCACCTCACAGGACATCCAAAACAGCCGTAGCTGCCCACGATGTACCTCTCCATCTCCTCGCCGGAGACGGCCTCAGCCCCTTCGAAGGAGGTGGCGCTGAAATACCTGGTGGGTAACCGGCCGAGACCATTGACGATGTTCAGCACGTTGGGCGTCCCATATCGTCTAAGGACACGCCCGGTTGTAGGGTGTTTCTCCAGGAGGGCGTAGCACCCTTTGGATATGTCCCTCAAGGCCTCCCTGTCATGGACCGGAACCCTGCCTGAACCCCTGACGGAAATGGCCTTGAGGTTCTTGGACCCCATGACAGCCCCCAGACCACCCCTGCCAAAGGCCCGATGACCGTCATGGATTATGGATGCGAAGCGGACCAGGTTCTCCCCTGCCTGTCCAATGGAGAGGACCCTGGTCCTCCCGTCCCCCCGGAGGGCTGCCTCGGTCTCCCGGGTGTCCAGACCCCAGAGGTCCCGGGCGTCCTCAAGGACCACCTCATCATCCACAATCTCCAGATATACCGGATCTTCGGACCTGCCCCCTATGATAATACCACCCAGACCAGCCCTTCGAAGCTCATAGGCGAAATAACCACCACAGTGGGAATCGCAGAGGGCACCAGTCAGGGGGGATTTGGCCACGGCGGACATCCGTCCGGACTGGGGTGCCGGTGTGCCCGAGAGGGGGCCGGCCATGAAGATAAGGAGGTTTTCAGGGGAGAGGGGGTCGATACCAGGGACCATCCCATCAAAAAGTAGCTTTGTGGCCAACCCCTTGCCACCGATATACTCAGAGATGTGGTCTGATAGGTCATGGGTCCTGATTCTATCCCCAGCCAGGTCAATCTCAAGGACAGGAAACTCCATACTCTTAATTGAGGGGCGAAGATAAAAAATGTTTAGGTGGGGTTCATTTCCTGGTTCATAAATCTGGTAGCCTGGAGAAAAAATTAGATATACCTCCTTCCTTCTTAGAAAAAGTTATAAATAATGTGCCGTCAAGTCCCTCATTAAAAATAATGTAGAATAGATTCAGCAATTCGATATCCTGATTGGAGGTCCGGAATGGCAGAGGAAAGAACGGAAAAAGAGGAAAAGCCAAAGGTTGGGGTCTATGTTTGTCACTGCGGCGTCAACATCGCCGGTGTCGTGGACGTGGAGGATGTCCGGGACTATGCCAAAAACCTGGAAGGCGTGGTTGTCTCCAAGGACAACAAGTACATGTGCTCTGCCCCGGGCCAGCAGGAGATCAAGGATGATATAAAAAATGAAGGTATCAACAGGGTCGTGGTGGCCTGCTGCTCCCCCAGGATGCACGAACCCACCTTCCGCTTGGCGGCCAAGGAGGGGGGCATCAATCCCTATCTGGTGGACATCGCCAATATTAGGGAACACTGTTCCTGGGTCCACATGAGGGAGCCGGAGAAGGCCACCGAGAAGGCCAAGGACCTGGTCAGGATGTCTGTGGCAAGGGCCAGGCTCATCACCCCCCAGGAGAACCCCAAGGTCCCGGTCAAAAAGAAGGCCCTGGTGGTAGGGGGCGGGGTGGCTGGCATCCAGGCCTCCCTGGACCTGGCTGACCAGGGCTTCAAGGTCTACCTGGTGGAGAAGAGCCCCACCATCGGGGGAAAGATGGCCCAGCTGGACAAGACCTTCCCGACCATGGACTGCTCGGCCTGCATCCTGACCCCAAAGATGGTGGATGCCGATAGACATCCAAACATAGAGCTTTTGACCTACTCCGAAGTAAAGGCGGTCAACGGTTTTATCGGAAATTTCACCGTCAAGGTCGAAAAGAAACCCAAGTTCGTAAAGGAAGAGGAGTGCACGGGCTGCGGTCTCTGCGCCGAGAACTGTCCCATCGAGGTCCCCTCGGAGTTCAACTACGGCCTCGGGGCCAGAAAAGCCGCCTATGTGCCCTTCCCCCAGGCCGTCCCCCTGATACATACCATCGACATGGACGCCTG
>CAZHQS010000028.1:2905-17351 GCA_964534545.1 Candidatus Hydrothermarchaeota archaeon
ATGTGCCCTTCCCCCAGGCCGTCCCCCTGATACATACCATCGACATGGACGCCTGTGTGGGCTGCGGCATGTGCGAGAACGTCTGCGACGCCGATGCCATAGACTTTGACCAGGAGCCCGAGATTGTGACCCTGGAAGTAGGTACGATTATAGTGGCCACCGGCTACGAGATCTTCGATGCCACCAGGAAGGAGGAGTACGGTTACGGCCGCTATGACAACGTGATAAACGCCATGGAGTTCGAGCGCCTGATAAACGCCTCCGGCCCCACCGGCGGCAAGCTCCTGCGCCCCTCCGACGGCAAGGAGCCCCACAGCATCGGGTTCATCCAGTGCGTGGGTTCCAGGGACGAGAAGACCAACCAGTACTGCTCCAGGGTGTGCTGTATGTACGCCATCAAGAACGCCCGCCTCTACAAGGAAAAGCACCCCGAGGCCGAGGTCTTCATCTTCTACATGGACATCCGGGCCTTCGGCAAGGGCTATGAGGAGTTCTACAAGATCTCCCAGGACGAGTACGGCATCAGGTTCATCCGGGGCCGTCCCTCCGAAGTGGTCCAGGACCCCGATACCAAGAACCTGGTGGTCAGGGTGGAGGATACCCTCCTGGGGGAGCCCCTGGAGGTGGACCTGGACCTGGTGGTCCTCTCAGTGGGTCTGGAGCCCCCGAGAGATATCGAGGACATCTCCCAGCTCTTCAGGATCTCCAGAGGTGCCGACGGCTTCTTCCTGGAGGCCCATCCCAAGCTACGGCCCGTGGACACCCTCACCGACGGTGTCTACCTGGCCGGGACCTGCCAGGGACCCAAGGACATTCCGGACACCGTGGCCCAGGCCAGTGCCGCCGCCGCCAGGGCAGCCATACCCATGGCCAAGGGCGAGGTGGAGGTGGAGGCCATCGTGGCCGAGGTGGAGCCGGACAAATGTATCGGGTGCAGGATATGCGAGAAGGTCTGTGACTTCGGTGTCATCGAGATAAAGGAGAGGAAGGCTACCATCAACGAGGCCCTCTGCAAGGGCTGCGGGGCCTGTGCCGGGGCCTGCCCCACGGGCGCCATGCAGATAAGACACTTCAGGGACGAGCAGATCTATGCCCAGATAGACGCCGCCTTCGAGGAAGGCTCCCAGGAGGCCTGACGAAATGGCAGAGTTCGAGCCCAAGATCATCGGATTCCTCTGCAACTGGTGCTGCTATGCCGGGGCCGACCTGGCCGGCACCTCCAGGATGCAGTACCCCACCCCCATACGGATCATCAGGATCATGTGCACCGCCAGGATGGACCCGGCCTTCATTTTAAAGGCCTTCGCCAAGGGCGCCGACGGGGTCTTCATCGGGGGATGCCACTACGGGGACTGCCATTACGTCTCGGGCAACTACAAGGCCGAGAAGAGGATCCGTTTCGTGGAGAACATCCTGGAGGACTTAGGGATAGAGAAGGAGAGGCTTATGCTGAAGTGGGTATCGGCCTCCGAGGGGGAGATCTTCGCCAAGACCATGGAAGAGTTCAGCGAGAGGCTTAAAAAGTTAGGGCCCAGTCCCCTTAGAACCGGATGACCTTCCAGAAAAACCTTTAAGTTTTTATTATACCCATATACTACCAATGGACATCAAGATCAAGAGAGGGGTGATAGTCACCCTGGACCCTGACAGGAGGATCCTAAAGGACTGGTCCGTGGGTATCGAAGACGGCAGGATCATAGAGATAGCAAAAAGGGTGGAGGGCGAGGCGGATTTCGAGATAGATGCCCGGGGAAAGGTGGTGATGCCGGGGCTGGTCAATACCCATACCCACCTGGCCATGACCCTTTTCCGGGGAATTGCCGACGACCTCCCTCTCGCCCAGTGGCTCCAGGAAGAGATATGGCCCCTGGAGGCCCGGCTCACTTCTGAAGACATCTACGCAGGGTCCCTCCTGGGCTGCCTCGAAATGATCTCCAGCGGCACCACCACCTTCAACGACATGTACTTCCAGCTGGACCAGGTGGCCCGGGCGGTAAAGGAGTCGGGCATGAGGGCGGTCCTGTCCCATGCCATGTTCGACCTGGTCTTGCAGATCAGTGTGGATGAGGCCATGAAGGAGGGTCGCAGGAAGGTGAGGGAATACAAGGAAAATCGGATAAAGGTCTTCTTCGCCCCCCATGCCCCCTACACCTGCTCCGAGGAGCTCCTAATTGCAACAAAGGAGGAGGCAGAAAAACAGGAGACCGGGATACACATCCATGTCTCCGAGACCGAGGGGGAGGTGGAGGAGTCGGAGACGGCCAAAGGAGCCCCGCCCTTCGAGTACCTGGAAAAGATCGGGTTCCTGGGGCCCGAGGTGGTGGCGGCCCATGGTGTATGGCCAAAGGAACATGAGTTCGAGATCATCAAGAAACATGATGTGAAAATCTCCCACAACCCGGTGAGCAACATGAAGATCGCCGCAGGGGTGGCCCCTGTCCCGGAATATCTCAGTAAGGGCATTACCGTCTCCCTGGGCAGCGACGGTGCGGCCTCCAACAACTCCCTGGACATGTTCGAGGACATGAAGATCACCGCCCTCCTCCACAAGGTAAGGCAGATGGACGCCTCCGTGGTCCCGGCCGAGGCCGTCCTAGAGATGGCCACCATAAAGGGGGCGGAAGCCCTGGGGATGGAGGACGAAATCGGCTCCCTGGAGGTGGGAAAGAGGGCCGATATAATCCTCGTTGATTTCAACAAGCCCCACCACACACCCCTGACCAACCCGGTCTCCCACCTGGTCTATTCGACCCAGGGTTCTGACGTCGATAGTGTCATCGTGGACGGTCAAATCCTTATGCAGGGCAGGGAGTTCAGGACCCTGAATCCGGGAGACGTGATGGAATTCGCCACCCGGCAGGCCCGGGACCTCCTCAGAAGGGGCGGGAAGGAGGACAGGCTGTTCTAGCTTTGAAAATCGAAAAGATTTAAAGGAGGAGATAGTGTCTTCCCAGGTTCAGAGCCAGAAGCTCCTTGAGGCGGTGGTGCAGGGGGTTCTAGCTGAGTGAAGGAACTTTTCCCGCGCCCTCGCCAAATACAGATTAACTTCGGGTTGTAAAGAAGAAAAAGAGGTGGCAGAGCGCCACCGGCTCGGCTGATACCGAGTTGACCCACCCGGTCTAACCTAACATATCTGAATAACAAGTATAAATAAATTCTCCATGGCGGGGTGGCAGAGCGGCAATGCGCTCGGCTGATGACCGAGAATGACCCACCCGGTCATCCGGGGTTCAAGTCCCCGCCCCGCCGTATGGGTCACTATCCCTCGAAAGTCCTAGGGGGTCACTATACCCGGATGGATCGGCTTATTTATCAAAGGAAGTTCTTGAGTCTCTTCACGGCATGATACCTGTCCCTGGACTCAAGTTTCGCCCCCTCCACCGCATCCTTCAAGACCTGAATCGAATGGTCATAGGTCTCCCTGTCCACCGGGTAGGGGAAACCGTCCTTGCCGCCGTGGGTGAAGGAGTATTTCACCGGGTCCTTCCAGCTGGGGGGCGCCCCGAAGACCAGTTCGGAGATAAGGGCCAGGGCTCGAATTTTCTTGGGGCCCATGCCCCGAAGGGCCATCAGCTCCTCGTAGGAGGAAGGCTGAATCTCGTAGGCCCTCTCCAGTACATCCCATCCGGCTTTCGATATGTCCATATCCAAGACAGGGTGGTGGGCCGGAAGGCCGAATCCATTTTGCTCTCCGGTGGCGAACTCTTCCAGGGAGCGCTGGGCCGAAGGCTTGAAATACCTCTTCAGGTGGGAGGGACCATCCTTTACCAGGTCGAGGCTCACCTCCTGGGCCTCCCGGCTCTGCCGGGCGGTCATATCCAGGGTCCTTTCCTCCACCAGGTCGCAGGCGATTCCTGCATGGGGCTCGGTGATAAAATCCTTGACCAGGGAATCGGAGTGCCAGTGGTAGCGCCTGGCCTGATGGGCGCCCATGCCCTGTTGGACCACGGCCCAGTCACCCTTCTCGGTGAAGAGAAAGGAGTGGTGGTAGAGCTGGTAGCCGTCCTGGATGCAGGAGTTATCCACCTTGGCGGTGATACGGGAGGTGTACCTCAGCCGGTCCTGCTTTTTCGTGGAGAGGGAGAGGACATCGCCGAAGCGCCCGATCTCCTCCTGGGTGCGCCGGGAGGCCCTGCCCTTGCCCCCGGCCACCGCTATGCCATGTTCCTCCGGGTCCAGGGCCATCTTCAAGGCCCCGCAGGCCGTGGTGGTCGTACCAGAGGAGTGCCAGTCAAAGCCCAGGACACAGGAGAAGGCCTGGAACCAGTAGGGGTCCGAGACCCGCCTCAAAAGCTCGTCCCGCCCGTACTCGTAAACCAGGGCATCGCTGATGGCCCCAGCAAGGCGCACCATGCGCTGGAAGAGCCACCTGGGCGCCCTGCCCCCGTGGAGGGGCAAATTCACGGTGCCGGAGCGTTTCATGTTATATGTTCCAGCACTAACCTTTAAGGGTTTTTTGTGGGGGCGGGGGAAAAATGATTTTATACCTTAAACCCAAGTTAAACCCATGGCAGCGAGCAATCCCCCGGAAGGTCCCCTGGGCCACGAAGCAGCCGATGCCCTGCTGAACCCTGATACCTACGACGTGCCCACCGGCGATATCAAAGTCATCCAGACCCACATATCCTTTGTCTTCCTCACCGGGGAATATGTCTACAAGATAAAAAAGCCCGTGGATTTCGGCTTCCTGGACTTCACCACCCTGGAGAAGCGGAGGTTCTTCTGCCAGGAGGAGCTTCGGGTCAACCGGCGCCTGTGCCCCGACATCTACCTGGAGGTCGTGCCCCTGAACCGCGCGAAAGACGGGAACATCAGAGTAAAGGGTCCCGGGAAGACCCTGGAGTACGCCGTCAAGATGGTCCAGCTGCCCCAAGAGGCCCTCATGGGACAAAGCCTGGAGAGAGGCGAGGTTTCTGAATCCGACATGGTGGAGATAGCCGCCCTCCTGGCGGATTTTCATGCCAGGGCCGCCACCGGGGAGGGGGTAGACGAGTACGGCGGCTACCACCAGATCAAGACGAACTGGGTGGAGAACTTCGACCAGACCAGGGAGCTCAAGGGCGAGATCCTGGATGCCGAGAAGTTCAATGCCCTGGAGGACCACATCCTGAACTTCATCGAGGACAACAGGGAACTCTTTCAGGAAAGGGTCGAAGGGGGACGGGTCAGGGAATGCCACGGGGACTGCCACGGCGGCAACATATTCATCATCAGGGAGGGGACAGATAGGTACAGACCAGGGATATATATCTTCGATGCCATCGAGTTCAATCGGGCCTTCTCCTGCTCGGACGTGGCCTCGGAGGTGGCCTTTCTGGCCATGGACCTGGACTTCAAGGGCCACGGGGACCTCGCGGGGACCCTGGTGGATGCCTACATCGAGAAAAGCGGCGACACGGACATCCGCGCCCTCCTGGACTTCTACAAGTGCTACCGGGCCTATGTGAGGTCCAAGGTGATAGGATTCAAGCTCTCCGACCCCTCGGTGGGACCGGAGGAGAAAAGCGAGTCAGAGAAACTGACGAAACGATATTTCGACCTGGCCTTCCGGTATGCCGGCCTATAACCATATCTGGCCCAGGACCTCCTGGAGGTTATCCTTGTAGTACTTGCTGGTGTCAACCGTTATGTGCTTTCGCCTTATGGGCTGAAACTCCCCCTTTATCTTGAGGTAAACCTGATAGTCGGCATCCGAGGGCTGCCCCTTCCTCCTTTTCCTATTGTCCATGCGGCGCTGGATGATGTAATCGGGCACCACGCATTCTATGACCACCATCTTGACCCCTGATTCCTTGGCCACCTTATAGACCCTCTTGCGGAGCTTCCTTTTGTAATAGGTCCCGTCCAGGATCACTATCTCCCCTGCCCTCAAAAGGTACCTGGCCACAAGGAGGGTGACGGAGTAGACCAGCTCCTTCTCCTCTGGAGTGTAGGAGGGTTTTTTTATCAGCTCCTTCCTGATGACGTCGGTCCTGAGGACATGGGCACCTATCTTTTTTGCAAGGTTTCGCGAGAGGGTGCTCTTTCCCGAGGCAGGCAGACCACAGACAAGGATGAGCATGGGGACCTCTTTATTGACAGGGGGTTAATAAGGGTTGCCTTTTCGGAGTTCAGGGAGGACCTTCCTGGAGGTCCAGGGTAACCTCCCTCTCCAATATTTCCCCCAGAAGGGACTCCAGCTCCCTGATCTTCTCCTGATACTGTGACTCCATCTCCTTAATCTCTTCCACCATCCTGTGGGGCTCCTGCCTCAAGGCCTCCAGACGCTTCCTGGATGCTTCGAGTTCCAGCTCCAGCTGGGCCTTCTTTCTGGCCGCTGGGCTGGATTCCATCTCCGCAGTTATCTTTTCCAATTCAGCCTTCCTTTCTCTGTAGGTCATCAAAAGCCGGGGGTAGTCCACACCGAGGGCCTTCTCGACCTTGGGGAAGGTCCTCTTCATCTCCTTCTCCTTCAGCTTCAGGAGCCCCTCCTCCAGGGACTTCTTCACACCCTCAAGGACTGGGGCAGGATTGCCGCCCCTTAAAAAAAAGACAACCGGATCCTGGACCAAGGCCACTGTGGCCTCCTCGTGGTCGGTACCTTCCACAACCCTCTGATATTTCCTAAGCAACCGGCCCAGGGACCCCAGGGATGAAAAGACCTGGGATTTGATCCCTGCCATCTCCTCCTGCAACCTGCTGGCCCTGGCCTCCAGCTCCACCAGTTTGAGATATTCCTGGCCCTTGACAAAGGATTCCAGTTCCCCCTGGATTTCGGCCACCTTCCCTTCACCCTCCGCCAGGGTGTCCTTAAGGGAGGCCCTCCCCTCCCTGGCCTCTAATATCCCTTTCCCGAGCCTGTCCACATCATCCTTCACCTTCATGGCCTCCCTGATCAAGCCAATCCTGTTCTCCAGGTCCTCCATGGTCTGTCCAAGCTGCTGGACAGAGTCCAGTATCCGGTTTAGATGGGTGCCGATCCTCACGATCTCCTCCTCAAAGACCAGGGCCAGGTAGCGCCCGTCACCACGTTGGATCTTCTCGATGAACTTGAGGGCCGCCACCACCTTCTTCTGAAACTCCTTGTGGCCATCCAATCCTGCCCCAGGTGCGGTTGTCCGAATGCCCTCCACCGCCTTTCTCATCCCCTTGACATATCGTGGCCTGGCCGTTTTGACCGGCTTGTATATGCGCTTTTCAATCTCCTCCGGGAACTCCCGCCCCTCAATCTCCTGAAGGATTTCAAGGATCTCCCCGGCCTCCGCGATAATCTCCTCCTCAATTTCCTGGAGCCGACCTTCAATACCCCGGGCGGCCCCTTCCAACTCCCTCTTCAGCAGAGCATCGATTTCATCGAGCCTCATATCCTGTGGTCCATCTTGAACCTGGTTTTTGCCGAAGATCCTGTCAAGGAGACCCATAGAAGGGGGATGGTCGAAGGAGGATAAAAACATATTGGCCCTCCGTGCCGGCAGGATACTTTTACCTCGTTAATGAATTATGTCATTATACAAGCGACAAAATGGTGATGACCATGGCGAAGGAGATCAAGGTTAAGATCCCGGAGAAAGGCGATTTCGACGAGGCCCTGGTGGGTCTGGTGAAGTTCTTCCTGGACACAGAGACCAAGTCCAAAATCTACCTCTTCTTGAGGAAAAACGGCCGCTCCACCTCCCCGGAGATAGCCAAGGGCGCCAACCTGCACCCAAGTTCGGTCAGGGAGGCCTTGAAGGAGATGAGCCAGGGTGGCATCCTCAAGAGGGAGAAGCTGGAGGTGGAGGGGGCAGGTAAAAGGCCCTATGTCTATGAGGCCATATCCCCTGTGGAACTGGTACGGAAGAAGGCGGGCGGTATCGAGGAAATCCTGAACAGGGTATCGAACCTGGATGAGGGCCTCAAAGGTAAAAAGCTCAAGCGACCCAAGCTCCCCTACCGGATACGAATCGAGCGGGTGGACGGGGAAGAGGACGAGGAAGAATAATATATCTTGAGGTCCATATTCCAGGGCATGAAGGTCTTTTACGGCAGGGCTGTCCTCGGGGTCTTCGCCTTCGGCGAGGATGGAAAAGTCCTGGACCACGAGCCCTTTCCAAGGAGCCCGGAGGCCATAGCCGAGAGATTGGTCCAGAAGGCTTCCCAGGAAGAGGATACCCTCCTGGCAAGGCTGCCCGGTGGGGAGCCAGAGAGGCGCCAGGACATCCTTGTAAAAAATATGGGTGCAATCCTTGAAGCCGCCTCGGTATCCCGGGAGGACTACCACAGGCTGGTGAGGGAGGTATCCCTCGAGATTGCCAAAAAGGCCCTGGAGGAGGTGCCAAAGGATCAGCTCATCATCCAGGCCATCGAAGCCCTGGATGATGCAGAGGAGGCATCAAACCTTCTCTCAGAACGGTTTCTGGAGTGGAGGGGTCTCTGCTATCCTGGGAAGGAATCAGCACCTGCAAGGATGGCAGAGGAGGATAGGGAGGTCCTCGGGGACTTCGAGGGCCAGGTCGCTGCCCTTGGGTCCTTCAAGGGGAGGCTGGAGGATTACATCGCTTCTTTGATGGAAGAGGTCGCCCCCAACCTGTCATACCTCATTGGTCCGGCCCTGGGGGCAAGGCTCCTCTCCCTTTCCGGGGGACTGGAAAGGCTCTCCATGATGCCCTCCTCAAAGATCCAGGTGCTGGGGGCAGAAAAGGCCCTCTTCAAACACCTCAAGGATAAATCCCCCCCACCCAAGCACGGGGCCATCTTCCAGTATCCAGCGGTAAAAGGGGGACCCTGGTGGCAGAGGGGAAAGATCGCCAGGACCCTGGCAAACAAGATCGCCATGGCCGCCCGGGCTGACGCCTTCTCGGGGAAGTTCCTGGCACCGGAGCTGAAGAATCAGTTTGAAAAGAGGCTGGCAGACATCAAGAAAACATATCCAGACGAACCTAAAAGGATGCGGATCATCAGGACCCGGCCTGAAAAGGGGGTTGGGAAGAAGAGGTGGAAAAAGAAGAAAGGGGGGAGGAAGAGGTGAAGGAGCGGTTCCCGGGGATATACGATATCAAGGGTTCCCTTGCCACCAGGAACCTGGTCCCTGGTGATAGGGTCTACGGCGAGAGGCTGGTAAGGGAGGGGGATAGGGAGTACCGCCTCTGGAATCCCAAGCGCTCCAAGCTCTCTGCTGCCATCCTAAAGGGCCTCGCCTCGGTCCCTCTAAAAGGGGATTCCGTGGTCCTGTATCTGGGGGCCTCCAGCGGCACCACTGCCAGCCATGTCTCGGACCTCTGCCCGGAGGGTATCGTCTACTGCGTGGAGTCCTCCAGGAGGAGCATGAGGGACCTCCTCAAACTCTGCAAAGGGAGACCCAACATGGTCCCCATCCTTGCCGATGCCAGGGACCCTGAAGGCTACTCGGCCCTAATGGAGGCCTGCGATGTCATCTACCAGGATGTGGCCCAGAAGGATCAGACAGAGATACTCCTAAGGAACGCCAGATGGTTCCTCAAGGAAGGCGGGGAGGTCCTGCTGGCGGTCAAGGCAAAGAGCATCGATGTGGCAGGGGACCCCCAGGAGGTCTTTGAGAGGGAGATCAAACACCTGAAGGATGGTGGATTCAAGGTCCTGGATGTCATCCCCCTTGAGCCCTACCACCGCTACCACGTCCTGGTGCATGGGCAGAAAGAGTGAACCGCGACAGGGGTTTTGTCAGGTGGCGCATGGCCCCTGGAGGCACCTGGTAGGCCCCGGGACCGAGTTCCCGCTGGACCTTTACCCTCACCTTCTCCATTTTTTTTGTCCTGCACCTTCTGCACCTGAAGCCCTGGCCGGTCCCTGCGGACTCCATCCGCTTTCCACAGACACCGCAGAGGGGATTCTGCTCCTCCATAACCTCTGCCAGCTCCAGGACGTCCAGCCTCTCCAGGTTCACCGTCCCGTTGTCCCGCACCCCGCCGTAGATCCTGACCCTGTCCCCGGGAAGGAGTTTCTCCACATGGAACCGGAATCCCTTGGTGGGCTCGTAGGCGGCGCAGTCCAGGGTCCCCGCCCCATCCGTTATGGAGAAGAAGAGGTGGCCACCCCTCTCGAAACGGGGCTTATCCAGCACCCGGCCCTCCAGGATAATGGAGGAATAGGGTTTCACTTCAGAGATGCCCTTCACAGGAAAGAGATGGGCATCGGTCCCCTGGTTGGTCTTATAAATTAGTTCCCGTTCCGGGGGCTCGGATACCACCATGGTCCTGGCCCTCCTTAATACCTCTGGTTCCTCTCCCCGGATACCAAAGAGGATGGGACATGGGGTATTGGGTGTGATGAGGACCCGGTTGGTATCAGGGTCTATGTTGTTGAAGGTCAGGGGGCGGGTCTCCCTGTCCATCCTGACAACGGACTCCGCCTCCACATCCCTCTCCCTCCCCCATCTTTCCCTGGGCCGGTAGGCGATGATCTCATAGGTATGGTCCCCTGTCAGGTCCGCCCCGATGGCAGCCAGAGCCCCGATGATACCCCTTCCGTTCTTGAACTTCCTTGTCTCCGCACCATGGGCTTCGGCCAGGTCCTCGGCCTCCTCTATCCCGACAATGCCATGGAGGGCCCTTCTGTAGAAGTCGGTAAACTCCCCTGGCACCTCGCCCTGGAAAAACACTACCCCTGGGTTCGTATTGGACCCAGAAAAATCGGACAGGGTCTCCACGGCATCCATCACCATTTCCTTTATCCTGGACGTCCTCCCACCCCCCAGCTTGAGGCATACGGCGGCGTTTCCCCGGGTCTTCCAGGGGATGTTGGGATTGAGGCGCACAAGCCTTGCCTCCGTTACCTCGGTCACTTCTGACAGCCCATCGTAAAGCACCGCCCCCAGGTAGGTGGTACACATACCCTTCCTGGAATCCGTATCATCAATGCCGATGTAGAGGGGATGGTCCATGAAGACAAAAGGAAATAGTAACCTAGTAGGGGATAATGGAAAATCACTGGTCTTCTGATGGAACCTCCCCGACCACAAATATCCGGACGAAGCCCACCCAGGAAATGATTATGAGGGGGCCCAGGAGGACCCCCGTGGGCCCGAAGACCAGGACGCCGCAGATGAATCCCAGGACCAGCAGACCCGTATTAACCCGCTTGCTGGCGATATAGGGCCTGATGACCATATCCGGAAGGGTGCTTATGAAGACGAGGGATAGGCCCAGGAAAAAAATGGCGGGTTCAGTTCCCTCCAGGGAGAGGATGTAGAGGGCTATGGGGCCGTAGACCAGCCAGCAGCCCAGAACAGGTATCAGGGCCACTATCCCGGTCAGAAATCCCAGGAGGACAAAGACCGGTATCCCAAAGGCGGCATAGATCACCGTGGCGATGGCCCCGGTGATGATGGCAGTGAAAAACATGCTAAAGACAATCTGCTGCAAACCCTCGTGGACAAAGAGGATAAATTGTCTGACCTTATGGTCCTCCAGGGAATCAAAGAAACGCTGTATGCCCTCTACCTTGAAGAGCATATAGACAGTAAAGAACATGCCCAGGATGACCTGGAGAAAGACCCCTCCCACCGCTGAAAGAAAATTGACGGCGGCCCCAAAACCCTGGGTGAAGATATCCCTATAGGCGGTCAGGGTGGCAATGCTGACCTGGGAGACGAACTCCGGGGGCGGTGGGACCAGGTAGACCTTGTAGTTCTCCCCTACCAAATCCAGAAGCTCCTTCATCTGGGGGGTCTTTGTCAGCTCCAGGACCTGGGAGACCAGGGTGGTGGTCAGCAAAACGAAGAAGACAAAAAGGGGCGCCAGGATGAAAAAGGCCGTTACCATTATGGCAATCCAGCGCCCTTTCACACGGGGCTGGATGGCCGTGACAACGGGGTTGAGAAAGTAGGTCAGGACCATGGTAATGCCCAGGGCCCCCAGGACAGGACGGATGAGATAGACCAGCAGGAGAAGTCCCAGGATGATAAGGATTCCGAAGAAGACGTTGCTTATATGCCGTTTATCATATAATAGTTCCAATTTGACCCCTAATCCCTTCCGCCTGCCCGGTAGATTAGGCCCACAACCATGAGGGTCAGGCCTATCAAAAAGAAAGCGGCACCCTCTGATATGTTTACAATGGTTGGGAGGTATTTGGCAAAGCCCAAAAGCACGAAAAAGAGCCCAAGGCCCAGGAGGCCGTTTACGATGAAAGCCCGTTTTATGGCTTGTTTGGTGCTGTCCATCCTGAGGTTCAGCCCATCCTGGGCGATCTTGTTCAATTGTTCGGAGATCTCCTTCTTAAGGAAGTTGGTTATCTCTTCTTTTATCATAAGTGAAAGAAATATTGTTCTTTTCCATATATATTTCCTGTGGTCGAAGTGAAAGTACAGGGCACTCCTGGTTCCTATTGACTTCCAAAAGATCATATTCGATTGTAGAGGGTATCCCTCTGGATCGGCCGCCTTCCCAGATTCTCTATCACCCTCTTCAGTTCCTCCACCCCCATCATCTCACCTCCTGCCCCCGCACTCTTGGATATGCTCTCCTCCATGAGGGTCCCTCCCAGGTCGTTGGCGCCGTACATGAGGGCGACCTGGGCGAACTTGCGCCCCAGCTTCACCCAGGAGACCTGGATGTTCCGGAAGTTGTCCAGGAAAAGGCGGGAGACGGCATAGACCTTTAAGTCCTCGATACCGGTGGCCCCTGGCCGAGATGTCCCCCGGCGGTATACCTCGGTGTTGCGGTGGATGAAGGAGAGGGGGACGAACTCGGTGAAACCCCCGGTCCTGTCCTGGATGTCTCTGATAACCTCCAGGTGGCGGGCATTCTGGGCAGATGTCTCCACATGGCCGTAGAGGAGGGTGGCTGTTGTGGGGATGCCCGACCTGTGGGCGGTCTCCACCACCTGGGCCCACTCCCCTGCTGTAAGCTTATCCGGACAGAGGGTCCTCCTGACCGCATCGTCCAGGACCTCGGCCGCCGTTCCCGGCATGGAACCCAGGCCCCTCTCTTTCAGTAGGGAGAGAACCTCATCCACCTCCAGGCCCGTCTTCAATGACAGATAGTAGACCTCCATGGGGGAGAAGGAATGGGCGTGGAGCCCTGCCTCTTCAATGATATCCAGGATGGAAAGATAGTACTCCATTTCAAGGTCCGGGTTCAGGCCCCCCTGGACGCAGATCTCCGTGGCACCCGCATCCCTGGCCTCTTTGACCCTCTTTTCTATCTCCTCCAGAGACAGGAGATAGGAGCCGGGTTCCCCCTCCTTTTTGTGGTATGCGCAGAAGAGGCAGGTCCCCTCGCAGATATTGGTGAAATTGATGTTGCGGTTGACCACATAGGTTATGTCCTCCCCGACCCTGTCCTTTCTTATCTTGTTGGCCACCAAACCCAGGGCAAGAAAATCGTCCCCCGTGGTGTTGAGCAGCAACTCGGCATCAGAGGTCTCCAGCCGGTCTCCCTCCAGAGCCCTCTCCAGGACTTCCCCCACCTGGGGCGAGACCTCCAGGAAGCCGAACATTTCAGGAGTCCTCCCTTACCAGGCCGTCGTCATCGACATACCCAAAAATCAGGCGCTCCATCCTTTCCGGATACCACCCCTTCTCAATGTAGCCAGGGTAGATGCACAGGCGCTCCCTGGCCACAAAACCCATATCCCCTATGGCCCCCACCATCTCCCCGATGTGGGGCCAGGGGGCCTCGGGGCTGATGTGGTCAACGGTCAGCGGCGATACACCCCCCAGGTCGTTGGCCCCTGCCTTTATCAATTCCTTCCAGGAGGAAGGGTTGAGGTTGGGTGGGATCTGGATGCTCATCTCCGGCATGAGGCGCCGGGCCTCCCTCACCGCAAAAATCATGTCATCCAGAGAAGGCCCCGGATAACCTGCCATGGGGGTCCCCATTTTTGGCACGAAGTTCTGGATGATGACCTCCTGGATGTGGCCGTAGTCCTCCGAGAGGCGGCGGAGGGTCTCCAGAGAATCCGTCACCTCCTCCCTGGTCTCCCCGATGCCCAGGAGGATCCCGGTGGTGAAGGGTATCTTCAGTCTACCCGCATCTTCCATCATCCGTATCCTCCTTTCCGGCCGCTTCCCCGGGCTTTGCTCATGGGGTCCCCCAGCCTCACAAAGCCGTTCACTGGAACTCTCAAGCATCAGGCCCATGCTGGCATTGACGTCCTTCAACTTCTTAAGGTCTTCCCTGGCCATGACCCCCGCATTGGTATGGGGAAGGAGGCCATAGTCCAGGGCAGCCTCGCAGAGGTCGTGGAGGTAATCGATGACTGACCCGTAACCCCACTCCTCCAGTCTCTCCTTTATCAGGGGGTAGACCTCCGGCCTCTCCCCAAAGGTGAAGAGGGCCTCCTTGCACCCTGCCTTCCCCCCGGCAGATAGGAGCCCTTCAACCTCTTCCCTCGTCATTAGGGTGGGATTCTCCGAGCGGAAGCCGCAGTAGGAGCAGTTGTTGGCGCAGGCGGTGGTCAGAGGTATGAAGACGTTCTTCGAGTAGGTGATTATCCGTTCCATCCTGAA
>CAZHQS010000029.1:0-16598 GCA_964534545.1 Candidatus Hydrothermarchaeota archaeon
TAACATCCAGCGTTAACTCCACAGGTTTATTAAATTCTGGTGGTTCTGCAAAATATAATTCGAACTTCTCAAACGCTTCTGGTGCTTCCCCGCTGTTGCTGTTTCCTCCGTCTTCACCTCCCAGTGTGCACCCCACAATCAAAACCAAACAAACCAATCCAAACAAAATTAATTTATTCATTTTAGATTACCTCCGGCCCTCTCTTTCCAATAGCTACAATACGACGATGAAAAATTCGAGAACTCCCAATAATCTTCCTTACTCCTACCCCGCTTGCCACCGTCTTCCCGCCGAAACTGGATTTTTTCATTTGTTTTACCTCCACCCTCTGGACTCACCCCAGAAGATGCTAAAGGTTTATACCAAATGCCTAATTTTAAAGTTTTCCAAATTTTGGA
This sequence comes from Candidatus Hydrothermarchaeota archaeon, assembly GCA_964534545.1. Taxonomy (GTDB): domain Archaea; phylum Hydrothermarchaeota; class Hydrothermarchaeia; order Hydrothermarchaeales; family JAADFM01; genus JAADFM01. Next base: position 400 of record CAZHQS010000029.1, read on the forward strand.
TGGTATTGGGCAAACCGTGCACAAGTGCTCGGTTCGCGAATGCACTTCTTTTCATCCAGAAGAATGGCCGAATACCTTTCCTCACTATCGATGACATCTCGCTCCCGCTCCCCTTGTGATATTGTAGTGAACATGTTCAAGTGTGAAATTTTCCCAGAAGAAACCAGGATGGTGTCCATTCTTGACATGGAAATCCTCTAAAAACACCAATGCAATGCTTTGAAAATCACAATAGAAAATGTCGAAAAGTGCCGAGGATACCTAAGTGCGAACCTTGGAAGACACAAACGCCTGCCTAGCAATCGCCCTGGAAAAAGCCATGGAGAGCACCTGAGAGGAGCCTTGGAATATCCAAGGTCATGTCCAAACCTTTTTGTATATCGTCTTATGTCTTGTTTATGTCCACCTCTGTTGTTTCATGAAGCTCTCTCAAGGACACATGGTTAACTTAATGTTAATGCTGAAAAAGAGTCTTTACCTCTTCAGTTTTTTACAATATGGTTGTCCTCCCAATCGCCCTTTCAGGCTCCTGGTCCAAGGGGCTGAAGCAACCCTGAAAAGCGGTGGGGAAGGCCTGGTAACGGCGCGGTGGAAGGGTTCCATTTCGGATTTTCTTCCTGAAACAGGCTGCGGGGGAGCTTTAAGTTTTTGCTGTAGCTGCCCAAACAGGGGAGTCAAATCCTGAAACCGCCTGAGTATGGGCTGCAAACTGCCTGAAAAAAGCCCCCGGGTTTCTACACCAGGGGTTAAACCTTTTTTTTATGTGCTCGTCTTATGTCTTGTCTTCTCGCCTTGCTATGAATGCTATTGCTCTAGCTAATGCATGTTGAATATCTGTTTACTGCGTTGTTCTCATTCAACCCTTTCCCTGTCCCCTCCCTCTCGCTTTTTTCAGTCACCCTCTCGGGCTCTTGGGGCGGTAGAGAAAGCGGCAGCGGGGGGTACCAAGCGATGCCTTCCTCGCCCCGACGGATGGAACCTTCCCCTCACTGAGGCTTTTTGCCTTCTCTATCATTCATTGTAGAAGCCCTATCCTTCGGCAGACTAACGTAAAAGATGCTTCCCTGCTTCTTCTTCCGGGTTCGTCCCTGTTTGTCACAATATTCTATTGTATTGTCCTCCACCCAGACCCGGCCCCCGTGGAGTTCCACTACCCGTTTGACTATGGCAAGGCCCAGACCCACCCCAAGGACCGCCCCCTTCTCCAGCCTCTCATATCTCTGGAATATCCCCTCCTTGTGCTCCTCCGGGATCCCTGGACCCTGGTCCGCGAAGGTTATCCTGAGGTTCTCCCCATCCTGGATATCGATGGAGAGGGTGGAGCCCCGGGGGCTGTATTTTATGGAGTTGGAGATAAGGTTTGTAAAGACCTCTTTGATGATGGGGCTTGCAGGGACGGTGACCTCCTTTTCGGGCCTGAATTCCACCTGTATCTCCTTCTCCTTTATCATGGTTTCAAGGTCCTCCAGGGTCTCCTTTAGGAGGGATGTGATCTTCAGCCCGTTGAACTCCAGCTCCTCGGTGTCCCTCAGTCTCATGTAGGTGTTGGCGTCATGGAGGATCTCCCTGGCCTTCCTCAGGGAACGTTCCATGTCCCCAAGATACGCCTCACCCTTGCTGGAGATGCCCTTTTCCCTGATGAGGTCGATGTAGCTCTCCACCACCCCCAGGGGATTGAAGAGGTCGTGGCTGAGGATGTCGTTGAAGAGCTGCTTGAGGCGGTTGGAGTCCTCCAGCCGGAGGGCGTATTCCTTGAGTTTTTCTTCGTCTGCCTTCCGCTTGGTGATGTCGAAGGAGACCTGGAGGACCCCCTTCAGGTTTCCCTGGGCGTCGAAGACCGGGTCCCCGTTGGTCACCAGGGTCAGGTAGGTCCCGTCCTTCTTCCTGAACCTGTACTCGCAGTTGCGTATGGGCTCGTGGTTTTCCTTCAGGTTCTTGCAGTGGGAGGTGGTGATGGGCAGGTCGTCCTCGTGGAGGTAGGAGAAGAAGTTGGTGCCCAGGAGCTCCGTGGCATCGTATCCCGTGGCCCGGGAAAAGGGTTCGTTGACAAACAGGATCCTCCCCTCCATGTCTATCTCAGAGACGAACTCGTGCATGGTCTCCACCAGGTTGCGATACCGCCTCTCGCTCTCCTGGAGGGCCCGTTCCGCCTTCTTGCTCTCGGTGATATCCCTTGCGATACCGACAAGCCCCACGACCTTCCCTTCCTCATCAAAATGGGGGACCTTAACCGCCTGGAACCAGTATTTCTTTCCATCCACCCCGGTCATGTGTTTTGTTATCCCTTTAGCCTTCCCAGTTCGGAAGACCACCTGGTCATCTTCAATGTTTTTCCTAGCTTCTTCTTGGTTGGGCATTATTTCATAATCGTTCTTTCCAATAACCTTCTCCCTGGGTAAGCCAAAGGTCTCTAAGGTTTTGTTGTTGGCGATGATGTAGCGGCTTTCTAGATCCTTGAAAAAGATGGCATCGTGGGCAGACTCCACCATAATCCTGAATTTTTTAAGCTCCTCCTCTGCCCGTTTTCGTTCCGTTATGTCTGTTACGGTCCCGATGATGGCCCTCTCGCCCCCGTATCTAACCAGTTTCGATGAGTATATTGCATCAATCCTTTTCCCGTCTTTTGTGATGATTGTGCATTCGAAGGGGGTTGCATCCTCCCCCTTCATGTGGCTTTCAAAGTTCGCTCTAACCACGTCTCTGGATTCGGGTGCAAATAGGTCAAAGATATTGAAATCCGGGGAGTAAAACTCTTCCTTTTTGTAGCCCATCACCTCTTCGCATTTCTTGTTGACCATCAGTATCTTCTTGCTGTTAAGGCCATAGACAAAAATCATGTTTGGCGAATATTCAGCAAGGGTTCTGAACTTCTCCTCGGATTCTTTTAGCTTCTCTTCCATCAATTTACGCTCGGTGATGTCCCGGATGATCCCCACGGCATGCCACTGGTCATTGACCTGAATCGCCGAGGTGGACACCTCGATGGGGAACTCGATGCCATCCTTTCCGATGGCCCTAAACTCAAGGGTGTTCCCGATGGCGGGGCCTTCTCCGGTATCCTTGAAGATATTGAATCCCTTTTTGTAGGTGTCATGATATCTCTGGGGGGCAAGAAAGAGATGGAGGTCCTTGCCCATGGCCTCCTCTTCGGAATAGCCGAAGATCTTCTCTGCGGCGGGGTTCCAGTAGACAATCTTTCCCTGGTTGTCCAGGACGACGAAGGCATCGGTGGCCGTGGTTGCGATGGCCCGGAACTTCTCCTCGCTTTCCCTCAGGGCGTCCTCGGCCTCCTTGCGCTCGGTGATGTCCCGCTGGGTCTCAATGATACCCTCAAAGGTCCCCTCCGGTCCCCAGAGGGGCGAGGCCAGTATCTCAATGTAACGCTTTGTCCCATCCGGCAGGTGGTGCAGGTGGGTCACCGTCACCGGTTTCCGGGAGTCCCGCACCAGTTCCAGGGGGCAGGGATGCCCTTTCCCCGAGCAGGGGGTATCGCTGCGGTGGGAGAACCTGTGGCATTCGACGGTCTCGGCTATCTTCTCGGGTTCTGGGTAAAGGCCTTTCGCGGCCTTGTTCATCAGTTTCACCCGGTAGTCGGTGCCGATGAGCATGATAGGCTCGGCCACTGCGTCTATGATGGTCTGGAGCCGCCGGTGGGATTCCTCCAGCTCCTCCTCGGCCCGCTTGCGCTGGGTGATGTCCTGGAAGACCACCTGGACGGCGGGTTTTCCGTCGTAGGTGATGGGCATCCCGGTGATCTCAACGTCGAAGACCTCGCCATTGAGGCGGATGAACTTCTCCTGGATGAGGGGCACGTCCTCGCCCCTTTCCAGCATCCTCTGCATCCGCTCCCCGGCGGTCTCCCTGTAGTCAGGATGGACGAAATCCAGGACAGGACGGCCTATAAGCTCCTCGGGCCCGGAGGCACCCGCAAGCCTGACGGCCTCGGGATTCACGTAGACGAGTTTTCCCTCACAGTGGACGACGATGGCCACCGGGGAGGTCTCCACCAGACGGCGGTAGCGCCTCTCGCTCTCTTTGAGGGCCTCCTCCATCTCCTTACGTTCTGTGATGTCTCTGGCAATCCCCAGGATGCCCACTGGCCTGCCCCCCTCCTTCAGGAGGGTTATGGTCAACTCCCCAATGCGCTCCCCCCGGGCACTTTTTATCACCAGCTCGTGGGGCCCCACCGTCTCCCCGGCCATGACCTTCTCCATGTTCTCCCGGGCGACCCTCTGCCCATCAGGATACAAAAATTCCGAGAAGTTCTTCCCCAGGAGCTCCTCCTTTTTGTAACCCATAAGCCTTGCGGCGGTCTTGTTCACATAGGTAAAATTGCCCTTGAGGTCAACGATGTACATGGCGTCGTTGGAGTTCTCGACGAAGCTCTCGTGGATCAACTGCCTCTCCCCTGCCTCACTGATCAGCCGCTCGGCCCTCTCGATGCCCACCCTCTCTGTCAGGAGGGTGATGTTCTCCCGCAGAAGTTCCCCCGCCCCTTTGATGTCATTGAAGATCCTCTCCTGCTCCGGGGTGAAATTGGAGGTGTCCATGTATTCCAGGTTCCCCATGAAGACCTGGAGGGGATTGCGCAGCCCATCGGCCACGCTGAAGATGTAGCTCTCATGGCGGTCGATGATCTCCTGGAGCTTGGCGGTCCTCTCCGCCACAGTCTGCTCCAGGTTTTCGAAATACTGACCGATGAACCTCTGCCGCTTCTCCATCACATAACCCAGGGCGGCGAAGAGGGGGATGAGGAGGAAGATGAGACCGTGCTCGATGAGGCTCTCCTGGACGATATGGGTGTAGAGTCCCATGCCCCCATACTCGAGATACTCGAGGAGTAGATAGAACCCCACCATGAATAACCCTGCGCTTCCCACCGCTAGGTTGAAAGGATTTTTGCCAATGACTCTCATTCACATCCTCTCTAGCACCTCTATCCCCAGGAGTTGGAGGGCGTTTTGCAAGACGACCTTCGTAGCCAGGACCAGGTTAAGCCTGAAGTCCTTCTCTTTAGAATTTATCACCTGTTGGTGCATATAAAACCTGTGGAAGGAGGTGGCCAGATCCAGACAGTAGTGGGCCATCACGGCAGGTTTTCTCGCCAGGGCGGAATCCCTCACCGCCACCGGGAACTTGGAGAGGATATTCAGGAGATCCTTCTCCTCCCTGCTCAGATCCCTGATGTCGAACCCCTCTGGCGCCGCCGCCTTCTCCAGGATGCGGCAGGCCCTGGCATAGGCGTACTGGATGAAGGGCGAACCCTGGCGCTCGAAGTCCAGGGCCTCCTCCCACCTGAAGACCATGGACTTGTCAGGGGAGACCTTGATGATGTTGTACCTGACGGCCCCTGTGCCCACCTTCTCCGCCACCTCTCTTTTGAAATCCTCTGGCTCCTCCGGCCTCCTTTTATCCACCTCCCTGTAGGCCCTCTCCACGGTCTCCTCCACCAGCTCGTCCAGGGAGATGTATTTTCCCCGCCGGGTGCTCATGGAACCCTCCGGCAGGTGGATGAACTCGTAGATCACGAACTCGGGCGCCTCTTCCCCCAAGAGCTCCAATGTGGCCCCCAACTGACTGGCCAGGAGCTTGTGGTCCGAGCCCCAGACGTCGATGATCTTCCCTCTTTTCGAGCGCCAGATGTGGTGGGCGATGTCCCTTGTTGCATAGAGATAGGTCCCGTCGCTTCTCTGGAGGACCAGCTCCTTTTCAATGCCGAAGTCGGTGAGGTCCAGGTAGAGGACGCCGTCGGTCTTTGCATAGGGTGTCCTCCTCAACCTCTCCACGATCTCCTCCACGGAGCCATCCCGGACAAACTGGGATTCCCATGTCACCGAGTCGTGGCGGATGCCAAGCCTCTTGAGGGTCTCCCTCTGGCCTTTGAGGCAGTACTCGGCAGCACTCCTGAACCTCTCCACCACCCCTTCGTCCCCCCCTTCGTAGGCCTGCATAAGCTCTGATATCTCCCCCTGGACCTCTTCGGATTCCTCCATCCTCCTGTTCGCCTCGACGTAGATGGCGCCTATACCTTCGTCCTTCTTTAGGGTCTTGTCGATATCCATCTGCCCCAGACCCCAGACCACCACGGCCAGCTGCTTGCCCATGTCATTGAGGTAGTACTGGGTTTCCACGTCACAGCCTGCGAAGCTCAGGATCCTTGCCAGGGAGTCGCCGATGATGGCATTGCGCCCGTGGCCGATATGGAGGGGACCGTCGGGGTTTGCCGAGGTGTGTTCGACGGTGTATCTCCCTCCCAGGTTACCAGAACCGAAGGCAGCCCCTCTCTCCAGGATGTCCCTTATCAGCATCGGGGCCATTCTGTCATAGTCCAGGAAGAAGTTCACATACCCCCCGGCTGCCTCCACCTTCTTTATCAGCGACCCCTCGAGGGGGGTAGTTTTGCCGGCGATCTCCTCGGCTATTTTCTGGGGCGCCTTCTTCAAAAGGGGGGCAAGGCTGAAGGTGGGGAAGGCGGCGTCCCCGTACTCTGCCCTGGGCTCCTCGAAGGGGATCCTCTTTTCTATTCCCATGTCCTTCAAGATGGGCACCAGGGTGCCTTGACATTCCGAGAGAAACCTGTCGAACATCCTTCTCCCTCTAGGGACGGTACCTCAGGATGGCAGCGATCCCGCCGAAGGCTTTGAGCTGCTGACCCTCCTCGGTCTCGGCGGAGATTATCTCCACCTTGGCGCCGGTGGCCTCGGCCATCTCGGTGATCTCATCCAGGGTGCTCTGGTACTCCTCCAGCCCCAGGGCGGGCTCCTGGCACTCCGGGCAGGGGGCGGTTTCAAGTTCCTTCTCATAGGTCTTAACATCCCTGACGGTTTTGGTCTCCTCGTAGCCACAGTTGGCACATATGGCCTTGACCCTGAAGGATTCCAGGTTCTCAGATACCAGGACCGTGTCCACGGCGCCCATTTGGAGCAAGTTCCTTACCTCCTTATCGCCGTAGCCCGCAAGACCGTTGTCCTTGACCACCTCCCTCAGGAACTTCTGGACCAGGTCCTTCTCCCTGACGATGGCGATGTCCTGCAGGATGTCAGAGGCGTTTTCGACGAGTTCGTGGATCCCGAACTCGTCGGTGTAGGAGGTGTCTATGGTGGCAACGATCTTCTTCTGGATCTCGTGGTGAAGGTACTCTTCATTGACGAAGTACTCCTTGGTAGGCCCTGGGCCTCCGATGATGACACCCCTGAGGTCCTCCTGGTTCAGGAATACCTCGCTGGCAATCTCCCCCACTTTCTTGAAGTACTCGTGGGCCGCAATCTCGATGAGGCGCTCGAACCTCCGCTGGCTCTGGCCGCCCCGGCCGTGTTTGCGGGGGACCCTGGAGTCGATGTGCTGGACGATTTCGGTGACATGGCCCTTGAGGAGGGCGATGGTGGCCTCGGCCCTGTCCACCGTCAGAAGACCGTAAACCCCTTTATCCACCAGCATATCCTTGATGGGCTCCAGCAGGAAGGTGGAGTCGCAGCGGTAGGTGTAGGTGGTGAGCTTCTTGGGGGGCTCAATGATGTGGACCTCCATCTTGTCCTTTATGCCGTGGGGGATGCTCCCTATGTACATGGCCAGGCCGTTGGGCGGGACCTGGGTGATGAGTTTCAGGCGCTGCATGATCATCTCCAGGGCGGAGAGGACGTTCTTGCGGGTCCTGGTGGACTTTATGTTGGAGGCCTGGGAGTACTCGGACCTCATCTGGCTCATGACATCGTTGAGGTTCTTGTCAGGGGGGATGAGGAGACTGACAAGCTCGGTGCCCCGTCCCTTTTTGTCCTCCAGGAGCTCTATCTCCTTTTTCAGCCTGTGGAGTTCAACCGATGAGGGCTCAGTCATAGCATAACCTCTAGAAGGTGAATATTTATTTATATCGCCCCTGTCAAAAGGGTCTTTTCATGGAAAAGGTAGTGATAAGCATCGGGGGATCCATCCTTGCTTCTCCAAGGCCAAATATTAGCTATATAAAAGATTTTACCAAAATGCTCAGGGGCTTGAGGGATGAAGGTATACTCCCCATGGTGGTGGTGGGAGGAGGGAAGGTGGCCAGGGATTACATAGAGAAGGCCCGGCACCTGGGGGCCTCGGATGAGTTCTGCGACCTCATGGGCATCCTGGTGACCCGCCTCAACGCCATGCTCCTCTCTGCGGCCCTGGGTGAGGATGCCCTGGGGAAGGTGCCGGAGGAGCCGGTGGAGTATTCAGGGGACAAGATCCTGGTCATGGGCGGGGTGAAACCGGGCCAGACCACCGATGCCGTCTCAGCCCAGCTGGCGGTGATGAACAAGGCAGCCCTCCTGGTCAATGCCACCAACGTGGACGGGGTCTATGACTCTGACCCCAGGGAGAACCCGCGGGCAAAGAGGTTCGACAGGCTCACCTTCCCCGAACTCATGAACATCGTGGACTCGGACCACAAGGCCGGGATGAGCGCGGTCTTCGATCCCCTGGCTGCCGGAATTGTCTACCAGTCAAAGATAAGGACCCTCATAGTCTACGGGGGGGAGGTGGAGAACATAAAAAATGCCATCACGGGCGCAAGATTTAAGGGAACCACCGTGGAATAGGTGACCTAGGGGAAATGTACTGCTCAAGCTGCCGACGGGAGATGGAAGAGGACTGGACCTACTGCCCCTATTGCGGGCAGGAGCAGAGGGCATCCGGGAGGCCCGTCCCCTTTTTTGAGGGCTTCGGAGACCTCTTCCGGCAGATTGAGGAGGAGTTCCGCAGGCTCGACCGGCTCTTTGGTATGGACGTGGGGCCTTCCAGGGAATCCCTCTTCGGTGGGGTTGACATAAGCATCGGCATGGGCCCGGACAAGAGGCCGTCGGTGGAGGTCCAGACCCATGGTGATATGCAGGACCACGAGCCCGAGATCAGGAAGAACCTGAATATCAGCGAGACGAAGGCCCACCCGCCTCCCCAGTATGTCAGGGAACCGGTATCCAGGATGACCCAGGAGGGGAACAGGATCATCCTGGAGATGGAGGTGCCCCTGTGTAAGCGCCAGGAGGACTGTGTGGTGAGGAAGCTCCAGGAGTCCGTGGAGATAAAGGCCTATGCGGGCGATACCGCCTATTTCAAGCTCTTCCGGGTCCCCAAGGGCGCCCGGCTGGTCTCCTGGGAGCTGGAGGACGAGAAGCTGACGGTGGTCCTGGAAACCTAGGGGACTCAGCTCTTCAGGCCGGTTACCATCCTGTCCAGGAGGCAGTGGAGGGCATCGGGCAGCCACATCCCCAGGAGGAAGGGATAGAGGAACCCCTGGTCCAGGCGGGGGACGGTCAGGCCGATGCTCAGGACCCATGTCATGGTCCAGAGCACTGTCCCCATGTAGAGGACTCTGGTCAGGGGGCCAAGGATGATGCTGTGGGAGATGCCCCTGTGGCGGAAGAGCTCTTTGTAGGGGTACCAGAGGTACCTGAGGGGTCCCCAGCGCCTGAGGGACCCGCTGCCCCTGTCCACGTCCAGGTCCGGGGAGAGCCAGAGGAGACTGAAGAGATAGGAGGTGGTGAAGACCAGGAAGAAGTCCCGTGGCAGCCCCAGGCCGAGGAGGAGGTATACCGAGGCCCCCAGGAGGAGGATGCCGGTGAGGTTGTGAACATTGTCGCTGGGCATGTAAGCTGCTTCGACTTTTGGGGTATATATTTGTTAGAGGCCTAGTCACCTGGGGACGCGGGAATATACATCCCTCCCCCTGGAATCCACCGCCACGATGGCCGGGAAGTGCTCCACCTCCAGCCGCAGCAGGGCCTCGGGGCCCAGGTCCTCATAGGCCGCCACCTCCGCCTTTAATATCCTCTTGGAAAGGAGGGCTCCCGCCCCACCGATGGCCGCAAAATAAACTCCCCCGTGCTCTGCAATGGCCCGGACCACCTCCTGGCTCCTGCGCCCCTTGCCGATCATGCCCTTCAATCCCTCTTCCAGGAGCCTGGGGGTGTATCGGTCCATCCTGGTTGCGGTGGTGGGCCCCGCGGCCCCCAGGACCCGTCCCGGCCTGGCCGGGGTAGGGCCCATATAGTAGATGATCTGTCCATGGAGGTCCACCGGCAGCTCTTCGCCCCTGTCCAGGGCCTCGACCATCAGCCTGTGGGTGGCGTCCCGGGCGGAATAGAGGATGCCGGAGATCTCCACCAGGTCCCCTGCCTCGAGTTCAGCTATGGTCTCACCTGTAAGGGGGGTCTCCAGGTGCTTCAAAGCTCCACCTCCCTCCACCTGTGGGCGTGGCAGTCCACGTTCACCGCCACCGGCAGGCTCCCGATGTGGCAGGGCCGGGCCTCGATATGGACCTCCAGGACGCTCACCTGCCCCCCCATCCCCTGGGGGCCTATCCCCAGATCATTTACGGCCTCCAGGAGTTCCAGTTCCTTCTCTGCATAAAAGGGGTCCGGGTTCCTCTTCCCGATGCCCCTGAAGAGGGCCTTCTTGGCCAGGAGGGCGCACCCCTCGAAGTTGCCCCCTAGACCAACGCCCAGGACCCCCGGGGGACAGGGGTTGGGCCCTGCCTCTTCCACTGTCTTGAGGACGAACTCCTTGACCCCCTCCCACCCCGCCGAGGGAGGGAGCATCTTCAAGGCGCTCATGTTCTCGCTCCCTGACCCCTTGGCGGCGAAGATGATCTTGAGACGGTCCCCGGGGACCACATCGATATGGACCACGGCCGGTGTGTTGTCCCCCGTGTTCCCCCTCCTCAAGGGATCGGCTGCCATGGATTTCCTTAGGTAGCCCTCCTGGTAGCCGCGCCTCACCCCCTGGTTGATGGCATCCACAAGGCCCGGGCGGTCAAGGGTCACCTCCTCCCCAAGCTCCACCAGGACCACCGCCGTGCCCGTGTCCTGGCAGTAGGGTATCTCCTCCTCCCTGGCAATCCTTGCGTTCTCAACAAGCTTTTCCAGGACGTCCCTCCCGATGGGAGAATCCTCCCTCTGGATACCCTCCTTCAAGGCTTCCAGGAGGTCCTCCCTGGCATTGTAGCATGCATCCTGCGCCATCTTGGCAACAGCGTCAACAACCGAGTCGAGCCGGACCACCCTCATGGACACCTATATGGCATGGCCTCATATAAAAAACTCAGGTCTCGGGTATTATGAGTACCGTGTCATAACCCTTTATCATGAGGGAGCCCATGTCCTGTTCCCCTTCCCCCTCGGGGGAGATAAGTCTGGCATCCCCCAGGGTGAGGTTCATCAGCTCATCGAAGCCCCTCAGGACCCCCCGGTACTCCCTCCCGTTCCTCAAAACAATCCTGACCTTTTTGTTCAGGGTGGAGTTTAAAAGCTTTTCTGGTTTTATTGCCATCGGTAGCAATAGTATATAAAGCTATATAAATACCTTTGGAGGTCTTGCCTTGAGTGGAAGTAATGTCAAGATAGAGAATGTTGTCGCTTCAACGGCCCTGGGACAGAAGTTCGACCTGGGGCTTATAACAGTGGCCCTGGACAGGGTGGAGTACGAACCCGAGCAGTTCCCTGGCCTGGTCTACCACCTGGATGAACCCAAGGCCGCCGCCCTGATCTTCGGTTCAGGTAAGATCGTATGCACCGGCGCCAAGAGCATCGAGGAGGCCAAGGTGGCCATCGACAGGATCATCGAGAAGATCCGGGAGGCCGGTGTGGATGTCAAGGGAAAACCCGAGGTCATCGTCCAGAACGTGGTGGCCACCGCCAACCTGAACGCAGACCTCAACCTGGATGCCATCGCCATCGGCCTGGACGGCACGGAGTACGAGCCCGAGCAGTTTCCCGGCCTGGTCTACAGGATGAAGGATCCCAAGGTGGTCCTGCTCCTCTTCGGGTCCGGAAAGATCGTCTGCACCGGGGCCAAATCCGTCGAGGATGCCGAGAGGGCGGCAGAGAACGTCAAGAAGAAGTTGCAGGATCTGGGACTTTTGTAAGGGGTTACCTTCAATGGATGACTACGAAGCAATGCTGGAGAGGGCATATACAAACCTGCCTGAGACCCTCAAGGAGACATCGCGGTTCGAAAGGCCCCAGATAGTGGCCATGATCCAGGGGAAACAGACAGTGGTCCACAACCTGGGGGAGGTCTCTAAGATCATCAATAGACCCCCCGCCATGCTGGCCAAATACCTGATAAAGGAGTTCGGGACCAGCGGGACCCACGACCTCCACCACCTGGTCATGAAGGGTCAGTTCCGCCAGGCCCAGGTCCAGGAGAAATTCGATGCCTTCCTGGACCAGTTCGTCATCTGCCCAGATTGTGGCCGGCCAGATACCAAGATCCTCCAGGAGAGGCGCGTCAGCGTCCTCAAGTGCGAGGCCTGCGGCTCGAGGCACCCCTTAAGCGCAGCCAAGAGGACCGCCGCACCCAAGGGTGCCTTGACCCAGCCCAAGGTGGGCGAGGAGATCACCCTGGAGATCACCGGCACCGGGAAGCGGGGCGACGGCATCTCCAAGATGGGCAACTATATCGTCTTCGTCAAGGGGGCGGCCAAGGGCCAGCGGGTTAAGGCAAGGATAAGCAGTATCCAGGGGACCATGATCTTCGCCTCTGCCATCAGCATTGTATGATAAAGAGGAGTGCGATCCTTTACCTTTCGGGTTTCGCTGCCGGGATCCTGGCATGCCTTGTGGTGATCTCGGTCTATCCCCCCCTTTACCACTGGTTCCTGGAGCTTTTGAGGAGGAAGGTGGAAAGCCAGAGCAGCCTTATCGATGACCCTGCCCTGATGATTGGCACCAACAACCTCTTTGCCTCCTTTATGCTGGCCTACGGCGGGTACCTGATGGCCAGGGCCTTCCTGTGGCTGGATACCGATGAGACCTCTGACCTGTTGCGACTTTTGAGATACCTTGACAGGACCCTCCAGGACATCGGGGAGAACCATCTAAAGTTCTATCTGGCCCTCTTCGCCGTCCCGGTGGGCATCCTCTTTTTGAACGGGTTCGTCCTGGGGGCCTTTTTCGTCCTCTACATCCAGGACCTCGAGGCGTATTTTGCCTACCTCCTGCCCCACGGGTATTTTGAGATTCCGGCCATCCTCCTGGCGGGTTCCATCGGCCTTGAGATCGCCTATAGGGGGAAGGCGGCCCTGCCGGCCTTTGAAGGATTTAAGCAGGCCATCTCCAGGGAGGCGGCCTCGGAGATGGGGCGCTTCCTGGTGGTGGTGATAATGGTTGTCATCGGGGCGAACCTGGAGGCCGGGGGACTTTTGGCGGGATGATCAGCTCAAAAGCAGATCCTCTTTCCCCTCCTTCAGGGCCCTCTTAAGCTCCAGGGCCAGCCGTCTGCCCATGCTCATGTTGGGACCGTACTGCAGGTAGCTGTAGGGGGAGCCGTCCATGAAGGGGTTGGTCCCTGCCACGATGCGGGCCGATATCTCGAAGGCGATGAACTCCAGGTTCTCGTTGACCATGGTCTCCAGGCAGAAGGGCCCGAACATCCCGGGTGGGGCGATCCTCTTGGATACCTCCACCAGGTTATCCCCCATCTCGAAGACCCTGGCCAAAAGGGACTCCCTGGCCACGAGGGGGGCGTTGCCCACCACCACGTAGCTGGGCTCGATGTGGGCCAGGACCTGGTCGTGGGCCGGTATCCTGGTGAGGCCGTCGATGTTGGCCTCGTACCTGCGGTCTATGCCGAAGAGCTCCACCTCATCCTTCAGGGGGGAGTAGAAGTAGGAGAGGTACATGTTCACCCCGGAGATGTACTCCTGGATGGTGGCGTTTTCGATGTCCTCCTGGGTGATCCTTTTTTTCCTAAGCATGGCCCGGGATTTTTTCTCAAAGTCCCGATAGTTGTTGACGATGAAGTACCCCCGTCCCCCCTTGGCCCCGGGAAATTTGACCAGGGAGAGACACTGGATGTCCCGGGGATCCTTGGTCTCCCTGGGCATCTTGATCCCCGCCTCCTCCAGCCATTTCCTTTCCATGGTCCTGTCGGACTCCCACCTCATGATCCCCCGGTTGCCAAGGATGGGCACTTCCAGGGAATCCTCGATCTTCTCTATCCCCAGATAGGCCACCAGGGAGCCGTGGGGGACCATGATGGCATTTTCATCCTGGAGCTCTCTCAGAACCCCGTCCTCCACCAGGTCCTGGTAGGAGTCCAGGAGGATTATCCTGTCCGCCACCCCGAACCTCTCGTAGATGACCTCCCTGCCCTTCTTGCATATGGCCAGGGTCCGGAAGCCTTCGTCCCTTGCCCCCTTCAATATCTGGAGGGCCGTATGGCTGCCCACCGTGGCCACGGTGATGCTCTCCCGGTCGTATTCATTGAAGATGTCTATGGCCTCATCTGGTCTGATCATGGTGCTCCACCGTTTTTCAAGGGAATAGCCCCTCGCACTATTTAAATTCTATGACCCTCTTCAGCCTTTCTACCCTGTCAGATGTTATGGTGCCCCTCATCCTGTCGCCTTTTTCACAGACAAGCCCCCGCACGCCCACGATGTCTGCCCCGATTTCCTTCAGCCCCCTGATGTCCCCTTCCTTCAGGCTACCGGCCAGAGCCACCTCCAGCCCCAGGCTGTGGGATTCCCTGACAAAGTCTTCCAGTCTTTCAAGGGACAGGTGGTCCAGTAGACCGGAGCCGCCCTTTCCGGCGGTATCTATCATCACACCGAAGGCCCCGGCTTCATGGGCGACTTCTGGTAAAAGGAAGGGTGATATGAGTCCCATCTCCTGGTAGTCGGCATAGCCAGCCAGCACCAGCCTGGAGCCGGACCCCTTTATGGCCTCCACCAGGGCCTTTGCCATCTCCCTGGCCTGGTCTTTGTCCTTTGAACCGAAGAGCCCTCCCTTTATGTAGTCCGGCCCCAGGGTGGCCAGTCCCCTTGCGGCCAGAGCGGCGGTCCCGGGCTTGTGGGGCAGGTCCCCCAGGGTGGCACTGGTCTCTATCCCCTCCGGGACCATGTCGATTATCTCTTTGATGACCCAGGGGAAGTTGGCCCCCAGGGAGCCCTCGGAAGGGTTCTTCACGTCGATGATGTCGGCCCCGCCATCCACCGCGGCTTGGGCCTCTTCCAGATTCCGTGGACTTACAAGGAGTTTCATTCCACCGGAGGGTTTGGACAGGTCCAAGATAAATGTTTTTATGCCCCATTCAGGTAATCATGGTCTATGAAGATTGTGCCGGTTATGGACATCAGGGGAGGACAGGCAGTGGCAGGGAAATCAGGGCAAAGGGAAGAATACGCCCCCCTGAAGACCGTCTTTGCCGATACCTCAGACCCGATTGAGATCGCCTCTGCCCTGCCCTACCCGGACCTCTACGTGGCTGACCTGGATGGGATAACGGGAGGCAGGCCGGATCTGGAGTTGATAGGGGTCCTGGCAGGGAGGAAGCATCTCCTCTGCGATGCCGGGATAAGGACAGTGGCGGACCTGGAGACCCTCTCCGCTATCCCCCTGGACCCGGTCCTGGGCACCGAGACCGCCGGCAGGGAGGTCATGGAGGCGGCCTTTCGGGACCCGGCGCCCGGGGCAGTGGTGAGCCTGGACATAAAGGACGGTGCGGTCCTCTCCGACTTCCTCCCGGAGGACCCGGAGAAGGCCCTGGTGGAGCTGGCGGACCTGGGGGCGGCCCGGCTCATCCTCCTGGACATCTCCTCGGTGGGCACCCTGGGTTTTGGCTCTTTAACAGGACTCATTGAGTTCGCCCGAAGGAGGTACCCAGGGATGGAAATCTACGTGGGCGGCGGGATAAGGAAGGAGGACTTGGTAGCCCTGGAGGAGATGGGGGTCCACGGCGCCCTGGTGGGGACGGCCCTGCACAGGGGGGAGATATAAATTCTATCCACTTAAGAGAAAACTTATTTATTTGTTAAAATTGAAAGACTGTGGTATGACGGTAACCGCCGGAAAGAAGGATTCTGCCCGGATTATGGACATGCTGGAAAACATCGAGAATGAGATTGGTTCCGTTCTGGATACCCTTGAAGTCGTGGCTGACAGGGATACCCTTGATAGCATTGAAAGGGGTATCGGTGACATTAAGGAGAAAAGGGTAATCTCTTTTGATGATTTCTTGAAAAAGCACGGGCGGAAATGAATGCCCTATAAGCTCTTTTTAACCCAGGAATTCGAAAGGCAGTTTGCAAAGCTTGATACCAAGACCCAGGACAGGGTCGTTGAAAAGCTGAAGGACATCCAGGACGACCCGGAGTTCTTCGGCAAACCCCTCAAGCACAGCCTCAAGGGCCTCAGGTCAAGTCGGGTCGGGAAGTACAGGATAATCTATATGATAGA
>CAZHQS010000030.1:0-3782 GCA_964534545.1 Candidatus Hydrothermarchaeota archaeon
TCATGGATTTTCATTAAGCCGTCCATCTCATATATATTTATGTCTAATTTTATTTATATTACGTCTAAAATATAAGTTAAGATGTCACATAATACACTACCAATTCCATGTACTCCCTCCTCTAGGGCTTCTCTAGGGCTTCCGGTTCTATACTACCTGAGTGCCCCCTTTAGTACTTCTCCCAGGTAGCCGCCGGGGGCGAGTTCCCGGAGGTATTTTGGTAATCGGTCGAGGTATTCTATCTCCTTTCAAGTAACCTTCCACCCTCCCAAAACTCTATAAAAACCCACCCCCATCTATGGCGCCAGCCCCTTATCAGGAAAATACTGGTTTAGATTTGCCTAGAATTATTGCTCCAGCCCCTTTTCGATCTTCTCTATAGTATCCAGGCAGCTGCATGAAGTATTTATAGTTTGTGTAACAATAATTACTTCAGAGGTAATTTTTGTGACAAAAAAAGGTATTGGTGAATTAGGGGCGAAACTCCTGTCAAATCTGAACGAAAGCAACAAGAGCATATTTACTGTAGAGGATGCAGCCCATGTTCTGGGCAGGAAGAAACCCGCTGTTGGAAAGCTCCTCCATGACCTTGCAAAAAATGAGTGGGTAATGAGGCTTTCAAGGAGCAAGTACCTGATACTTCCTCTTGAAGCTGGTTTCGAACCGAAGTTCACAGAGCACGAATTCGTAATAGCCTCCCATCTAGTCCATCCCTACTACATCGGATACTGGAGCGCCCTTAATTACTACGGCTTTACAGAGCAGGTGCCGAGAACTGTCTTTGTGGCCACTCCGAAAAGGAAAAGGGATGTGTCTATTTCAGGCGTTGGCTACAAATTCATAGCGCTTTCCAAAAAGAAATTCTTCGGCTATGAAAAAGTGTGGATAGGGCCGAACTCAGTTGTGCTGTCGTCAAAGGAGAAGACCATAATCGACTGCCTTGACCATCCTGAGTACTGCGGCGAGCTGGCAGAGGCTGCCAAGGGCCTGTGGAACGGGAGAGAGGAAATTTCGTTTGCAAAACTTCTGGAGCATGGGAAACGCATCGGGAGTAACGCTGTTCTAAAAAGGTTAGGTTATCTTCTGGAGCTGTTTGAACTGGAGCCCAGACTTGCTGGAAGGATAAACAAGATGGTATCCAGGAGCTATTCTCCTCTTGATCCGACAAAGCCGAAAAAGGGCAGATACGACTCAAAATGGAAGCTTCTTTTGAATGTCTCTGAAAAGGATTTGACAGAATGGAGAGAGCATTGAATGATACCCTTGGCCGAAATCAAAAGGCATGCCGCCAGGGACCGGGTTCCCTTGGGAACCATTGAGAGGGACTATGTGATATGCTGGTTTCTTTACGGGGTTTCACAAACCACGCAAAACCTGATTTTCAAGGGAGGGACTGCCTTAAGGAAAATCTATTTCCCAGACTGGAGATTCTCCGAGGACCTGGACTTCAGTTCCAGAGAAACAATGGATAGGAAAGAGATCAAATCCCTTCTGGAAAGCATCAATGAGAAGGCTTCAGAAAGCGGAATCGTTTTTGATATTAAATCCCTTCATGTGAACCCTGAGTACTGCATGGGGAAGGTGTACTACACCGGGCCGTTGCAGACCAAAAACAGTTTCAAGCTGGACATTTCAATGAACGAGTTCCTGCATGAAAAATATCCTTCCAGAAAGATTTTGTGGGGATATTCAGACCAAGAGAGAGTTAAAATCCCTGTCTATTCCCTTGAGGAGACACTGGCAGAGAAGCTGCGTTCTCTGCTCCAGAGGGGGAAAAGCAGGGATTATTACGATGTCTGGGTCTTGCTGAAATACCACAGAAAAAAGATCGACATTAATGTTGCAAAGGAGATATTTGAGAAGAAGCGCGAGCACTTTTCGATTCCATTCAAAGGCGTGGACGATTTCTTTGATGCAGACAAATTGGCTGAGACGAAACGGTTCTGGGAAAGGGGCCTTGCACACCAGATTGCTGAACTCGCTGACTTTGATACTGTTATCAAAGAATGCAGGAGCCTTTTGGAAGCTGCTTCTTGGCTGTTTTGATGTAGTCAGGGTCAAGCTCAATCTTCGATTCCCAACTCTACCAAAACTTTATAAAAACAAATCCCCATCTAAGATTGTTCTTTTAGGAGTGATTCATCATGGAAGCAAAGATCACCGGGTTCAAAGGAAACAAGAGGCACAGCTATTATAATTATGGTATATTATCCTTTACTGGGGAGAGGCCGTCGAACTTCGCGGGCAAGAAGGTATTCTGGATGAACAGCGCCGGGACCCTCATCTCCGGAAAGATAGTCAGGACCCACGGCAGGGATTCCCTCCTGGCCCAGTTCAGGAAGGGTCTGCCCGGGGATGCCCTCGGCACCACCGTGACCCTGGACAAACCGCCGGAGCTCCCCAAGGCCGTGAAGAAGGAGAAGGCCAAGAAGGCGGTCAAGAAGCCCGCTCCGAAAAAGGCCCCTGCAGAGAAACCGGCGAAGAAGGCCCCGGCAAAGAAGAAAGCTCCTGCCAAGAAACCGGCAGCGAAGAAGGCACCAGCTAAAAAGGCCCCGGCCAAGAAGGCTCCAGCAAAGAAGCCAGCGGCGAAAAAACCGGCTGCAAAGAAAACCCCTGCCAAGAAAACAACGGCCAAGAAACCAGCCGCTAAAAAACCCGCAGCAAAAAAGACAACGGCCAAAAAGGCTAAAGAGTAATCACCTGGGTCTCCAGGCGGTCGTAGGTGGGGTACTCCTCCACCAGGAAGAACTCCACCCCCTTCCCCTTGTACATTTCCGAGAGCCTTTCGGCCACGTCGATGGAGGTCTCAATCCTTTTCTTCTCGGTGTCAATGAAGAGGAGCTCACCAGGGATATCGAACTTTTTTTGGAGGGTCCTTTTCAGGGACTCCAGTCCATCTCCTCCGGCCGGCCGGATAACCCCCTTCAGCAACAGGCCCTCTTCCGTCACATCCTCATAGACTTTGGCAGTGTTTGTAGCGGTCCGCAGGAGGCGCTCCTTCAGCTGATGGGAGTCTTTATAGGACGAGGTGCAGAAGTGGATGGCCAGCTCCAGGTCCCGGCAGGCCGCCATAGCCTTCATGGCCGCCTCTTCGCTCCCCCTGACCGCATAGGAGGTCTCGGATTTCAGTTCATATCCCTTTTCCTTCATGGCCCGGGCGTTCTCATGGGAGAACTCCAGCTCGTTGAGGTTCAGGAACTCGGCTCCCATCTCATCCAGGCGCCTGGCGATGGCTACGATTTCCTCCTCTTCCCCGGGCACCGCCGGGATCTCCACCCCGGTTGAGAGTCCCGTCTCCATGGCCTTTTCCATGGACCTCCACATGTCTTCCGTCTCTCCCCATGCGTGGTACCTTATCTCGTCCAGGCCGGCCCCCTTCAGGTCTTTGAGGTCCTCCCCACCCAGGGCCATGGCCGTGTACATGTGGATGTGGAAATCCGTTCCGAAGTTCTTCTTCAGCAGGCGGATGTACTCCAGGGTCCGCTCCATCCTCACCGCCGGGTCCCCCCCGGTGATGCCGGCCCCCAGGGCGTCCATCCTTTCTGCCTCGTAGATGATGTCATCTGTCGAGTGGACCGGCCTCTCGTTGGCCCAGGGAAGGTCCCGCCCGGCCCTCTTCTCGGATAGGGGGCAGTAGAAGCATGCCTTGCCGCAGACCCCGGTGACAAAGAGGACCAGCTTTGCCCCTTCCATGCAGAGCCTGCAACCCTCGGGCAGGTCTCCGGTATAGGTGTTCCCGAACCTCTTTTTCACTTCTTTGCACCCTTTTTGAATCTCCGGTA
>CAZHQS010000030.1:3882-16432 GCA_964534545.1 Candidatus Hydrothermarchaeota archaeon
TAGGTGTTCCCGAACCTCTTTTTCACTTCTTTGCACCCTTTTTGAATCTCCGGTAGGCCGATCTCAGTTTCCTGGGGATGGCCTGGAACTCCGTCTTGCTCTTCTCCAGTTCTTCGAACTTTTCCATGAACAGCGGGATGTCCACCCGCTCATCCTCGGGGATGGTTTCAAGGAGGCGCTCCACCAGCTCGCCCTTCCTGCCCCCCAGCTTCAGCCCCCTCTTCCTGAGCTCTTCTTTCAATTGCGGAATGGTCATTCCCTTGAGTTCATTCTCCTTTTGGTGGAGGATGGCCAGGAGCTCGGCCACCCCGCTCTTGAACTCGTGCTCGATCATGCGCCTGGGGGCACCTTCCACGATGTTCTTTGTGAGAATGCGCCTGATCTCTCCCACGGTCTTGCCCCCGATGCCCCCCACCGGGTACCTTTTGGCCGGGTACTCCATGAAGGAATTAAAAACGGCCATGGGGGTCCCGAACTCCTTGAGTAACGCCTCAGCGCGTTTGGTGTTGACCCCCGGGATGCCGGCGATGAGATATAACTGCTTGTCCAGGTCGGTGAAGGTCTTGGGTTTCAGCCTGATTGACAGGTGCTCGCCCCGCTCCCCCTGGGTGGCCCAGAAGTGGAGGATGTCGGCGGTGTCGTGGACGCTGCCAGTGGGGACGATGCGGATGCCCATGTCCTGGACCTTCTTGTAGATGGAGGTGAAGGCGTGGGGGTGGACCCAGAACTGGGTGGACCAGACGGTGCGGGGCTGGCTGCGGGCGCTCTTCTTCTTGTGAAGGCTTTTCCCCACGGAGTCGATGGTGAGGCACCTGCCCCCCTTGCAGTTGGTGAAGACCGCACCCTCTAGAATCAGGCGGGGGTCTTCGTACTCCAGGAGGTTCTCCAGCTGGGTGAAGAGGCGCCCGTCGGAGATGCTCGACAGAAAATCCGAGGCCCTCTTGCGCTCCACGGCGATGGTCCCTTCGGCCGTCTGGACCAGGTAGTCGGCGATCTCCAGGGGGCGCTTGACCACGGTGATGTCCTCGTACTTTTTGAGATAGCGGATGACGTGGGTCCGGGCCTCGTTGGTATCATAGACGATGACGGGCTTGTCGGAAACATAGGGGTCAAGGAGCATTACAAACATGTGGGTGGGTAACGATATTAAATTATCCGTTCAGAAAGCCTTACAAACGACCACCGCCAAGCCAGGGCGGGAAGGAGGGCACCGTCAATGCGCCCCGTCGTTAGAAAAGGAATATGGGCACGAATCGTTCCTTTTCTCATGGTCAGAAGCAGGGGAGGACGAGGGGATTCTAAGGGCCGCGGCCGAGATTTGAACTCGGGCTGAGGGATCCACAGTCCCTAATGCTAACCAGGCTACACTACCGCGGCCATGAGTTAATCTGTTTTAGCACAAGCCCTCTTATAAATTTTTGTCAGGGGGATGGCCCAACCCGATCCACCATAAGATATATAACTTTGATATATATAAATTTGATATATGTCTCTGTCACGGCTGGCCATCCTTGGCGCCCTCATGGAGCGCCCCATGCACGGCTACGAGCTCAGGAAATACTTCGAGGAGGCCCAGGGGGTCTTCTGGATGATAAACTACGGCTCCATCTACCCCACCCTGAAAAAGCTTGAAACGGACGGGCTGGTCAGGAGCAGGGCCGAGGCCACGGGACCTGTCAAGGGCCGGATAACCTACACCATAACCGGGAAGGGGAAGAAACAATTTCTCCTCATGCTCTCGCAGCGCCTGAAGAAAGAGGCCTTTGTAAGGGACGAGTTCACCCTGCACCTCTTCTTCCTGGACTATCTGGACGAAGGGGAGGTAGGGAAGATAATGAGAAAGAAGATGGAGGGCAACCTGTCCGTCCTGGAGCACATAAGAAAACACGAGGACAGGCTTAAAAAGTGCCTTCCAAGATACAGGTTCGAGGCCGTAAGGAGGGGGAGGATGCACATCGAAACCGAACTCTCATGGCTGAAATCCGTTATAGATGATATGGAGGTTTGAGTGAATGAAAAAGGGATTGTTTATGGCTTTTGTGGTCCTCATGACCCTGCCATCTTTATACGCTGTAGGGGCAGACTTCTATGTGACCGACATCACTCCTACGAGGCTTTCCCCAGGTGAGACCACCCTCTTGAACATCACCCTCAAGAACCTTGGTTCAGATTATGGCGTCTATCTTCGCTCTGAACTGGACCCGAGCGATGTCTCTCCCATTACTGCCGTGGGTTCACCTAAGAAATACCTGTCCATCGCCAGGGCGGCCGAGGGAACCGAGTACTTCGGCATCGTGGTCCAGAGGGAGGAGGTGAGAATCCAGTACGAGGTCAGGGTGGATGAGGATGCCGCCCTTGGGGCCTACAACGTGCCTTTAACCCTCACCTGGGAGGATGAGCGTAGAGATACCCAGACCCAGACCCTCTACCTCGGCATAGAGATCGTGGGGGAGCCGAAGCTTGCCATTTCCGGGGTCAACCTGTCCCCCTCCAGGGTGTATCCAGATTCGGACTTCACCCTTTCCCTCCTCCTGGAGAACATCGGGGATGACAAGGCCAGGGCGGTGGAGTGCGACCTGGTTATGCCCCCTGTCTTCTCAGGCGAGGACGAGGCCTTCCTGGGGACCATCGCCAGGGACTCCAAGGCCACGGCCTCCTATGCCCTGAGGGCATCCAAGGAGGCCGAGAACCGGGC
The DNA here is from genome assembly GCA_964534545.1 of Candidatus Hydrothermarchaeota archaeon. Lineage (GTDB taxonomy): Archaea > Hydrothermarchaeota > Hydrothermarchaeia > Hydrothermarchaeales > JAADFM01 > JAADFM01. The sequence goes on from CAZHQS010000030.1 coordinate 6,578, forward strand.
CTATACCTTCAAGGCACGGATTGCCTACCAGGACGGCGGGGGGCCCAAGGAGGTGGAGGAGGAGTTCACGGTCTTTGTGAGCACCAGGGGCGACATAGACCTGGAGATTGCCGGGATTTCCACCTCCCCGGCCAAGATATACCCTGGGACCGATTTCACCCTCTCGGTACAGCTTGAGAACATCGGCACCCAGGACGCCAAGTCCGTTATGGCCACCATCTCCAACAGCGAGGGCTTCGTGGGTGAGTTCTCCTCCTTCATAGGCAAGATCGAGGTGGACGACGTATCCTCCGGCATCTTCGACCTCACGGCCACCCCCTCGGTGACCCCCGGGGACCACCCCTTCACCATGGAGGTGGTCTTCACCGACGAGAAGGGTGAGGAGTTCACCGATACCAAGACCTTCACGGTCTTCGTGGACGAGCCCAGGAAGCGGTCCCCCGCAGGCACAATAGCCCTGGTCCTGGCGGTGGTCATCGTGGCGGCCATCATCTGGAGGCGCAGGAGGGCAGCCCAGCTAGAAGTTTAGGGTGTCTCCATGGACGTAGTACGGCTGGAGGACGTGGAAAAGGTCTATACCATGGGCAACGTGGAGGTCCATGCCCTGAGGGGTGTAAGCCTCTCCATAGAGAAGGGCGAGTATGTGGCCATCATGGGCCCATCGGGAAGCGGCAAGAGCACCCTCATGAACCAGATAGGGGCCCTGGACAGGCCCACCAGGGGCAGGGTCTTCATCGAGGGAAGGGATATCTCCCGGATGTCGGATGATGCCCTGGCCAGGATCCGCCGGGAGAACATCGGCTTCATCTTCCAGCAGTTCAACCTCATCCCCCGCCTGACGGCCCTAGAGAACGTGGAGCTGCCCATGTGGTTCGCCGGGGTCCCCAAGATTCAGAGGGTGAAAAAGGCCGCTGACCTCTTGAGGCTCGTGGGCCTTGGGGACAGGATGAAGCACCACCCCACAGAGCTCTCCGGGGGACAGATGCAGCGGGTCTGCATTGCCAGGGCCCTGGGGAACGACCCGGATATCATCATGGCTGATGAGCCCACCGGGAACCTGGACTCAAAGTCCGGGGAGGACATCATGGAGATCCTGAAAAGGCTCAACGAGGAGGGCAGGACCATCATCATGGTCACCCACGAGGAGGACTTCGCCCGCAGGGCGGAGAGGACCATCTACATCCGCGACGGCAAGATAGTGAGTTGAAAGATGCTCCAGTACATCGAGCTTTCACTGAAGAACCTGGCGTACCAGAGGATGAGGGCGGTCCTGACCCTTCTGGGGGTGATAATAGGGATCACCGCCGTCATCTCCATGGTCTCCATCGGCACCGGGATGACCAAGGCCGTGGAGGAGCAGTTCGAGGCCTTCGGGACCAACAAGATAATCATATCGTCAACCATGGAGTATGGTGCCAAGGGTCAGGGGCTGGTGGATGCCGATGTGGAGGACATGGAGGATATAGTGGGGGTGGCCTTTGTCTCCCCCATGTACAGCGTCTCCACGGGAAGCGAGTTCAAGGGCGAGGAGAAGGTCATCACCGTCTGGGGTCTCGACCCCGGCAAATCCGAGCGGACCTTCTCGGACGTGGGCGGGTACAGGCTCTACAGGGGCAGGTGGCTCGAGTCCGGGGACCGCAACGTGGTGGTCATAGGCTTTACAATCCACGACGACTACTACAAGAGCAGGGTGGAGTTGGGCAACAGCATCAAGATTCAGGGGGAGAAGTTCCGGGTGGTGGGCATCTTCCAGGAGACCGGGGACCCGGACCATGACAAGGCCGTCATGGTGAACCTGGACAGGATAAGGGAGCTCCTGGGCAGGGAGGACAGTGTCACCGCCATCATCGTTCGTGTAAAGGACGGGGCTGATGTGAACATCGTGCGCCAGAGGATCGAGGAGAGGCTCAAGAACCGCCACGAGGATGCCGAGTTTACCATCCTCACCTCCCAGCAGCTCATCGAGGTCATCTCCTCGTCCCTCAAGGTGGTCCAGGTGGTATTCGGGGGCATAGCAGCGGTTTCTCTGGTGGTGGGGGGCATAGGCATCGCCAACACCATGATAATGAACGTCATGGAGCGCACCCGGGAAATCGGTATCATGAAGGCCACCGGAGCCACCAACTCCCAGGTGATGAGGATATTCCTGGTGGAGTCCGGCATCTTCGGCCTGGTGGGGGGCAGCATAGGTATATTTTTCGGCTACCTCATCTCCAGGGTTATCAACGCAGCCGCCGAGAAATATCTGGGCCCGGGCATGCTGACAACGGCGGTGACCCCGGGAATGGTGGCCACCGCCCTGGCCTTTTCCGTGGTGGTAGGGGTTTTATCGGGCCTGTACCCGGCGTACAGGGCGGTTAAACTGGACCCGGTGGAGGCGCTTCGGGCATGATGGAGTATTTCGAGTACCCCCTGCGGACCCTTGTCCAGCAGAAGGCCAGGACTCTCCTCACCCTCTCGGGCATCATCATAGGCATCGCCGTCATCGTGGCCATGATATCCATCGGGGAGGGGCTGCGCATGACGGTCAACGAGCAGCTGGACAAGGTGGGGGGGGACAAGATATACGTCATCCCTGCCGGCATCTTCGGCAGCCAGTTCGGCCCCCCCAGGGAGTACGTGCCCTTCGGGATCGCCGAGGAGCGGGAGATAAGGGCCATCCCGGGGGTCAAGAAGATGGCCCCCCTCTACTACACCGCCACCAAGGTGAAGAAGGGTTCAGAAGAGGCCGACGCCTTTGTCACCGGGGGGACCGAGGACGCCATCGAGCTCTACAGCGAGTTTCTCACCATAAAGGAGGGGCGCTTCATCAAGGAGACCGAGACCGGTGTGGTCTTCATCGGCCATTACGTCGCCACCGGCATGTTCGACCACGATGTCCGGGTGGGGGATACCCTGGAGATCAACGGCAAGAAGTTCCGGGTGGTGGGGATTGTGGAGGAGATAGGCTCCCGCCAGGACGATTCCACCATCTACATGTCCATAACCGCTACCCAGGCCCTCTTTGATGTGGGGGACGATATCAACTTCTTCTTTGTCCAGACCGACAACAAGGAGATTGTGGGGGAGGTGGCCCAGAAGATCGAGGACCGCCTCAAGAAACTCCGGGGAGGCAAGGACTTCGATGTCCTAACCACAGAAGACCAGGCAGAGCAGATAAATCAGGTCCTGGACATCCTGACCTTTGTCCTTGGGGGAATCGCCTCGGTGTCCCTTCTGGTGGGCGGAGTCATCATCATGAACACCATGCTCATGAGTGTGATGGAGCGCACCCGGGAGATAGGTATCATGAAGGCCACCGGGGCCACCAACTACCAGGTGCTGGCCATCTTCCTGGCGGAGTCCTCGGTGGTGGGTCTTGTGGGGGGTGCTGTGGGAATCTGCCTCGGCCTTTTGATATCCCAGGTCATAGAGAAGGTGGGCCAGCTCTATATCGGGTCCCTCTTTGAGACCTATGTGGGAGGGGAGGTCATCATCGGCGCCCTCCTCTTCTCGGTCATCATCGGCAGCGCCTCCGGGGCTTATCCCGCCTGGAAGGCCGCAAAGCTTGACCCGGTGGAGGCCCTGAGGTATGAGTGATGGTGCAAGGCATCAGCCACGGATGATGGGGGGACATGCCCAAAATTTATTAATGACGGGGTCCAAAGTTCTAGACAACCATCAAATGGAGGGGTCATGGGATGCCCAGGCGGATAACCCTGAAGGTCTCTGGAGAGGTGTATGAGCAGCTGGAGGAGATAAAGGAGGAAGGGGATTATGAATCCGTGGCCTTTGTGGCCCGAAAGGCCATCATAGAATGGCTCCAGGCCAGGGAACTGAAAAATTGCTCCCCAGCCGTCTACATGAACAAGAGGCAAAGGAGAGCCATCATCAAGACAGAGGACTAGGGGGTCCGGGAGAGGGCTAACCCTCCTCTTCCCCCAGGGCGCCCTTGGCCGCTATCACGTCGTCGATGCGCAGGATCATGATGGCCACCTCGGTGGCCGAGCTGATGGTCTGCTTCCTGACCCTGGCAGGCTCGATTATCCCCAGCTTGAACATATCTGCGGGCCTTCCCGTGGTCAGGTCGATGCCGGCGCTTTTTTCTCCCCTTTCGTGGGCCGCCCGCAGGGCCATGATGGTATCCACCGGGTCAAGGCCGGAGTTCTCCGCCAGGGTCCTGGGCAGCACCTCCATGGCGTTGGCGAACTCCAGGACCGCCAGCTGTTCCCTCCCGGAGACAGAGTTGGCGAAGTCCCTGACCTTCCTGGAGACCTCCATGACGGACGCCCCGCCACCGCAGATCACGGTCCCGTCCTCCAGGATGTCCCTGGTCACGGAGAGGGCATCATCCACGCTCCTTTCCACTTCCTCCACCACGTGCTCAGTGCCACCCCGCAGGAACAGGGTCACGGCCCTGGGGGACCTGCACTCCCTGATGAAGACAAACTCCTCCTCCCCCACCTTCTTCTCCTCCACCAGACCGGCATAGCCCAGGTCCTTTTTGGTCAGGTCCGCGGTGCGGGTCAGGATCTTTGCCCCCGTGGCCTTGGCTATGAGCTTCATGTCCTTCTCGCTGACACTCTTTACGGCCAGTATGTCCTCCTTGGCCAGGATGTACTGGACCATGTCGTCCATGTCCTTCTGGCAGAAGAGGCAGTTGACCCCCGCCGCCTGCAGGTCTGCCACCATCTGCCTCAGGGCCTCCTCTTCCTTGTCCAGGAAGCCCTGGAGCTGCTCGGGAGAGGTGATGTCTATCTTGGCATCGGTCTCGGTCTTTTTTATCTTCATCTCGGTGTTCAGGAGGGCTATCCTGGCCCCCTTGACCGAGGTGGGCATCCCTGAGTGGACCCTCTTCTTATCCAGGACGATGCCCTTTATGAGTTCGGATTTCCCGGTGGAGTCCCCCTGCATCTTCTGGACCTTTATGTTGCCCTTGTCCACCCTGTAACCTGAATCGGTCTTCTCGGCCACTTCCAAAACCGCATCTATACAGAGCCGGGCAATGTGCTCCTTGGCGGTGACCCCTGGGGCCTTGGAGTTCAGGGCCGTCAGGGCAGCGTTTAGCAGTATCTTCTTGTTCCTGGGACCCACCTGGCGGGAGAGCCCATCTATGACCCTGGTGGCCTCTGCCTCTGCCATCCTGTACCCCCTGGCAACCACGTTGGCATGGACCTTCTGGTCCAGGAGTTCCTCGGCCCTCTTGAGGAGTTCCCCGGCCAGGACCACGGCACTGGTGGTCCCATCCCCGGACTCCTTCTCCACGGTCTTGGCCACCTCCACCATCATCTTGGCCGTGGGGTGCTTTATCTCCACCTCCTTGAGGATGGCGGCGCCGTCATTGGTGATGACAACGTTGCCGCTGGAGTCCACCAGCATCTTGTCCATGCCCTTGGGCCCCATGGTGCTTTTTACGGCCTCGGCCACGACCCTGGCCGCCATGATGTTCATCCTGCGGGCGTCCCTGCCCCGGAACCTCTGGGAACCTTCCTGTAAAACATAAACGGGTTGTCCAGCTAACTGGGTTGACATATGTTAAACACCTCCATCTAGTACCTCGGACTTTTTTGATTTAAATTTAACTATGAACGCTGTTGGCGAAGGCGTCCTTGACCCTCTCGAAGACCCCCTTCGGGCTGCTGGGCCTGACCTCCTTTTCCGCCAGCTCCTCGAAGATGCGCCTCTGTTCCTTGGTCAGCTTCCTGGGGATGTCCACCTTGACCATGACGTGCTCGTCCCCCCTGCCGAAACCCCTGAGACTCGGTATCCCCTTGCCCTTGAGTCTGAAGACCGTTCCCGACTGGGTGCCCGGGGGTATCTTCAGCTTGGCCTTGCCGTTGAGGGTGGGGGCCGTGACCTCTGCCCCCAGGACCGCCTGGCTTATGGTTATGGGGATCTCGGTGATGATATCGTTCCCCCTCCGGGTGAAGACGGGGTGGGGTTTCACGTGGATGACCACGTAGAGGTCCCCCGGGGGTCCGCCCTTCTCCCCTGCTTCGCCCTCACCAGGGACCCGGAGCCTGGAGCCGGTATCCACCCCGGGGGGGATATTAACCTTGACCTTCCTGGTCCTCTGGACCAGTCCCCGGCCATGGCATTCCCCGCAGGGGGTATCGATGACGGTGCCCTCGCCCCGGCACTGGTTGCAGGTGGTGACACTGGTGAACTGGCCGAAGGGGGTCCGTTTGGCAAACCTCTGCTGTCCAGTTCCATGGCAGGTGGGGCAGGTCCTAGGGGAGGTCCCCTCCCTAGCCCCGGAACCGCCGCACTTGTCACAGGTCTCGGCCCGGGGATAGCTGACCTTGGTCTCCACCCCCTTGGCCGCTTCCTCCAGGGTGATATCCAGGTCCACCCTCAGGTCCGAGCCCCGGCGGGGCCCGGTCCTCCTGGCGCCACCACCTCTGAAGAACATGTCGAAGATGGACCCGCCGAGGCCACCACCGCCGAAGATGTCCCCGAAGATATCACCGAAATCGATGCCGCCGAAGATGTCCTCGGCCGAGTATCTCCCGTCGATGCCGGCGTGGCCGAAACGGTCGTACTGCTGGCGCTTGGTGTCGTCCGATAGAACGCCGTAGGCCTCCGAGATTTCCTTGAACTTCTCCTCGGCCTCCGGGGTCTTGTTCCTGTCCGGGTGGTATTTTAAGGCCAGCTTCCGGTAGGCCTTCTTTATCTCCTCCTTGGTGGCATCCCTGGAGACCCCCAGGACCTCATAGTAATCCCGTTTCTCTGGCATAATGGTTTAATCCTTCTTGTCCTCGTCCACTACCTCGTAGTCGGCGTCCACCACCTTCTCGCCCTTCTCCTCGGTTTCACCGGCCGTTCCTGCCCCTGCTGCGGCACCCGGGCCTGCCCCGGCCTGGGCCTTCTCCTGGGCCTGCTGGTAGAGGAGGGCAGATACCTCATGGACCGATTTCTGGAACTCCTCGATCTCGGCCTTCATCCTTTCGACATCACCGGTCTTCACGGCCTCCTGGAGCTTTTCCTTGCCCTTTTCGATCCTGTCCTTCTGCTCCTGGGTCACCTTGTCCCCCAGCTCCTTTAGGGCGTTCTCTGCGGCATAGATGAGAGAGTCGGCCTGGTTCTGGATCTCCACCTTCTCCCGCATCTTCCGGTCCTCCTCGGCGTACTTCTCGGCCTCTTTGATCTTGGCCTCGATCTCCTCCTTGGAGAGCTTGTCAGGGGCGGTGATAGTGATCTTCTGCTCCTTCCCGGTGGCCATATCCTTGGCGGTCACGTTCAGGATGCCGTTGGCGTCGATGTCGAAGGTCACCTCGATCTGGGGCACACCCCTTGGCGCGGGGGGGATTCCTACAAGGTTGAACCTGCCCAGGGTGACGTTCCCTGCTGCCATCTCCCTCTCTCCCTGGAGGACGTGGATCTCCACCTGGGTCTGGTTATCGGCCGCAGTGGTGAAGATCTGGCTCTTTCTGGTGGGGATGGTGGTGTTGCGCTCGATGAGCTTGGTGGTGACCCCGCCCAGGGTCTCGATGCCCAGGGAGAGGGGGGTCACGTCCAGCAGGAGCAGGTCCTTGACCTCCCCGGCCAGGACCCCGGCCTGAATGGCAGCCCCCATGGCCACGCACTCCATGGGGTCGATACCTCTTTCAGGCTCCTTCCCGATGACCTTCTTGACGAACTCCCGGACTGCGGGCATCCTGGTGGGACCTCCCACGAGTATTATCCTGTCGACGTCCCCGGGTTGCATCTCGGCATCGGCCAGGGCCTGCTCTATGGAACCCCGGCACCTCTCGATGATGGGGGCCACCAGCTCCTCCAGCTTGGCCCTGTTGAGCTCCATCTCCAGGTGCTTGGGCCCTGAGGCGTCGGCGGTGATGTAGGGCAGGTTGATGGAAGTGGTCAGGGTACCTGACAGTTCGATCTTGGCCTTCTCGGCTGCCTCCCTGACCCTCTGCATGGCCATGGGGTCCTGGGTCAGGTCCACCCCCTGGTCCTTCTTGAACTCCTCTACAATCCAGTCCACCACTGCGTTGTCCATGTCGGTACCCCCCAACTGGGTGTCCCCTGAGGTGGATTTGACCTCGAAGACCCCGTCCCCCATCTCCATGATGGTCACGTCCAGGGTACCGCCCCCGAAGTCGAAGACCAGGATATTCTGCTCCCCCTCTTTATCGAGACCGTAGGCCAGGGACGCCGCCGTGGGCTCGTTGATGATCCTTACCACCTCAAGACCGGCGATCTCCCCGGCGTCTTTGGTGGCCTGGCGCTGGTTGTCGTTGAAGTAGGCCGGGACCGTGATCACGGCCTTCTTTATGGGCTCCCCGACAAAGGCCTCGGCATCCTCCTTTATCTTCTGGAGGATGTAGGCCGATATCTCCTGGGGGGTGTACTCCTTGCCGAAGACCTTGAACTTGTGGCGGGTCCCCATCTTCCTCTTGGCCGCTATGATGGTGCCCTCGGGATTTGAGACGGCCTGCCTCCGGGCCGGTTCTCCCACAAGCCTCTGTCCGTCCTTTGTGAAGGCCACCACCGAGGGGAAGGCCTTGCCGTAGAGACTGGCGCCCTCGGCCGAGGGTATGATGGTGGGTTTTCCTGCCTGCATTATGGCCGCAGCGGAATTGCTGGTGCCTAAATCGATACCGATGATTCTCTCCCTTTTGTCAGCCATATCAATCACCTCTTTTTGCAACTTTGACCTTTGAGTGCCTGATGACCTTGCCCCTGAGGGTGTAGCCCCTTTGGAGTTCTTCAATGATCTCATCCTCCTCGCAGTCATCCTTTGTTTCGCACAGGAGGACTTCGTGTTTGAAGGGGTCGGCCTTCTCCCCCACGGCGGGTATGGGCTCCAGACCCTCCTTTTCCAGTATCTCTTTTAGCTGGGCATATATAAGTTCGATGCCCCTTACCATGTCCTTCTTCCTGGTCTTTTTGGCGCTTGCCACGGCCCTCTCCAGGTTCTCCAGGACATCGATGAGCTCCTTTACCAGGGCTTCGGTGGCGAATCTTACGAACTCTTCCCTCTCCCTCTCCATCTGTTTCTTGTAGTTCTCGAAGTCGGCCTGGAGGTACTTGAGCCTGGTGAGGTACTCCTCTGCCTCCTTGGTCTTCTCATCTAGTTTCTTCTGAACCTCTTCCTCAATCTCCGGGGCCTTACCTTCCATTACCTGCACCCTCTATTTTATAAGTAAACAGAGTCAGGATTTATAAGATGCCCTAACGAGATAAAATATTTTAGTAACAAAAGGTAATGAAAACCCCGAAGAAAGCACAACTATTTATATGCTGTTTCTATCTATAATATAAGGAGTGTAGTAGCTTGGGAGACGATATTGGAGAACGGGGGGAGGATGTTGTGCAAGAGGGGACCAGGGACCACCGCTGGGCCGGAGGGGCCGTACTGTTTATCATGGGAATCCTGGGTATCTCCGGCAGCACCTTTGTAGGCTATATGATGCTGGGCTCTGGCATGATGTATGCCACCGGCTTTGTCCTGCTCTACTATGTCATAACCGGGGTCTTCGTCCTGGTCATGGGCGCAGGGGCCTTGATTGTGCACAATGCGGTAAAGGACACCGAGCCCGGGGGCCGGATGGTAGCCGGGGTAGTCTTTACCGTCATCGGATTACTGGGTGCCAGCGCAAGTACCTTTGTGGGTTACCAGATGCTGGGCGCGGGCATGATGCAAGCCGGCCATGGCTTTAGCGCCCTCTACTACTTCCTCACCGTGGTCTTTATTGGCATAACCCTCTTCGGGCTTTATGTGGTCTACTCGGCAGTGAAGTAAGGGCATCAAAGCCCTAATTTTGCTACCTCGGCTGAGGCCTCTTTGGGTATGGGTTTGGAGACCCCCCCACTCTTTGTTATTTCGGAGACCACCAGCCACGGCTCCTCACCGGCCGGCAGGTGGCATAAAAC
>CAZHQS010000031.1:0-16390 GCA_964534545.1 Candidatus Hydrothermarchaeota archaeon
CAAGGAGGCCCACAGGTCCGTGGAGCCCTCGGCCCTGAGGGAGGTCTTCGTGGAGGTCCCGGACGTCTCCTGGGAGGACGTGGGGGGCCTGGAGGAGGTAAAAAGGGAGCTTAGGGAGATGGTGGAGTGGCCCCTGAAGCACCCTGAGGCCTTCACCAAGATGGGCATCAAACCTCCCAAGGGGGTCCTCATCTATGGCCCACCCGGATGTGGTAAGACCCTCATCGCCAAGGCCGTGGCCAACGAGTCCGATGCCAACTTCATCGCTATAAAGGGCCCCGAGATACTGTCCAAGTGGGTTGGCGAGTCCGAGAAGGCCATCAGGGAGACCTTCAAGAAGGCCAAGCAGGCCGCTCCCACCATCATCTTCTTCGACGAGATAGATTCCGTGGCCTCCCTCAGGGGCACGGAGGCCGGCACCCGGGTTGGGGAGAGGGTCCTGGACCAGCTCCTCACCGAGATGGACGGCCTGGAGGAGCTCCACAACGTCATCATCATAGCCGCCACCAACCGCCCGGACCTCCTGGATTCGGCCCTCCTGCGCCCGGGCAGGTTCGACAAGTTGTTGATGGTTCCCATCCCGGATTCAAAGACCAGGCTTGAGATATTCCGGGTCCATACAAAGGACATGCCCCTGGCAGATGATGTCAACCTTGATGAGTTGGTCTCCGAGACCGACGGGTTTACAGGGGCGGACGTGGAAGGGTTCTGCAGGGAGGCGGCCATGGAGGCCTTGAGGGAGGCCTTCGAGAAGGGTGAGAGTATCGATGAAAAGAAGGTGGAGGCCAAGCACTTCCGGGAGGCCCTGAAGAAGACCAGTCCCAGCCTCGAGAAGGGGGTCCAGGACTCCTATAACAAGTTCCTCCAGAGGCGCAAAGGAGCAGAGCTGGAAAGGCTGGATTATATGGGCTAGAGGGTTATCTCCTCGATGTACCTCCTCTCCATCCCTGCCAGGATATCCATGGTCATCCGGCCCAGACCTGTGAGGTGATACAGCTTCTTTTGGTCCTGGAGGAGCATCCGGGCGGACTTCAGCTTCCCCAGGTGATAGCTCAGTTTGGAGGGTGATGTCATGCCCATCTCCTCCAGGATGCTGGTGAAGCTGGCCCGTTCCCTTTTGTTGACGTACTCCAGGATGCCCCTCTGGACAGGGTCTGAGAGGGTGGAGATTATCTTCTCCTGGAGTTTGCGGTTGAACCTGTCCTTGACTTCCTTCAGCACCTCCCTGGAGTCCATGGAGACGATGAGGATGCTGTCCTCCTTCATGGCCTCTATCAAGGTATGGACATACCGGATTTTGTCCTGGTGTTTCCCTGTATCGAGCTCAAAGAGCACCGCAGCCGGACGGTTGTCATGGCAGAACTCCCCCACCGACCTGATCATGTCCTCCATATTGGATCCAGGGGTTATCCTCAGCCCCGGGGTGGCCTCCAATCCCATATCCATCCTCACAGAGCCGGGGTCCCGGGGGGTTATGAAGAGGCCCCGGATGCGGCTTTGGTCACAGATGCTACAGGGGCATTCTATGGCGCATTTCCTGCAATCCTGGCTCTCGCAGGGGAAGGCCTCCACTTGGCAGTCGGGGCAGGGGGCCGTCACCACGTCTGAAAACATGGAAAGGCCTTGGGTGGCGGTAAAGTATATCATCCCCTTCTTCAAGGTATGCTTTTTGACCTGGACCAGGGTCTCCACATGGGGTTCTATCTTCAATACTTCCTGGTTGAGGATCGAGCAGGTGATGAGTCCTGCCATAATCACCGATGCCGCCTCGGCCAGGGGGAACAGGTCCATACCCATCAGGAGGCTGCCGATATACACGGCATTCCCTGCCACATAAAATATCCCTGTTCCTGTGAGGATGGAGGCGATCTGGACCCTCCTCCTTTTTGATTCCCCCTTACCATACCAGGAGAGGAGATTGTAGTAGGCAGAGAAGATATAGATGGCAAAATAGGGTATTAGGAAGGGGGCCAGGGGACCCATGGATGGCCGGAGGCCCCATCTGAATCCCTCGACCCCCGAGACCAGTAGGTCAGTGGGAAGGAGGGCTATGGAGACCAGCATGGGGGCATATATGGCGGCAAGGCCCCGGGAATCCAGGTCTTTTTTTCCAGGGAAATGGTAGGAAAAATGCAGGAACAAGGGGGTCTGGGGAACAACGCCCAGGAGGACCATCCTGGCGAGGATATGAGGGTAGACCTGGAGGTGGGTAAGCAGAAAGGCGGAGAAAAGCCATATCCCCAGGAAAAAAAGGGACAGGAGGAAGATCTGGTTGGCCCTGGTCCTGGGGTCCTTTTTGAGGACCAGGATGCCGAGAGCGCCGTTGGTCAGGAGAGATACCAGGGCCACAGCCGCATAGAGGTTCATCATGACCAGATTTATTAAAAATGAAATAAATAACTTGGGATATCTCCCCCCTTCCAGGAGGACCTCCGGGCCACGGGTCCAAGATGACCCTCTTTTTATAAAAATAAGGGTTAAAGTTATAGGGCAAAGGAAGGGCAAGTAGGTAAGAGGTTTCTCCATGGCTCCCCGGAGGAATGCACCAGGCGAAGCAGATGTGGCCTTTACAGAAGAGGAGGCCGTGGCAGAGGCCAGGAGGTGTCTGGCCTGCAAAAAACCCGGCTGTGTCCCCACCTGTCCCATCCACCAGGACGTCCCGGGCTATGTTGGTGCCATCGCCCGGGAGGATTACCGGGAGGCCCTGAGGATCATCATGAGGGACAACCCCTTCCCAGGAAGCTGCGGGAGGGTCTGCCCCCATCCCTGCCAGGGTCGTTGCGTCCTGGGGAAGAAGGAGGAGCCCACCAGCATCGCCAGGTTGAAGCGCTTTGCCGCCGATGCCGTTGACGCCCGCAGCCTGGGCATCCTCCCCGGTGAGGATACTGGAAAGGAGGTCGGTATCGTAGGGTCCGGGCCCGCGGGCCTCAGTGCGGCCTACCACCTGGCCCTTATGGGGCATAAGGTCGTGGTCTACGAGTCCTTCCCGGTGGCTGGGGGGATGCTGGCCGTGGGCATACCGGAGTATAGGTTGCCCCGTTCGGTGGTGGAGGCCGAGGTGGACTTTATCAGAGGTCTTGGAGTGGATATCCGGACCGGTGTCAAGGTGACCTCCCTTGATGACCTTGATCATGATGCCATCTTCATAGGGGTGGGGGCCCACCTGCCGGTAAGGCTCAACATCGAGGGCGCCGGGCTTTTCGGCGTGGACTACGGAACACCCTTCCTGGAGGGGGTCAATCTCGGGAAGAGGCCGGTCCTGGGGAGACGGGTAGCGGTCATCGGGGGGGGCAACGTGGCCGTGGACGCCGCCCGGACGGCCAAGAGGCTGGGGGCCCGGGAGGTCATGGTCATCTACCGGCGCTCGGAGAAGGAGATGCCTGCCTACAGGGAGGAGGTGGAAGCAGCAGAGGAGGAGGGGATAGAATTCCACTTCCTGACGGCACCGGTGAGGATCCTGGGCCAGGATGGCCACGTGAAGGCCCTGGAGTGCATCAGGATGGAACTGGGCGAATGTGATGAGTCTGGCAGGTGCAGACCGGTGCCCCTGGAGGGGTCGGAGTTCACCATCCCGGTGGACAACGTGATCCCCGCCATAAGCCAGTACCCCGAGGTATCCTGGCTTGCCGGGAAGGAGATAGAGATCACCGGGAGGAAGACCATAGGGGTGGACAGGGAGACCGGGCGAACCGCAAAGGAAGGGGTCTTCGCCGGGGGGGACTGCGCCACAGGACCTGCCACCGTGGCCCATGCCATCGCCGCCGGGAAGAGGGCCGCCCTGGGGATCAACGAATATCTCTCGAAGGGAGATTGAGAAAAGGGTGGAGAAGGGTGTTTAATAAGAGAAAGGAGGTTAACCCTTGTCCACCGACCTCTCCAACTAATTATTTATACAGGATGGCACATCAAGATTCGGTTAACAAAAATGGCCTTCCGGGGTTACGGGAAAGGGTCTATACCACCCTTTCCAGGACCCCCTTCAGGGTGGCGAGGGAGGTCTCAAAGTCCTTCCTCTCCTTCTCCGTGAGCTCCAAGTCCACCCGCTTGACCCCTTCCCTGCCCACGGCAGCCGGGTGGCCGATGCAGAAGTCCTGTTCCTCCAGGTAGGTGGTGAGGGGCATGGTCTCCCCCCTGTCCTGGATGAGGCTCCGGGACGCCTCTGCTATGGCCACGGCTGGGGCATAGAAGGTGGCACCTTTGAGTTTGATCACCCTGATGGCGCTGTCCCTGACCTCCTGAAAGACGGCCTCCAGGTCCTGGAGGGGTATGCCCGCGGTTTCGTATCCCCTGAATACCGGCAGCATGGTGTCCCCGTGCTCCCCCATGATCATGGCCTGGATGCCCTTGGCCCTGTCCCCGTATCTGGCCATTAAATGGCTCCTGAGCCTGATGGTATCCAGGAGGGTCCCCAGGCCGAAGACCCGCTCCGGGGCAAAGCCCGAGGTGCGCAGGGCCACGTTGGTGAGGATGTCCACGGGGTTGGCCACCACGAAGAGGAGGGGTTCGTCGTTGTATTCTTTCAGGCTGGCGATGATGTCCTTCATGATACCGGCGTTGGTCTCGGCCAGGTCCAGGCGGGTCTGGTCGGGCCTGCGGGCCACACCGGCGGTGATTATCACCAGGTCGGAGCCCTCGGTTATGGCGTAGTCCTGGGAGCCCTCGACCTCCACGGCTTTCCCCAGGGCCGAGGTACCGTGGAAGATGTCCATGGCCTCCCCCCTGGCCAAATCTCCTGCTATGTCCACCAGGGCCAGGTGGTCCACCAGCCCGCGCTCAACCAGGGCGAAGGCAGAGGTGGCCCCGACCCTTCCTGCTCCGATTATGCTGACTTTCATATGAATACCCTGTCTCCTATGTTTCGGTAACAATCAGAAAAACCCGCCCTTAAACTTTGCCCTTATCGACGGCTTTTATACTCCCTGGGCTCAAAAACATGGACTGGAGGATTTGGTGAGGCCATGGGTTCTCACTGAAGGATGTCATCAACGGTCTCCTGGATGCCGTGGACCCCGACAAGAGGGATGGAGAAGGCGAGGGAGATTTTCGATACCGAGGGCCCCACCGATGAGCAGATGAAAGAAGGCTGAAGGACGAAGCCTGCGCCCCCTCCGACCAGCCTGTCCTCAGGAAGGCCATCATGGATGTCAAGAGGCGAAGCGAGCAGGTCATCGACGTGGTGAGCCAGGGCGGAGTCCTATATGCGGGCCATGACGACAGGGCAAGGGAGAGGACTAAAGGCATAGTGGATACCTTCAGGCAGTTTTTGAAAAACCTCTTCTGACCCTGCCGAACCTTTTGATGACGATTCCCGCTGCCAGGATATCATCGGAGGTCGGTGAAGGGGATGGGTACAAGAACCAGGTCCCTCTGTCTAAGCCTCGTTCCAGGTCTCATGGTCAGCGAACTCGTCCTTATCGTTATCATAATCCATGGAAATAATCAACCCACCAGCCCCCTCTTAGATGAACTCCTCCATAAGCCCGCTGATGTCCCGCTTGATATCCTGCTTTACAATGGGGCCTTTTTTGAGCTGGGGCACCTGGTCCTCGTAGGTGGGTCTGTCCACCCGGTAGAAGAGGCCGATGGGGATTCTGTCCCCCCATTCCAAGGCCCTTTTATAGGCCAGGTCAAAGTCCGCCGGGTCATGGCCCTCCTCCTCAAGCCTGTACACCCGCTCCCTGTACCACTGATGGGTGTTGACACTGTTCCAGATGGGGCAGGGCTGGAGGACGTCGATGAGGGCGAACCCCCTGTGCCTGACCCCTTCGACAATCAGTTTTGCCAGGTGGCCGGCGTCCCCGGCAAAGCCGCGGGCGATGTAGGTGGCGCCCCCTGTGAGGGCCAGGGTGATAGGGTTCACCGGCTCCTCTATGGTACCGCTGGGGGTGGACTTGGTCTTCATCCCTTTCTCGCTGGTGGGGGAGGCCTGGCCGGTGGTGAGGCCGTAGATGGCGTTGTTGGCCACGATGTAGTTTATGTCCATGTTGCGCCGCATGGCATGGACGAGGTGGCCCATACCGATGCCGTAGCCGTCACCGTCGCCCCCGATGCCGATGACCGTCAGCTCGTGGTTTACCAGCTTCACCCCCTGGGCGAAAGGCAGGAGGCGCCCGTGGATGGTGTGAGCCCCGTAGAGGCGCAGCCAGTGGGGAAAGTGGGAGCCGTTGCCTATCCCTGAGACCATGACCACGTTGTGGGGCTCGACCCCGAGTTCCGGCAGGGCCCTTTTCAGTGCCTGGAGTATCCCAAAATCGCCGCAGCCCGGGCACCAGTAGGGTTTGACCCCTGTCTCGAAATCCTCCTTCGTGACCATTTCAAATCGCCTCCCTGACGGCCTTTACAATCTCCTCCGGGAAGAAGGGCCGGCCGTCGTATTTGAGAATCTTGTGCTGGATGTCTATGCCGGTCTTCTCTCGAATGTAGCCGTGCATCTGGGCCGAGATGTTGTTCTCCACCATAAAGGTGTGTTCCGCCTCCTGGAGGACCTCGGTCACGGCCCTGGAGGGGAAGGGGTTGATGTAGTTCAGGTGGAGGAGGTTGGCCTCTATCCCGTCCCTTTCCAGGAGCCTCAGGGCCTCCCTGCAGATGCCCTTGTTGGAGCCCCAGGCCACCAGGGTAATCCCGGCGTCCCCAGGGCCGTAGAGGCTGGGCTCCGGCACATGTTTCTCAGCCTCCTGCAGCTTCCTCCACCGCTTCTCGTTCATCCTGCGGCGGTTCTCTGCCGCCTCGCAGAGCATCCCGTACTCGTCGTGCTCGTCGGAGGTGGCAGTGTATATCCCGCCCTTCTGACCCGGGACGGACCGGGGGGAGATGCCGTCCGCAACGCTGTAATCGTAGCGCCAGAAGTGGTCCATTTCAGCCAGGTCCTTCTCATTAACCATCCTGCCCCTGTCGATTTTGACCTTTGACTGGTCGAAGACCGGCACGGTCCAGGGGTCCTCGGCCAGGTACCTGTCCGTCAGCACTATCACCGGCGTCTGGTAGCGCTCGGCCAGGTTGAAGGCCTCGGCGGTGAGGTAGAAGCACTCCTCCACGTCCCCCGGGGCCAGGACCATTCTCGGGAAGTCCCCCTGGGAGGCATGGAGCACGAACCTCAGATCCCCCTGCTCGGTCCAGGTGGGCAGGCCCGTGGAGGGCCCTGTCCGCTGCCCCATGATAATCACCACCGGGACCTCTATCATCCCTGCCATGCCCAGGGCCTCCACCATGAGGGAGAAGCCCCCGCCTGAGGTGGCCACCATGGCCCTGGCACCGGCATAGGCCGCCCCGGCCGCCATGTTGATGGCCGCTATCTCGTCCTCAGGCTGTTTGACCACGAAGCCGTAATCCCGCTCCTTCCCCACCAGATAATGAAGGACGGCCGAGGAGGGGGTCATGGGGTACTGGGCATGGAACTGGAGCCCGGCCCGGATGGCCCCCAGGGCGCAGGCCTCGTTGCCGGTGAGAAGCATCCTGGGTTTTGAATCTTTCGGCTCCAGCTGGTAGCCGAAGTCCGGGTACTCCTTTCTTGCGAGGTCATAGCCCGCCTTGGCCACCCGGAGGTTCTGGTCCACCACCTCGCCGCCTTTTCTGTCAAAGACATCCCGGATGACCCCCTCCAGGATTCCGAACTCGTACTGCAAAAGGCCGAAGGAGGTCCCTATGGCCACGTTGTTCCTCATGAGGCGCGGCGCCCCCTCCTCCTTGCAGATGTCGGCCATGGGCACCGGCAGCACCGAGAGGTCCCCCCTCATGTCCTCCCGGTCCAGGTCTATCTCCCCGGAGTCGTAGATGATGGCGCCTCCCGGGACCACCTCCCCTGTATGGTCTGCCACGGCCTCCAAGTCCAGGGCCACAAGGATGTCCACGGGTCTCAGGTGGGAGTATATCTCCCCATGCGAGACCCGGGCGGTGTAGGTGTTCCTTCCGCCCCTGACCCTGGAGGGGTACTCGGTGAGGCCGCAGACGTTCAGGCCCCCTCTGGCGCAGGCCCGGGAGAATATCTGCCCTGTCACCATGATGCCATAGCCGGCCTCCCCGCCGATTTTCCATTGAAGGTCGTTGACCTGCATTATGTCCCCTCTCGCTATACTTTGGTTCGGAATGTTAATATACTTTATCCAAATCAAGACACGGGAGTTCCTGAAATGCTATTCCATCGCCACTCCTGCATAACATCTTCACCGTGAGGTGAGGCCGGAGTGATTTTTGTCCCAATGCCGAGGTCCCCCATACGGAGAAACCTTTTAAAAGTGTTGGTGGATTTCACCCTATGGACGCTGATGCCGCCTTTGAAGAACTTTACATCTACACAAAAGAGAGGATGGAGGCCGGCGGGGCCCACTCCTTTGACCACGTGGAGCGGGTCCTCCGCTTGGCCGGGAGGATCGCCAGGGAAGAAGGCGCAGACCCGGAGGTCGCAAGGTTCGCCGCCCTGCTCCACGATATCGAGAGGGCTGCCGAGGACCGGGGGGAGATTGAGGACCATGCCGTGGCCTCGGCGGAGGAGGCACGCCGGCTCCTCCTGGAGAGGGGTTTCGATGCCGGATTCGTCGAAGAAGTTGTCGCCGCCATCCTGAGCCACAGGTTCAGGAACAGCCTCAGGCCGGGGTCCCTTGAAGCAAAGGTCCTCTCCGATGCCGACAAGCTGGACGCCATGGGGGCCCTGGGCATCGCCCGGGCCTACCTCTTCGGCGGGGCCCACGGCCAGCGCCTCTGGTCGGATACCCCCAAGGAGGAGCGCTTCTACCCCGGCATGGACGTCTCGGACTACTCCCCGGTCACCGAGTACCGGCTGAAGCTATCAAAACTGAAGGACAGGATGCTGACCCAGACCGGGAAGAGGATCGCCGATAAGAGACACGCCTTCATGGAGGCCTTCTTCCAGGAGCTGGAGAGGGAGGTTAAGGGGGAGGACTGAGGGATTAACTGGTTGTTCTGTTTTACGAACGTATGTTCTTTTTTTGAATATGTACGTTGATAATGCCTGCGGGGCGGGATTGGCGAAGGTTTTAAATGCCCTGTGATATCTTCATAACAGATAGAACATCCTCTTTGGGACTGTTATCACATCCCCGATCCTGTCCAGTCCCCGGCCGCTTACCAGGAGACCGTATCTGGCGTCATACCGCTCAACAGCCCTTTTAACCTGGGCGGGGTCCTTCTTACCGTAACCGACCTCTATCGGTATGCCGCAACCGGTGTCGAGGTCCTTCAATATGAAATCGACCCCTCCCTTTTCAGGGTCATAGAAGATGTCAAAGGACCGCCGGGTGATCTTCATCCTGTAAAGATAGAAGGCCACCAGATTCTCCAGAAGAGAACCATAGGTCTTGGAGTCCTGGGTCAGCTTGCCCACACTCCACATAAGGGACGATTTTACCGCAGGAGAGACGAACCCGAATTTCCAGCTTTTCCTCACGATCTTCTCCGTGGAACCGAAGGGTTTTACCGGGAAGAGGATTTCTGCCTTGATCAGAGAGTTTATCAGGTTGGAGACCGTGTCTTTTGATATCGAGAGGTTCTGGGCGAGGGTCTCGTAGTTGGTCTTCTCGGCAGTGGACAGCAGAATCAGCATCCGCCAGACCTTGTCGAGGGTCTCTTTTTTGAACGGATAGATATTTGGGATATCACCGTAGATCACCTTTTCCAGGATTTGCAGGGACCTCTCGAAGGCCTCCTTTTCATCGAGCTTTAGGGCAAAGGGCATACTGCCCATCCTGAGGTAGCGCTGCTCTTCCATTGGCCTGACCTTCGTCCAGTACTTCAAGTAGGCGGGATGCCATTTTTCCAGCATAGAATAGGCTGCATCAGAGGAGTCCGAACTGAACAGAGCGGCTCCGAGTCCCTCCTTCAGCCCCTTTGCGGGATAGACCCGCTCCTTGAGCATAATATACTCCGGGAAGTTGAGGGGCATCATCTTTTCAATCTGGGTCCTTCTTGCCGCATCCGTTGAAGTCTGGAGGGCCAAAGCCGAGGAGCCTGTAGCTATGACAAAAATGTTTCTGGTGCGGTCATAGATGCTCTTAAGGGCAGCCGCCCATGTGGGGTCGTAGTGGATTTCATCAATGAAGAGGAAGACCTTTTCCCCCAGGGATTCCATATCCGTGCCAAAGAGAACCTCAAGGGCAGGGATTATGTCCTTTAGATTTACCTCAAAGAAAATGGTGCCGGCATCCATGGAAAAATAGAAGACATTTTCCCTCGGGACCTTCTCAGACCTCAGAAGGTGAAAGTACATCTGGGCCAGGATGGTTGTCTTCCCCACCCCCCTGAATCCCGGGATGGTAATCCATCTGTTCTCTGTTTCTCCGGCGATAAATCTGTCCAGGTATTTCTTTAGTTTGACGAAAATCCACCTCTGAGGGTATTCCGTCCCCTGCCCATCCTGCACGTAATTTAAGAGTCTGTCGTAAGAGAGGGCCTGGGACCTCTGGAGAAACTGAATGGCGTCATCCTTTACCATATTTGTTTGATGTATCGAACGGACATATATACTTTTTCGTTCGCTATGACGAACGAGTTCACATTACCTCCTCTAGGGCTGCATTCCAATGACGGTCGAGACCTGCCTCGACGGCTTTGAGAGTATCGATGGGAGAGCGGCGCCTCCTGGGTCTATAACTATGTTTATAGTTGTTGAACTTTCATGAATTAATGTAAAGTCTAGGAGGTCTACGTAAGATGGCTGTAAATACTGTTCAAGAAAGTGTGGATTGCTCGAACATGGCATGTCCCAAGCCCTCCCTGGTGGCAAAGAAGATGGCCAGGGAGATCGGTCCCGGCCAGACGGCCGAGATTGTTGTGGACACCGAGGCCCTCAACAGGGTGGCCGAGATCATAACAAAGCAGGGCGCCAGGGTAATCGACAAGATAAAGAAGGGAAGGATAGGCCGGGTCCTCTTCACCAGGGACTGAAGGGCCTACCTGAGCTTCCTGTAGTAGTACATGATGGGCAGGTCGGGCTCGGGACGCTCGAACTTCCTGAGGCGTTCCACCGGGATGAAATCCTCTGCATATTCCAGGGGGATGATATAGATGGTCTTCGGGCTGGACTCATAGCCCCCCAGTCCCACCAGGAAGAATATCTCTCTGCCCGAGTCCCTCCTGAGCTTCCTGTAGCCCTCTAGATTCTTGATCTCCAGGCCCAGCCTGCCCAGTTTTCTGGTCAGGGACTCGATAAACCATGCCTCGATATAGAACTTCTCCTTAAAGTTCAGGCTCTCCACCAGGAGGTCGGGCTCCCCCGGGGCGATGCGCTCCACCACCTGGAGGTTCTCGTTGAGGTGCTCCCTCACGTACTCCAGGAAGGGGTCCTCCTCCCGGGTCTCCTCCACCTCCGCGGCCGGGCCCATCGCCTCTCCCTCCTGGCCTGCCCCTGCCATGGCTGCCCCTTCCGTCTCGCTTTCCACCGGAGCCGCCGACGGTTTTGTCACCAGGGCCCTGCCGGCCCTCTCCCTTACCCTGGATGGCAGGATCTGAAGGGTCCCATAGAGGATGCCTATGATAAAGAGTATGTCTATGATATTCATGATGAAGGACATGGTCTAGACTTTGAGGGTTCTTGGTATAAAAAACTAGTCCTTTATGACGGTCTTTGGGCATGAATCCTTGGCACAATTCAGGCTGGGGTGGAATCCGTACCTTCCGCCCTTGTTAGAATCTACCCACCATAAACTCGGCCCGTGACTATGAAAACCCTATGTTTTCCACAACTATGCATATATATATTAGAATATAAACAATGAAAGGACAGCAGGGGGGAACGTGAGGAGATCCTCAGCGAAACCTATATAAAGGATGAGTAACCTTGCAAATCAAGAGTTGTAACCGGCGATTTCCGCTCCGTCCTTTATCTGGAGCGACCCTGGGAGTATGTCCCAGCTTGACCAACTCATAACAATGAATTAATTTGTAATGACACTTGTGAGGTAGCACCATGGGAAAGCGTGCCCATCATCCAAGAAGGGGATCCCTGGGGTATTCCCCTAGAAAGCGGGCAAAGAGGCCCACGGGACGTATAAGGTCCTGGATAACTGAGGATAGGACCCGGATCCAGGGTTTCTGCGGCTACAAGGTGGGAAGCACCCACGTAGTAATGACTGACGACTTCCCCAACAGCCCCACCTACGGGGAAGAGGTGGCGGTGGCCGTCACGGTGGTGGAGACCCCACCCATGGTGGCCTGCGGTCTCCGGGCCTACAGAAAGGAATCCGGCAGCCTGAAGGTCCTGAAGGAGGTCTGGGCAGAGGAACTCCACCCGGACCTGAAGCGCCTCCTCCCCACCATGAAGGGGGGAAAGGGCATGGCCGGCCTTGAGGAGGTCACCGACCAGGCCCACCAGCTCCGCCTGATCCTCCACACCCTCCCCCGGCTGGCCTCGGTACCCAAAAAGAAGCCGGAGCTCATGGAGTTCGCCCTGGGGGGAAGCATCCAGGAGGGCCTGGAACTGGCGGGGGGGATACTGGGGAAGGAGGTAAAGGTCTCTGATGTCTTTTCCGGGGGGGAGTATGTTGATATCATCGGTGTAACCAAGGGCAAGGGCTTCCAGGGCCCGGTCAAGAGGTGGGGGGTCAAGATCCTGCCACCCAAGACCAGGAAGGGCCACCGGACCGCCGGCACCCTGGGCCCCTGGCACCCGGCCGCCATGATGTGGCGGGTCCCCCAGGGCGGCCAGATGGGCTATCACCAGAGAACCGAGCTCAACAAGCGCATCCTCAAGATCGGCTCCGACGGGAAGGAGGTCACCCCGGCAGGGGGCTTCATCAACTACGGGATTGTCAGGGGGGACTACGTCCTTATTGCCGGTTCCATCCCCGGGCCCAAGAAGAGGTTAGTAAGGCTCAGGCCCGCCGTGCGCCCGCCCAGGAGGATGCCCGAGGGCGTGCCCCAGATCTCCTACATCAGCACGGCATCGAAGCAGGGTGTATGACATGGTCGCATTGTACTCATTGAAAGGTAAAACCAAGAAAACGGTGGAACTCCCCTCCCTCTTCCAGGAGGAGGTTCGACCAGATCTGATAAAGAGGGCCGTCCTGGCCTCCCAGTCCGCCAGGTACCAGCCCCATGCCCCTGACTGGTATGCGGGCAAGAGGTCCTCGGCCTTCTCCTATGGTCCCGGCCACGGGGTCTCCCGGGTCCCCAGGGTCAAGGGCTCCAGGTACCCCCGGGGGGGTGCCGGTGCCATAGTCCCCCAGGCCGTCAAGGGCAGGAGGGCCCATCCCCCCAAGGTAGAGAAGGTCCTCTTGAAGAAGATCAACAAGAAGGAAAGGATCAAGGCCCTGCGATCCGCCATCGCCGCCACCGGGGATGGTGGCCTGGTCCGGGCTAGGGGTCACAGGGTCGCCCTGGAGGAATTTCCTGTCGTGATCTCCGACGACTTCGAGGAGGTAAAGTCTGCCAGGGAGGTCCGGGAGGTCTTCGAGAAGATAGGCCTCTGGGAGGACGTCCTCAGGGCCAAGGAGGGACGGACCATCCGGGCTGGCTCGGGTAAGAGGCGCGGCCGCAGATACAAGAAGCGCAAGAGCGTCCTCATCGTGGTCGCAGAGGACCGGGGCATCGCCATGGGCGCCAGGAACCACCCCGGGGTGGACGTGGCGACGGCGGAGAGCCTCTCCTGCGAGGACCTGGCACCGGGCACTCACCCGGGACGCCTGGCCCTCTATACGGTCTCGGCCCTTAAAAGACTGGAGGAGCGGTTGTAGAGATGGACCCCTACGGAGTAATCCTCAAGCCGGAGGTCACAGAGAAGTCCATGAAGCTGGTGGAGACCGAGAACAAGCTGGTCCTGGAGGTATCCAGGGATTCCAACAAGAAGGCAATTAAGGAAGCGGTGGAGAAGCTCTATGAGGTCAAGGTGGCCGGGGTCCAGACCCTGATCACCCCCAAGGGGGCCAAGAAGGCCTACGTCAAGCTCACACCCGATTACAAGGCCGACGAAGTGGCCACCCGTATAGGAATATTCTAGGTGGTATTATGGGAAAGCCAATCACATCTCAGCGCAGGGGAAAAGGGGGCTCAGTATACCGGGCGCCCTCCCACAGGTATCTCACCAAGGCGAGGTACAGGGTATACGACGATGCCGAGAAGGAGGGGGTAGTGGAGGGCACCATCCTTGACATCCTCCCCGACCCTGGCCGCAGCGTCCCGGTGATGAAAATCCAGTTCTCCGAGACCGAGAAGATATACCTCCCGGCCGTGGAGGGGAAAAAGGTCGGGGACACCATCTCCTGCGGCAAGAAGGCCGAGATGGAGGCCGGCAACTACCTGCCCCTCTCCGCCATCCGGGAGGGCTCACCCATATCCAACGTCGAGATTACACCCGGTGACGGGGGGAAACTCATACGCTCATCCGGGACCTACGGGACCCTGGTGAGCCACGAGGGAAAAACCACGGTGATCCAGCTCCCCTCGGGGGCCATGAAGACCATGGATTCCAGGTGTCGGGCCACCATAGGGGTCCTGGCCTCGGGGGGACGGAGGGACAAGCCCCTGCTCAAAGGCGGCAAGATGTTCCACATGACCCGCTCCAAGGCCAAATACTGGCCCATCGTGAGGAAGGTGGCCATGAACGTCATAAACCACCCCTTCGGGGGCAATTCTGGTGCGCCGGGCAAACCCGCGACGGTTTCTCGGAACAGACCTCCGGGAAGGAAGGTGGGCCTGATCGCGGCAAGAAGGACCGGGAGGAAATAGAATGGCAAGGAAGAAGTTTTCGTATCGGGGCCTGTCCCGGGAGGAGCTCCAGAAGCTCCCCAGGGAGGAGTTCATCCACCTAGTCACGGCCAGGGCCAGGCGCACCCTGAAGAGGAACGAGGAGTTCCCCCAGCACAGCAGGGAGAAGCTCCTGGAGAAGATCGGCAAGGAAAAGGAGGGGGCCAAGATAAGGCTGCGGACCCATCAGCGGGACATGGTGGTCCTGCCGGAGATGGTAGGCCACAGGATAGAGGTCTATAACGGAAAGGAGTTCCAGCCGGTGGAGATAAAGCCCGAGATGGTGGGCCATTATATCGGCGAATTTGTCCTCACCAGGAAGAAGGTCACCCACAGCTCCCCCGGAATGGGTGCCACCCGGTCGAGCCTGTATGTGCCCTTGAAGTAAGGTGTGTTCACGATGGTCGGATATTCTTACACCCCGAAGAAAGAGAGGTTCTCCAGGGCCCTGGGCCGGGAGATCAGGATGTCCCCGAAGTTCTCCATGGAGATATGCCGGGAGATCAGGGGCAAGAAGCTGGATGCCGCCCGCACCTTCCTGGAGGACGTCATGGCCATGAAACGCCCCGTGCCCCTGAGGAGGTTCAACAAGGGTGTGGCCCACCGGCGGGGTCTTGAGAGGGCCTTTGCAGGCCGGTACCCGGTCAAGGCGGCCAGGAACATCCTGAAGGTCCTGGAGAGTGCCGAGGCCAATGCCGAGTACAAGGGTCTTGATACCGAGCGGCTCTATATCGCCCATGCGGCAGCCCAGAAGGGCCGTATCATCAGGGGGATCCGTCCCCGGGCCTTTGGCCGGGCGTCTCCCAGCAACACGTTGACAACCCACGTTGAGATCGTACTGGAGGAAAGGTGAGGCCTGTGGCAATAGAGAGGAAGTTCGTGGCCGACAACATCAAGAGGATGCAGGTAAAGGAGTACATGGAGAAGGAGCTGGACAGGGCCGGCTGCGGCAGGATAGAGATCCAGAGGACCCCCATGGGTACCCGGGTCATCGTGGACGCCCAGCGCCCGGGTCTTGTCATCGGCAGGAAGGGTCAGGCCATACGAAAGATGACCAATGTCCTCAAGAAGAGGTTCGCCCTGGACAACCCCCAGATCGAGGTCAACGAGCTGGGGGTGCCAGAACTCAATGCCCAGGTCATGGCCGAGAGCATTGCCTCCTCCATCGAGCGGGGCATCCATTTCCGCAGGGCGGCCTACATGGCCCTGCGCAAGATCATGGAGGCCGGGGCCAGGGGGGTGGAGGTCTCCATCTCGGGTAAGCTGACGGGGGACAGGTCCAAGTCCGTAAAATTCCTTGACGGTTATCTCAAGCACTGCGGGGACCCGGCCATCCTGTATGTACGCCACGGGGTTGCCACCGCCTTCCCCAAACCCGGTGTCATCGGGGTCAAGGTGAAGATCATGCCTCCTGGCATAACCCTGCCTGACGATATCGAGTTCATCGAGGAGGAGCGCAAGGCCGAGGTCAGGAAGGTCGAGAAGGCCAAGGAGGAGATCGAAGAGCTGGTGGAGGAGATCGTGGAGGAGATCGGCGTGGAGGAGGGGGCTCCCAAGAAGAAGATAAAACCCGAGAAGCTCAAGAAGAAGGTTAAAAAGAAGATCTCAGAAGAGGAGGTCCTCGTGCCAGAGCCTGTGGATGCCGCCGATGCCGAGGAGGAGCCTTCCAAGAAGGAGGAGGCCGCAAAGAAGGACGCCG
>CAZHQS010000032.1:0-16297 GCA_964534545.1 Candidatus Hydrothermarchaeota archaeon
GGGGACAGCCAGGCACGGACCTTCTCTTTGGCGTCCTTGAAGTCATCCATGGTGATGCCCTCAAAAATCCCGAGGATTGAATCTACTACTAGGAATTTTGAATAATAAAAATAAAAAATTGAATTATAGGATTGTTTATAGATGATAATTTAGATATAAACATAGAGCGGTTGAAAAATGAAAAGGATAGAGACACAAATTTTGAAAATTCTTCATGAAAAGGGCAGGATGAAACTGGGCGATATCGCCTCTGAGCTTGGCAAGGAGAAGAATATCACACACTATTACCTCAAGAAACTGACCGCTCCCGACAGGAAAACCCTCGAAACCGAAGGTGGATATTACTGGATCAGCGACAGGAAAAAGATAGAAGATGCTATTGTCGATTTGCTCCTCGAAGGTGAGAGGACATATAGTGAACTTAGTGAACTATATCAAAGTTTATTAGAGAGGGATCTTTCAGAAGATGCCGTCTGGGACACTTTGTTCATAATGGAGAGAGATGGCCATGTCAGGATGAAAAGTGCTGAAGAGCATCCTGATATCGAAGAAGATACCTATTCCCTTCCCGCTTTCGAGTACTCAAAAAGGGATATCTGCGTTGTATGCAAAACAAAAATCGAACCTGGAGAACAGATTACCGCCTTGGTCAGGCTTCCGGAGAGGGGCCACACATGGAGGGCGGCGAACATCCACAAAGAGTGCTTCCATGAACCTGAGGCCAACTTTCTGATATTGAACGGCAAATATGATGGAAACGTCTTTTGCGACCACTGCGGCCTGCCCCTGTCACCCAAGATGATAGCGGTTCCGATGGTAAGCCACCATCTGCTATACGAACACTTCACAGAAATGGAAACCCGAGCCCTGAAATGGGTTGAATACTTCTTCTACAATTTTCCTGAGACGACAAAGGAAGAACTGGAGGAATTTTACAAGGAGATAACGGAGGAAGAGTACAGCGGTCCCCACGATTTCGCTCCAATCCCATACCAGAGTGAGGAAGATTACGAATTCATAAAAGCCCTTCTCGGCAAGTTTGATGACCTCGGTGATTTCTGGAAGATACGCCCTAAATTGATGAATATGGTCGGGACTGACCTCTCAAGGCTATCCTGGACCGAGCGGTTGATGAAGGACCTCCTGTTCTTCTTCACCGAAGTGCCTGACGACTATGACGTTAACTCAAGGATTCAGGACATTTGGAAGGCGGCACAGGAATATTCCAAAGGATTCGAGGCCGACATCCAAAGACTCTATGAAAAACTCCTCGGACCAATAGGAAGCGTCTACAGCAGGCTACAACCCTCATGGGTAATCTATGACGACAAAAAAACGGGTGACAATTTTAACAGAAGAGGTGGGGCTGATTTACCTAACAAGGAGTGGGACCACGGGGAGGAACTCTATTCCCAGGTGATAACCTTCAGGGAAAAAGGGACAGATAAGGTCTACCACCCTTACTGTGCTGAAAAGCTCGGCATTACGACAAAAGAAGGAGGAGGATGAAATGATTGAGGGGGATGTAAAGGCAACAACATTTGGACAGGTGAATCAGAGGTGTGTCGTATTCTGGGATTACGAGAACACCCAGATATCCTACAAGCAGATGCACAGCAAATCGCCGAACCGCAAGGCAATCGACCAATGGCTTCACGACAACTATTCCATCATCGAAAAGATCGTGTACATAGACGTAGCTCGGGCAAACGGGATCCGCTCCGAATTGAGACGTATGGGGTGGACTATCAAGGACGTGGAATCAAGACAGGTTGATGAGAATCAGAAGGATGTGATTGTCAAGAACGCACTGGACATTCAACTCGCTGTAGAAGCCGTGGCCTACGCCATGAAAAATCCATGGGACAAGGTAGTCATCATGTCCGGCGATGGGGACTACATCCCTGTAGCCATCATACTAAACAGAGAAAACGTCCGGTTCGATGTGTTAGCTGTTGAAGGTTGCATCAGCTACGGCCTAAAGAATTTTGCAGAAAGATATTACTCCCTCAGCGACATCCTGGAAGAAAAGCCTTCAAAAAAAGCCCCACTAAAGGAGGAATCGCCAGTATTTGCTATATTTGCTATAAATGACGACACTGCTTTGAAGATTCGGAACGAGATTGTTGACCTCATCAAATCCGAGGGAAAGATATCAGGACCTAAGGGATTAACGATATTCTGGAAACACACGACTGCGGAAAGACTAGCAGACCTAGGAGTGCCCACCACTAAAGAACTGATAAAGAAATATCCCATCATATTCGGAGGGATAACCGTCAGGGCCAATACCTGGTTCCTGGCTGAATGAGGTTTACAGCTGTAATTAAAACGAAAGGGAGGTGATAAGCCATGGGTAAAGGAAAAGGCTCAGGTGGGAAAGGCGGCGGAAACCCCAACTATCCCAGCAGGACCGGAAACCCTTCGGGGAAAGGTAGAGGCAACGCCCCGAAGGGAAAGTAGGGCGGGGCCTATAAACTATAACTACGGGAGGTTTTTACCTCCCACTTTTCGTTTATGCTGGTCTGCTTTCAGCAAGCATTGAATTGCTAAGAAGAAGATATATCAAAAATTATACTTGTGCAAACAATCCGTGGCCATTATCTCGTCGTAGTCCTTGGCCATCTCCGGGGACAGCCAGGCACGGACCTTCTCTTTGGCGTCCTTGAAGTCATCCATGGTGACCTCCACGGATTTTCCCTGGCTGCGCTGCAGGGCATTCAGCTTGGCCTTACGGCACAAGGCCTCGATGTCCCAGCCGATGTAGAGGTCCGTCATCTCGGCCAGCTTGGTGATGTCCACCTCCTCTGCCAGGGTGGCATCCTTCAGGTACATCTTGAAGAGCTCCTCCCTGTCATGCTGGTCGGGGCGCGGGACATAGATCTTTCTGCCCAGCATGGTGGTGCGGGTAAAGGCCTGGTCCAGGGCATCGATGCGGTAGGCCGAGGCGCAGACCATGATATCCTTCTCGTAGGCCACCGACGCCACCTCCTCGTGGACGGCCTTGTGGACCTCCTCGGAGCCCAGCTTATCGGGCTTGCCGTCGGTGGTCCCGTCGGACCAGGTGTAATCGAAGTCCTTACGGGGTGCCAGCCAGTCGATGTCCATCATGTGGATGACCATGGGGCGGTTCTCCCGGGCATAGGCGAAGGCCTTGTGGATGACCTCCGGGTGGTCGGTGCACTCCCTTCCCCGGATGATCATGTAGTTGGTCCCGGCCTCCCCCGCGGCCGACTCGATCATGTGGCCCTTGCCCACCCCCAGGGGACCCCAGACGATCAGGCCGGTGGGGGGCACAATACCTGCGGCCTCGAGCTGTTCAGGGTACTTCATAGGGATGACCACCATATCCCGGAAGCGCTCGATGACCTCCTCGTAACCTGCGATCTCGGCGAAGGCGAAGCGGGGCTTCAGTATATCGATGTAGACGTCGTTGTAATCTTCGATTTGTACCAACCCCTAGTACATGTAGCGGTGCTTGCACTCCTCCTTGTAAACATCGTCGTAGCGGCGGACCACCTCCTCTGTCAGGGAGGGTTTGATTCGCTGGAGGGCCTGCTCAAAGTGGCGCAGGGATATCTGGGAGAAGTTCTCGGCATCCTCCTTTATGGCCATGAGGGTGGCCTCCCTGGGCAGGGACACTATCTCCGGCGGGGCATAGCCCCTGGTCATCTCGGCCAGCTTCTCCAGGGTCACGTCAGCGGCCAAGGGCTTGCCGTCCATGACCTTCTCCAGGATGGCCAGCCGGTCCTCGAAGTCCGGGGCAGGCACGAAGATCTTCCGGTCCAGGCGGCCGTTGCGCAGCAGTGCCGGGTCCAGGATGTCCGGCCGGTTGCTGCCGGCCACCATGACCACCCCCTCCTTGTCCTGAATGCCGTCCACCTCCTTGAAGAGTAGGCGGGTGGTGGAGGTCTCCGCTACCTTTGGGGGTGCTGGAAGGAGATTCGACTCGGCCTCCCTTCTGGGTGCTAGGACCTCGATGTTGCTGATGAAGATGATTGCCGGGGCCTTCTCCACCGCCTCCTGGAAGATGTGGGTGATCTCGTGCTCCTCCTGCATGAGGTCCTCGGCCTTGGCCGTGAGGAAGGTCACCCCCGCTTCCTTGGCGGCGGCCTCGGCCAGAGTGGCCATGCTGGTATTGGGCGGGCCCCACATGAGGACCCCCTTTGGGGGGCGCATGCCGGCCTTCTCGAAGGTTTCGGGATGTAACAGTGGGAGACTTACCATCTCCCTGAGGCGCTCCTTGACCTCTTCGTAACCCCCTATGCTGTCCCAGGACGCCTCCGGCGTCTTGGCCTTATAATATTGTCCTGGCTCAAGGATCTCGCACATCTTTACTCCTCTCTCATTTACCGTACTTTCTGGCAGAATTTACCATGGTGTGTAGATTTTCAAATGGGGTGCCCGAATGGAGGCCGCAGGAGGAGGACACGATGTACCCAGATTTCCCGGCGTCCTCGATGCACCGCCTGACGTTTGCCTCTATGTCCTTGGCCGTCCCCTCATATATAGTTTTGACCGCCACGTTGCCGAAGATGGCCACCTTCTTTCCAACCCTGCGTTTTGCGTCGGCCAGGTCCACGGACTCATCGACACTGAGACACTTGGCCCCTGTCTTTGCCAGGTCCTCCAGGATGGGGGATGTATCCCCGCAGATGTGGATGGTCACGTCCCCCCCATACCGCTTCAAGGCCCCGCAGACCTTCTTCTCGTAGGGATAGGCGAACTCCCGGTAGTGCTCCGGGGAGATGACCTGGGCGGCGGCCGAGGGGTCCTCGATCATGATGCCGTGGGTGCCCAGGTCAATCTGCTTCTTGCCAATCTCGATGGCCACATCGGCCATGAAGTCCAGGAGGCGGTGGACCTCCTTTGGCCTTACCAGCATGTCCATCATGAAGTCCTCCATGCCCCGCATCCATTCCGCGGCGTAGTGGAAGGGGGCCGGGACCTTGGAGCAGATGTAGACCTCCTTGCCCACCGCATCCAGGAGTCCAATCAAGGGCTCCCAGCGCCCCGGGTTGTCTATATCGGGCATGGTCAGGTCATCAAGCTGGGAGTAATCGGTGATAGCAGGCTCCTTGACGGCGGGCCCGCCCTCCAGGGGTATCTTCAGGCGGGGGCCCATCTCGGTGGGGAGGATGACGTAATCTTTATCCACGACGATGGCCTTCTTCTCCTCCTGGGTGATGCCCTGGATGGGCTGGTGATTGAAGATCCAGTCGTAGCCGTACTTGCGCTGGGCCATGACCTGACCCTTTATATAGAGGTCGTTATCGGTGACGTACTCCCAGGGCTTGACCCCCAGGACCCTGGATGCGTGGGGCACGTTCACCATGGGGGCCACCGGGATCCTGTCCGGGGTGTCCCGCTCCAGGGCCTGGAGGAATATCTTCAGGGATTTCATCGTTCTCTCATCAGCCTCTCGCAGAGCTTCACCGCCTTGGCGGCGTCGGGGGCGTGGCCGTGGGCGCCGATCTCCTGTCTGAAATCATCGGTAGTCGCCGCCCCCCCTATTATGAATATGTGGTCTGCCAGGCCCTCCTCCTTGAACCTTTCAATCACCTTTCCCATGGTCTCCATGGTGGTGGACATCATGGCAGAGAGGCCGATGATATGGGGCTTGAACTCCCTGGCCTTCTCGATGAATTCCTCGGTGGGCACGTCCCGGCCGAGATTCAACACATGGAACCCGGCCCCCTCCAGGAACATGGCCACCAGGTTCTTGCCGATGTCGTGGATGTCCCCCTCCACCGTTCCGATGAGGACCCGGCCCTTGGTCTCGGCCTTCTCGATTTCCAGGTGGGGTTTGAGCAAATCCAGTCCTCGCTGCATGGCATGGGCTGAAAGCAGTGTCTCGGGCACGTAGTACTCCTTGGTCTCGAACTTCTCGCTAACCACCGCCATGCCGTCCAGCATGGACTTGAGGATATCACCCGGGGCGGTGCCGTTATCCAGGCGCCCCTTCACCAGGTCCTCAATCTGGTCTATCTGTCCCTTTATCACGGCCTCAGAAATCTCGTCTCCCGTTGAGTTCGCCTCCTTTCGTAATCCTATTCCTAAAATTGACAATGGAAAAGTTGGAATGGTCGGGATAAGATATAAATAACCGCCCTAGCGCCGCTCATATCATGCAAATCGTGTGCCAGTACTGCGGGAGCCTTTTATTCGAGGTTGAGGACGATTACGTGGGCGCCCAGTACACTCTGGCCATTTGTGGTAACTGCTCTGGTCCCACCTTCATCGATATGTCGAAACAGCCCTTTACTCTGGAGTGAGTCACTTTCCTTTTCTCCCGGGCCTGTGCTGGGCCATCACAGACCAGGAGAGCGCCCTGTAATACTCGACCATTCTCTTCCCCTTGGCAACGGCTATCAGTCCCACCGAACCTAAAACTATGAAGAAAAATCCGGCTGCAAAGAATGCCTTCCTATAAATATGGGCTTCTATTGAAAGGTAAATGAGGCCAATCCCCAGCAGCAAGATGAGGTACAGTGACCACATGGGGCTATTCCCCTGGATTGCCTTTTGCCGCCTTTACCATGGCCTTGATATTCTCCGGTTTGGCATTCCCCGGGACCACACATCCAGAGCTGAGGATGACCCGGTCCTTCAGGGCCACGATGTCCTTTGATAACTTGAAGATCTCATCGGGCTGGCCCCTCACCAGCCTGTCCGGGGAGACGTTGCCCCAGACCGGGGTCTTCTGATGGACCGCCCGGATGTCCACGGCCTCGTCCACCGAGATGCAGTCGGCACCGGTTTCGATCATGCCGTCCACGATCTGGGAGATGTCGCCGCAGATGTGGAAGATCACCGGCACCCTTCCTGCGATCTTGTCCACCAGGGCCTTCTCATAGGGCTGGGCGAACTCTCGGTACATCTGGGGGGAGATGACGCTGGAGGAGGCTGAGGGGTCCTCCATGAAGAGGGCGTGGCACCCGGCCTCGATGTAGGCATCGGCCATGGCCTTGCCGTACTCCACCGCAAAGTCCAGGAGACGCCTGGCGAAGGTTTCGTCGGTCTTCAGGTCGATGAGGAAGGGCTCCAGACCGTAGAGGAAGGTGGAGGCCATGGTGAAGGGGCAGCGCAGGTTGCCGCAGACGAAGTCCTCCTTCTCCAGGAGGAGTTTCATGGGGCGCAGGCGTTCCTCGGAGTAGGTGTCGGGCATCTCCAGGCTGTCTAGGTCATCCTTGTCCTGGATAGCCGTCTTGATGGTCTGGGGCGCACCCCTGGCCGGTATCTTTATCTCGGTACCGAACTCCAGCCTGAGGAGGATGTGGTCCTCGCCCCGGACTATGTTCTTCCTCTCCTCTTCCGTCACCCCCTGGAAGGGGATGTGGGCGAAGGTCCAGTCATAGTCATAGAACCGGCGGGTCTTGGACTGGGCCATGGCCAGCTTCTCTGGCTCCACCACGTACTCGTAGACCTTAATCCCCGCCATACGGGAGGCGTGGCCGGTGGTGATGAGGGGGGTCACAGGGACCCGTTCCGCTTTCCCCTTGATAGCGTCGGCGATGAAGCTCATGGGATAAAGAATGGGCAACCTAATTATATAACCATTGTGCAATCCTCTCTTCATGGCATACCGGGTCACCTTCCAGCCGGCAGGGATCAGGGGCAGGGTCGAAGCAGGGACCACCATAAAGGAGGCGGCCGATGCCCTGGGGGCTGGCATGGAGTCCCTGTGCGGGGGCAGGGGCAGGTGCGGCAAGTGCAGGGTCAAAGTTGAGGGGGACAGAGGGGTCTCGACACCCACCGAAGACGAGATGGGCCTCCTCTCCCGGGATGACATCAGTGAGGGCTACAGGCTGGCCTGCCTGGCCGAGATAACGGGAGACACCGTTATATTCATACCGCCGGAGAGCCAGAAGGGCGGCCAGGTGATCCTGGAGGAGGGTCGGGGGGTCCCCTTCGGGATAGACCCACCGGTGGGGAAGTTCTATGTGGAGCTGGAGGAGGGTACAAGGGATCTGGAGGATCTCATGGCTGCCCTGGCGGAGGTGGGGTGCCGGGCCGAGAGGGTGGAGGATACCGTCCTGAAGGTCCTGCCGGACACCCTCCGGGATGGGGGGATCACGGCCACCGTCAGGGACGGGGAGGTCATCAGGGTGGAGGTGGGGGTCTCTGAGGGGCTCTATGGGTGTGCGGTGGACGTGGGTACCACCACGGTGGTCTGCTTTCTTGTTGACCTCCGCAGCGGGGAGACCCTGGCCGTGGAATCCATGATGAATCCCCAGATAAAATTCGGGGAGGACGTCATGACAAGGCTCTCCCATGTGATGAGGCACGGGGGAGGAGAAATGCAGGAGGCCATTATCAGGGGGTGCAACGGACTCATTGAGAGGGCAGCGGAAAAGGTCGGTATAACGGCCCAGGATATTGCAGAAACCGTGATTGTGGGCAACACGGCCATGCACCACCTCTTCTTCGGCCTGGACACCTTCTCCCTGGGGGTTGCCCCCTTTGCACCATCGGTAGAAGGGCCATTGGACGTGAAGGCCAGGGAGGTGGGACTGGAGGTGGGGAAGGGCTCCTACGTCCATGCCCTACCCAACGTGGCTGGCTTCGTGGGGGCCGACAACGTGGCCGCCTGCCTTGCCACCGAGCCCTTCGGAGAGGACACCGGCCTTCTGATGGATATCGGGACCAACGGGGAGATCGTCTTAGGTAACGGGGACCGGATGGTGGCGGCCTCCTGCGCCACGGGTCCGGCCTTCGAGGGTGGCCACATCGGCCACGGCATGAGGGCAGCGGAGGGGGCCATTGAGCGTGCCGATGTGGTGGACGGAAGGCTGAAATACCAGGTGATAGGGGGGGGAAGGCCCAGGGGGATTTGCGGGTCAGGTCTGATAGATATCGTGGCCTGCCTGCGTTCCCTTGGTATCATCACCAGGGACGGGGGACTGGACCCCTCCTCCGCCAGGGTAAGGGATGGGAAGGAGGGCCTGGAATACCTCCTGGTGGAGGGAAGGGAGTCGGCCACCGGCAGGGATATCGTTCTGTCCAAGAAGGACATCGCCGAGGTCCAGCTGGCCAAGGCCGCCCTCTTCGGGGGCTCCAGGGTCCTCATGAAGGAGATGGGGGTGAAGGCCGGGGACATCCGGAGGGTTTACCTGGCCGGGGCCTTCGGGAGCAGGATCCGGCCAGAATCTGCCCTGGCCATAGGGATGCTGCCCCCAGTTGAACCAGGGAGGATTACGGTGGTGGGCAATGCCGCCGGGGAGGGGGCCAGGATGGCCCTCTTGAGCAGGGCGAGGCGGGAGAGGGCAAGAGAGATCGCCAGGAAAATGGGATATGTGGAGCTCACGACAAACCCGGCCTTTGAAAGGGAGTTCGTAATGGCCCTGAGGTTTCCCTGACCCTCTACCCGCCTGTGCTTTCTATCTTCACGCTCTCGGGCAGGCTATAGGTCCCCTCCTTGAAGGACAGCCTGGCGAAGAGGTTGGGGTCTGTCACCTTCCCCGACCGCCAGAGGAAGAGGTTGTCGTAGATGAGGTCCGAGGCCAGATCATGGACCACCTGGGCCTTGGAGGGGTTCATCCCCATGGCCGATATGGTCATCATAAGGGGGATCCTGTTCAGGGTCCGTCCCCTGTACTGGAGCCTCCTGGCCTGGTAGTACTCCTCGGCAGAGAGGCCCTTCATGGCCCGGGAGTAGGCCTCGAAATAGGCCTCCTTCTCCATGAGCCCCCCGGTGACCCGGTGGGCCTCTGCCTCAGGGAGGAGCCTATTGACGTTCTGGAGCATCATATAGGTGGTAAAATAATTCCCGGTAAGGTTCTTCATGGTGATGAAGTCCGGTTTCTCCACCAGGGATTCCTCAAGCCGGCGGCCGGCGGCTGCCAGCTCCGAGAGGTTGGCAAGGAAGATGCCCAGGGGGGGATCTGCCTCCTGGGCGTTTCTCTCCAGTTTCTCCAGGTCTACCTCGGCGTAGAGGGGTCCCTCTCCTATCAGCTTGGATATATATATGGTCTTCCCCACCCTGAAGGCCTTCCTCTGGTCCCCGATGAGCCTATGGCTGGTGGCGTCGATCATGAACCCGAATCCGGTGGGCTGTCCCTCCTCTGTTATCATGAAGACATAGACCGGGTCGCCATCGTAGTAGTAGGGTCCAATGACCCTGACCCCCTCGCCCTCCAGGAGGAGGGGAAAGCCTGTCAGGATCTCCCGGGCCAGGGACTCATTTAGCCCATCGACCCGGACATCGATCTCCACCTGGGTCACATCGGTGACCTTTTTGGAGATGAGCTCATCGGGTGAGGGCACCTGGTAACCGGTATTCAGGGACAGGACTGGGGCGACCATGGATGATCCGATGATGAGACCCAGGAGCAGTATTCCCAGCCCTCCTCTCTTCCTTCCCAATACCACGGGCACCAGGGCCAGGGGGAGGATAAAGGAAGGTCCACATATACCTCCTCCCTCGGTTTCGGTGGGGATGCCCAGGCGGTCCTTGGCCTTCTTGATGTTGTCGTGATAGGGATAGGTCAGGATGTCCCTACGCAGTCCGATCTGGTCGTCCAGCTCGATGCCGTTCATGGAGGCGAGCCTGACCTCCTCCTGGATGCCCTCCTTTGTGAGCCTGACTTCCCACTTCTCTCTGATGGTGGTCCCGGGGGGGTAGTCTTCCAGGAGGCCGGCAAAGGCGTCCAGGTTCCCGGTCATCTGGCTGTACTCCTCCAGGACCCTGTCATAGGAGGCCACAAGCTCCACGAAACTCTCGTAGGAGTAGGTCCCGGTGGCCAGGGGGTCCTTTATGTCGATGAGGACGGTAGGGACCTCCTCTGTGTAGAGGTATCGGAACTCCACCCCTTCCGAAGGATAGAGGATGGAGGAGGTGAGCCTGCTGGTTTCTGCCACGGCATCCATGGTGGCCTCATAGGATTTCAGGAAGTCCTCCAGGATGAGGGCCTCCTCCTGGGTTATGGAGGAGAAGGCTGCAAAGTTCCTGACGTTCTGGGTCTCGAACCTGGCTGCTGCGGATATCTTTTCTGGATCCCCGGAGGCAAAAAACAGGGGATCTGCAATGGTGAGGAGCATCAGGTCCCGGGTGGCGAAGACCTTCCTCATGACATCCTCGTCCATGACGGGCAGGTCTCTGGAGGGTGAAAAGATGAGGTTGGAATGAAGCTCCCCAAACCTGTAATAGTTTGAGATCCAATACTCCTCGCCACCTACGTAGAAGGGACCGTCCACCATGACTGCCTCGTTGCCCAGGCGGTACTGCTCGGCAACCTGGCGCATCTCATCGTGGGTGGCGGCGAGGACCGGGCCTGGAAGGAAGGCCAGAAGGAAGATGACCGTGGTGAGGGTTTTTCTGTCCATCTCTCTCTCTCCTCTCATCTGAAAATCCTGTAAAGGGTCCCGGAGAGGACCCCTATGATTACCGGGAATATGAAGGAGGCTCCGATCCTGATGGCCACCAGCTTGGGGCCCAGGAAGGGCAGCTCCATGGGTATCCTGCCAAAGGCTAGGAGGGACCAGCTGGTGACAAAGGCCACCGTGGTGCCCACACTCGCCCCAGATTTATAGATTATCCCGGCCACCGGAAAGGCAATGAAGGGCCCGCCGGGCATGATGAGGCCCAGGAGGGTCCCCATGAAGATTCCTTTAAGCCCTGCCTCTTCACCCAAAAGCTCGGAGATCATCTCCGGGGATACGAAGGCCTGCATGAGACCCACCACCATGATGGCCATTACCACCAGGGGTATCAGGGTGACGGAGAAGTCCTTCAAGAGGACGACACCCAGGCCGAAACCCTTCTTTGTTGTCTCGGGCCATGCCAGGTAAAGGGCCGCATAGATTAAAACCGTTATCAGAGCCATTACAGGTACGACATCCATATCAGATCTCCGCTGGGACCTTCCTTTTTTTCCTTTATATTTTTTGGTATTTGTCATTTCCCTCTAATCACTCTATTATCCTGATATCTAACAATATATATAAGATATGGGATTCAATGGTGAAAAGCATGAGAAGGTCTCCTGGACTGGTACTAATAATTGTCCTTGCCATGCCCCTGGCCGCCGCTCAGGAGGACTACAGCAGCATACTGACAGTGGAGAGGACCCAGACGCCTCCGGTAATAGATGGTCTGGCAGAGGAGATCTGGCAGAAGGCAAATTTCCTCCTGATCCCGGTGGTGGACGGTAAGGTTGGGGATGTGGATGTAAGGATCAAGGCCCTCTACGACCAGGAGTATCTCTACATCTACGCCACATGGCCCGACCCCAGCCAGAGCGACACTATCCTGTGGCGCTACAACGGGACCGACTGGGTCCCACCCAACAAGACCAGCGAGGACATATTCACCTTCTTCTGGAACATCAACAACTCGGTGGAGGGCTTCAACGTGGCGGGCTGTGCCGTGACCTGCCACGGGGACAGGATGAGGACCAACAGTCCCGAGGAGAGGGTGGACTACTGGAAGTGGAAGGCCGCCAAGACCAATCCGGCAGGATATGCCTGGGACGGCTACCTGGACAATACCCTGGTACTAAACGACACCACTGTCACGGAGTATACCCATGTCCGGAGGGTCGAAAAGGAGCATGCCCACAAACAGGACAGCACCTTCAACCATGAGGAGAAGCTCCTCAACGCCCTTTTTGACAGCGCCGGCAGGGAGGTCCAGCCCAGGTACTATGAACCCAACGCGGCCAAGGCGGACGCCCTCTATCTGACCCAGGACGAGATAGCCAGGGGAGAGGCCGTGCGCGTCTGGGAAGGGGTCTATCAGGAAGGCATAGTGGTCCCGGCCTATATCGTCCAGAGACCTCCGGGGAGTGCCGGGGATATCGAGGCCAAGGGGACCTATTCCAATGGCACTTGGCACCTGGAGCTAAAACGGCGACTGGTGACGGGAAACGATGACGATGTCCAGTTCGATACCGCCAGGACCTACAGGTTCAGCATCGCTGTAAACGACGACTCCCACGGGGCTGCCAACAAGGAATACGGCGAGGGCCACAGCATCAGCATGCTGGCCTTTACCATGGAATTCGGGGGGGAGGGGTCAGAGGAACTGAGTCAACTGGTCCTCATCCGTGATTACCTGGTCTCGGCCAAGGCATACATTGAGAGAAAGGACTTTGGCCTGGCCTTTTCTGAGTTGAACAATGCAAAGATACTCTTCAACGAGATCGGAGATGCCGTGGCCTCCAAGGACCCGGAACTCTATCTCAGCGTCCAGAAGGGTTTCAACGATTTTAAGAGAAACCCCACCACCATCCAGATCGACTCCCTGATTACAGGTATCGATGACATCATCCTGACCTTCCAGGGCAAGCGGGTACCGGAGGAGCCCTCCTGGGACCTGAGGCTAATAATCCTCTGGGGAAAGGTCCAGCTATATGTCTTTCTCCTCCTGGCCCTTTTGGGGGTCTATCCCATGTTCCGGGCCTTCCAGCTGGGGTCAAAACCGGTCTTCAGGAGGATGAGCGTCTTCCTGCTGATAGTCCTGGTCCCCATACTCCTGGAAGGAATAGGCCGTTTCGGGATCCTGGTGGGCATCCCTGCCCTCCAGAACTTCAGCTTCATGACCAACGAGTATGCCACCCTCCTCTGGGCCGTCCTCATGTTTGGTGGTCTCCTGGCGGCCAGGGCGGGCTTCGGTGAGGTGGACAGGAACATCACCTCTCTCCAGAACTATGGCATCGAGCTTGAGAAAAAGGTGGATGAGATCCAGAGGTTGAAGGCATACATCGAAAACGTGGTTGAGAACTCGCCCATCGGGATTGCCGTGGTGGACAGGGCAGGGGATACCATCTACTCCAACCCGGTCTTCAGAAGGATGATGCGGATTGAGGGTGTGGGGCGAAAGGGCCACATATCGGTGGCCGAGACCCCTGCCCTGATGGAAATCGTGGAGAGATGCATGGAACTGAAGCAGGGGGAGTCCACGGGCAAGGAGGAAGTTACCGTTAGGAAGGACCTCGTCCTCTCGGTGATTGGGGCCCCCCTCTACAATGCCCAGGGTGAAGTGGAGGGCGTGGTCCTCCTCATCGAGGATATAACCGAGAGGAAAAAACTCGAACGGCAGCTCTTCCAGTCCGAAAAGCTCGCCTCCATTGGCCAGATGGCGGCCGGGGTGGCCCACGAGATCAACAATCCCCTGACCAGTATCTCCCTGAACGCCCAGACCCTCATCGCCAAGGAGGAGGACGAGACAAAGAGGGAAAAGCTTGCGGTCATCGAGGCCCAGGTGGATTCTGTGGCAAAGATCATCCGAAACCTGCTGGATTTCTCACGGCAGCTGGAGCCCGAGATCACCCGTGCCGACGTGAATGCCATCCTGGACAGGACCCTGGAGATCCTCTCCTTCCAGCTGAAGGGCATCCATGTGCGCAGGGACTTCTCGAAGCTGCCGAGGATAAAGGCCGACGTGAGCCAGCTCCAGCAGGTCTTCTCCAACATGATCATCAATGCCATCCATGCCATGCCGGAGGGGGGGACCCTCACCATAAAGACAGAGCTTCATGAGGGTGGGGTCTATATTACCTTCAGCGATACGGGCCACGGTATTCCCAAGGAGGATATCGACCGGATCTTCGACCCCTTCTTCACCACCAAGGAGGTCGGGAAGGGCACGGGCCTTGGCCTCTCCATCTGCCACGGCATCGTGGAGGCCCATCAGGGCCATATAGAGGTGGAAAGCCAGGTGGGAAGGGGCACCACCTTCAGGGTATGGTTGCCCCTGGGGGACCAAGACGGGGACTAGGGCGCCTTTGGGAGTCTCACAAAGAAGACGCTCCCTCCCTCCGGGTTGCCCTCGCAACTTCTGAAAGTTGCATCATCATATTGCGGTATTTCCGCCTGGCTTCAATACCGCTATGGGCACTTTGGCAATCTCACAAAGAAGACGCTTCCTCCCTCCGGGTTGTCTTCCACCCAGATATCCCCCTGATGGAGGTCCACAATCCGCTGGGCGATGGCCAGGCCCAGCCCGCTTCCCTTGACCCCTCCTTTGTCAAGGCGTTTGAACCTGGTGAAGATCTTCTCCTTGTATTCGTCCTCGATCCCCTTCCCCCAGTCCTTGACATGGACCGTCCAGGAATCATCCGTGTCACGGATGCCTATCTCGATCATCTTTCCCTCGGAGGCGTATTTCAGGGCGTTGGAGACCAGGTTCGAGAAGAGGTCCTCCAGCATCATGGGGTTCCCTGAGACCGGGTACTCCCCCTCCGGCAGGTGGGTCACCTCCGTGCCCAGCTCGCTGAACTGGTCCCTGAAGCCATCCAGACACTTTCCCAGGATGTCCTTCAAATCCACCCTGCGCCCTTCCATATCCCCCATGTCCTCAAGCCTTGACAGCTTTGAGGC
Source organism: Candidatus Hydrothermarchaeota archaeon (assembly GCA_964534545.1). Classification (GTDB taxonomy): domain Archaea; phylum Hydrothermarchaeota; class Hydrothermarchaeia; order Hydrothermarchaeales; family JAADFM01; genus JAADFM01. Next base: position 15,322 of record CAZHQS010000032.1, read on the forward strand.
GTTATCTATGATGTCCACAAGCTTCGTCGAGGAATTGAAGATCATCTTCAGGATCTGCCTCTTCTGCTCGTCGCTCTCCTCCTCCAGGAGGAGCTCAGCGGAGCTCATGACCACCCCTGCCGGGCTGAGCAGGTCGTGGCGCATGATGTCGGTGAAGAGGTCCTTCAGCATGTTGGCTTCCGTGAGCTGTTCGGTGTACTTTTTCAGTTCGGTCTCCCATTCCTTGCGCTCGGTGATGTCCCGGATGACCACCTGGATGGCGGGCCAGCCCTGGTAGGTGATGGGCATGCTGGCCACCTCCCCATGGATTACCTTCCCGTCGAGGCGGATGAACTTCTCCTCCACCAGGCCCCCCGGCTTTCCTGTCTCCCGCATCTGCCTCAGGCGCTCCCTGACCACCTGGTGGTAGTCCGGGTGCACGAAATCCATGATATCTCTTCCCAGGAGCTCCCCCTGGCTTCTGGCCCCCATGAGCCTCACCCCTGCGGGGTTCAAATAGACCAGCTTGCCCTCCATGTGGACCGCGATGGCGTCCGGGCACAGCTCCACGAGCTTACGGTATTTCTCCTCACTTTCCCTCAGGGCATCCTCCACCTTCTTTTGCTCGGTGATGTCCGGCAGGACTCGATGACCCGGACCACCTTCCCCTCCTTGTCAAGGACTGGGGTGGCCACGATGTCCACGACCACACCCCTGCCCCGGCCGTCGAGGTGGGTGTGTGTGACCCTTGCCGGGGCCTTGGTGGCCACGACCATGTCCAGGGGGCAATCCAATCCCTTGCATGGACAATCTGAGTGATGGGATACCTCATAGCATGTAAGTGCCAGGCCCGCCGGGTCCCTGCCCCCGGCCATCTCCTGGAGGGCTTGGTTGGCCAGGACCACCCGGTAGTCTCTGGGGTCGATGACCAGGGTCGGGTCGGCGATGCTGTCCAGGACGGTCTGGACGAAGTCCCCGTTTCCCGGCAGTCCATTTA
>CAZHQS010000033.1:0-16240 GCA_964534545.1 Candidatus Hydrothermarchaeota archaeon
GGAGGGGATGAAGAACGAGTGGCAGGTCCTGGAGGAGACCGCCGGCAGGTTCTAGGGCTGGATGGTATCCTCCAGGAAGATTATCTCCACGTCAAAGGGCCGTTTTTCCATCTCTTTGACCAGCTCTTTTTCCCTTGTGGCAAACAAAACCGGGATAGAAAGTCTCCTGGCCAGGGCCAGGGAGAAGCAGTCCGGCAGGGATATGGCCCTCTCGCACTTGTACTCGGAGGCCGCATCCATGAGGGGCGAGGTGCTCTCCACGGTGATATATCCCGAGGCGAGGAGCTTGTCGATTCTTTTCTTTGCCTCCTCCTTCCCCACCCTCCTGCACAGGATGTAGCCCAGCTCCACCATGGCCACCTCGGTGGCGTGCACTTCTATCTTCCCGTCAATCATCAACTCCATGAGCCTGGAGCCAGCAGGCGTGGAAAAGACCAGCTCTATGAGAGCACCCGCATCAAAGACCAGGCTGCCTGCGAGCCTCATCCCTCTTCCTCTCCTCCAGGAGCTCCCTGACCGCCTCCCCGCCCCCTGGTATGGGTCGGCATGCCTCTTTTAACAGGAGGGGGTCTTTGGCCCGTCTCTGGGACAGCAGATAGGCGATGGCCTCGTTGAAGTCCACCCTCCTCCCCAGCATTATCTGGAGCTCGGAGACCAGTTTTATCAGCTCTTTTTTTACTTTATTTGTAACCGCTATAGTTGTCATAGTCATTATACTGAATGTTAACATTATAAATGATGGGACCGTCAGCAGGTTCTAGGGCTGGATAATCAATTTTGAAATCAAGAAACTGAAGGATGTCTTAGGGCCCTACGCCAAGACGGGATGGTATTTTCGTTCTTCTCTTCTGGCAATGTATTCTATAGTTTCTTCGTAAACCCTCAGGGTGTCTTTTACCATTCTTTCGTCAGTAAATCTCTCTTCAACGATCTTCCTTCCCCTTTCACCCAACTCCTTCCTCAGTTCCCCGTCCTTCAGCAGTTGGGAACATCGTTGCGCCAGCTCTTGATAATTCTTTTTCCCTATGACAAAACCGTTTACCCCATCTTTGACCACTTCTGGCATTCCGCCCGAGTCGGTAACAATCATGGGTCTGCCGCAGGCCATGGATTCGAGCATGGTCAGGCCAAAGGGCTCCTCAAAGGAGGAGGGGTATATGGAAAATTCCGATGCCTTGTAGAGGCCGACAATCTCCTCGAAGGAAAATACATTGGCAAAGACATTGTCCTCAACCCCCAGCCTCCTGATGAGGTGGAGGACGTAGGCGATGTCTTTCTGCTGGGTTGCCCCCCAGTCGATGATGTTCTTTGTACCGGTAAAGACCAGTAGAACGTCCGGAAATTCCTCTTTGATGATCCTCAGGGCCTTTACCGCCACGTCACAGCCCTTGGCCAGGCCCATCCTCGCGGGATGGAAGATTATCCTTTTATCCTCCAGTTGAGGATATCTATCACGGAGGCCCACCTGGGCCTCCTTGAATCTCTGCAGGTCTATTCCGTGGTGGACGGTCACCACCTTATCCTCTGGGACGCCGACGCCTGTTAATTCCCTCCTTATGAATTCGCTCACAGCGATAATCCTGTCCCATTTTATATCCAAGGTCAGGTCTAAAAAAGTGTTATCGTCCCATGCATTGTGGGCGGTAAGGACCAGGGGGATATCCCTCTCACCGGCTATTCTTTCCAGGGTCTTCGCATGGTGCTCGCTGAAATAATTCATGTTGTGGGCATGGATGACATCTGGTTCAGCCCCGTCAATGAAACTGGAAAAGACCTCCTCGATCTCCCTGTCCAGGCCCTTCAGGCCCCTTTCGTAGAGCCAATTTAGATCCATCAAGGGGGTCCTCTTTATTTTTACTCCCTTGTACAGGTCTTCTGACCCATGACCTTCCGCCGAGCAGGTAAGCAAAGATACTTCATGGCCCTCTTCCACAAGGCCCGGGCAGAGTATGGTCAAATGGGTCTCCACCCCCCCGATGATGGGTGGGAAACCCCAGTGCAGCATGGCAATGTTCATATCACAACCTCCTGATTCCTCCCCAGTTCGATTTCCTCTCCCTGAATTCTAACGGTTATAGGTTCACCCTCGTTTGAGATTTCCGTCCTCACCCCTTCCTTCGCCCGATTACAGCTTATATTTAAGATGGATTCTCCTATCTGAAGATTTTTTATTTCCATATGGTTCCAGTCTTCGGGTAGAAAAGGATCTATGGTTACCTGATTCCTATGAGCCGCCGGGTCTATTCCAAACAAATGCCTGATGGTCAAGTAGAGAAGCATGGAGCTGGACCAAGCCTGAATAAAACATCCCTTCAATATTCGCTCCACCCGATCTCCGGGCAACACCTCTGTTATTGCTCCGAGGCTGTATTCGTCTGCCAGAGAGGCGAGTTTTTTTGTATATTCCCAACCCTGGGCCTTTCTGTTATACATAAACTCGGCACTGGCCACCCAGGCAGTGCCCAAGGGCCAGATGCTACCCTTATGATAGGAGTTCGGATCATAGTTCTTTTCTCCCTTTGCCCTGGTCCTTACACCAAAATCTGCCGTAAATATCTCTGATTCATAAAGGTCTAAAACCTGTTTTGCCCTATCTTCATCCAAGTATTTGAACATCAAAAGCAAAGAGGGATTGATGGTCAATACGGGATCCGGCTTACCATTGGGTCCTATCCTATCGTAAAAGAAACCCCTGTCAGGATTCCAGAATTCACGAATAATGCGATCCCTCAATCCTTCAGAATAGGAAGCACACTTCCTGGCAGATTTGTAATCTCCCCTCTCTCTCTCCAGTTCTTCAGCGCACTCTAGGGCTTTGAGCCATAAAGCCTGGACATCCACACCATATTTCCCCCTGTAATAGGAGTCCATCCAGGTTGTACCCTTCAGGAACTCTTCCGCGCCGTGGGGCATGAATTCTCCTTTTTCAGTTCTGGAAAAGCACCAGCGCAGGGCATTTTTCACGTTTATATCGATGAGCTGCAGGAATACCTTATCCCCGGTCCATTTGTAGTAGTCATGGACAGCTATGATGAATAACAGGGTCGAATCCACGCTCGGGTAGGTTAGCTCTCCATTGGGTCTGATCTCGTGAGGTATCCTCCCCCTGTTCTTCCCCCTCTCTCCCTGATATTTGGCCAATAGCAGAAGAGAGTCCCGTACATATTGGAAATATCCTATGGGATTAACACCCAGGATTGTCCAGCACAGGTCCCTGCCATAGTACATGGCATAGGAGGGGAGGCCGGCCAGGATGCCAAATCCCATCCCTTTCTGAGAGTGGGAAAGCATCTCTATATTAGCCTTGGCTGAAAGAACCACATTATTAAAATCATCCCTTGGCGTGACAACGTTTGATGCCCTCTTTACTGCATCCCTGTATACCCTCTTTTTCTCAGAATATCTTCTTTTTAAGCCTCTACTTGCTTCGGTATAGGTTACAACGGCATTTTCTTCTGACTCAAAGGACGAGGATAAGAAGACATTCAAATCAATCTTCCTTTGCCTGGTAGCATATTCCAGACAGCTTAAACCATAACTTGACCTGCTCGTTCCGTTGCCTTTCCATCCCTCCCTAAGCATGTCCTCAGAGAAGTTACCAAGGTAATAGTTGGTCGGCTCTTTGTTTATACCCAGGATGCCAATCCAGCTTACGTCCTGGGCGTTTCTGCATATCAGTGCGTATCTGTGGGGATCGTAAATGGTTATTTGATTGCGCCTTGGCTTTTCATAAACCGTGTCAGGGTTTCGATTATCTTCCAGTCTCAGGTTGAACTTGGGGAGGATATAGATCTTTATCTCCTCTTCCCCTTTATTCAGGATATGGAAAGAGCTGCAAACCGCCTCCAGACGCTCAGGGACAAACACCCGCTCCCTGACCCTTAGGTTCCCAAATCTGTATGTGTGAATGGCCCGATTCATACAATACTCGAATGTCTTGGGATGCTCATGGAGCCGGTGTATCTCCCCATTCACCTTTATTGCAAATCTTACCCAATCCAGGACCTTAATGGGAGGGTCCCAAACCCCCTGCCATCTCCCCTCGAAATTCCCGTTTTCCTGTCTCACCAGGATCATGTGCTTTCCGGTAAGGGCGTATCTATGACCCGATGGTTCACGTCTTGTCCAGCGAATTGGCATATTTCCCTCCTATTTTGCGGACTGCTTTCCCCCGCTGTCTATGTTTTCTTTCTCATTTGGAATAAACTTATCCCTGTTTAGAGCTGGATAAAGTTCTCCCCCGGGTGCTCCAGGGTATGCATGAGCAGGAGGTAGTCCCTCATGTGGCGGGTCAGGAGGAAGTTGCGCCTGACATGCTCCCTGCCGTTTTCGGCCAACCTCTGGGCCAGGTCCGGGTTCCTCAAGAGCTTCACGATGGCGTTGGCGGTTCCTTCCACCGAGTGCACCAGATAGCCGGTGATGCCGTTCTTTATCTGGAGGGGTATGCCCCCCACCGCCCCGCCGATGACCGGGGTGCCCTTCCAGAGGGCCTCGGAGACCGTCAGGGCGAAGCCCTCCTTCAGGGACTTCTGGAGCACCACTGCCGAGGCCCGCTGGATGGCATTTATCCCCATGTCGCTGATCTCTGTGAGGAGGGTGATTCCTTCCTCCCCCTCCGCCGCCTTCTGGACCTCCTTGTAGACCTCCATCCCCTCGGGGTCATCGGTGGCCATGCTTCCCCACAGCACCAGCTGGCACTTCACCCTCTCCCTGGCCCTCTTGTAGGCCTTGATCACCCCTATGGGGTCCTTGAAGCGGTCGAACCTACCCACCTGGCAGACGATGGGCACATCGGTGGATATGCCGAACCTGTCCAGGACCTCCTCGACCTCGTCCTCCGTCATATCCCTGTTCTTCTCTGAGAGGGGGTCGATGGAGGGGGCTATCATATACTGCTTCACCTTGAGGTCGGGCCTCGAGAAGGCGGGCTTGGAGAAGATGGCAGCGTCGTACCTTGACACAAACTGCTTCAGGAACTCCCAGAGCTTTATGTCAGGGGATGAGATATCTATATGGCAGCGCCACACCCATGGCCTGTCGTCGATCTTCTCCTCGATGAGGGCCGCAGGCTGGGGGTCGTGGATGATGATGACGTCCTTGTCGAAGTCTATCTCCTCGGCATTCATCCTATTATTTTTTATATATGTCTCCAGCATATCCGGAGAGAATTCAAAGGGATTCCCCTGGAGGGCGTTGTGGAAGTTCTTTGTGATGGTGAAGAAATCCCTCCCGCCCCTTATGACGTCCCAGCGGACGTCCAGGCCCAGCTCCTTGAGGAGGGGCATGAACCTGGAGAGGATCTCCGCCACCCCGCCCCCCACGGCGGTGGAATTGACATGGAGCATGGACCGGTGCTCCAGCCGCTCGGCCAGGGCAAAGAGTTCGTCTATGGTGTCTTCTCCCACTATGGCCCCATAATCCCTGATACTTGGCATCAGCCGCCGCCCTCCTTTTCCTTTACCGCCTTCTCCACCAGCTCAACGAGCTTCGCCTTCAGTCCCTCCATGGTGAACCCTATTGGATCAAGGTTTGCAATAGCATTTGCGAGCCCTTTGTCCCCGATGCTGTCTGCAATCCAGAGGGAGAAATCGTCCCGGTATCTCCCCTTTTCCTGGCCCAGCCTGAGCCGGGATTCAATGAAGTGATAGAAGATGATATCCACGTCAACTTGCTTGAGACAGTCAAGGAACTCCTCGAGGTTTTTGGCCCTGTATTTTGTGGGCAGGACCACTGCCACTGCCTTCCTGAAGTGGAACTCATGGATCTCGGGTCTGGGAGGGGTGAACTCTCCTTTATGCCTTGTCAGATGGTCGTCGATCAGGGAGATGAGATAGCCCCGGATATCCTCAATATCGTTGTACTCCCACACAAAGGGATCAGCGATCTTTTCCGCAAGTTCGCCCTCGTGGAGGGTATTCTCGAGCCAGTAGGAAAAATCGTTGTAGTAGTCTGGCTGGACCACGCTGAAATCCAGCATGGAGTGGTAGAAGTGATAGAAGATAGAGGCACCCTCAACCTCCTGGATCTCCTGGAAGAACTCCTTGAGATTGCCCGCCTTCTTCCCGGTGAGCTCCACCAGGTAGAAGCAGTTCTGGAAGACGAACTCGCTGCCTTCCTCCACTGTCTCCATGCTCAGTATCATTATTGTAAAAGTTATTTATAATTTGCCAACCCACTGGAAGGATATATGGAGCACCTGCTGGATAAAGTGGAGGAGATGGAGAGGATAAAAAAGGCCCCCGAGATCCTCTTGATGCTGGACTTCGACGGGACCCTCGCGCCCATCGTCGAAAACCCCGAAGATGCAACCATGCCTGAAGAGGTCCGCAGGCTGTTGGTCGGGATGAAGAACAGAGGGGTGAGGTTGGTGATAATCTCGGGCAGGTCCCTGGAGGATATCAAGGCCCGGGTGGGCATCCCGGACATCATCTACGTGGGGAACCACGGCATGGAGATTGAGGGTGTCCCCCAGATAGGATGGGATTTCGCCAGGGCAAGGGGGATAATGAACCAGATTTCGAGGGAGGGCCTGGAGGATATATCAGAGCTCCAAGGGGTAACCGTCGAGGACAAGGACCTCACCGTGAGTATCCACTACCGGCTTGCCGGGACCAAGATCATAGAAAAGTTGATGAAGCTCTTTGGAGACCTTATCTCGCCCCTGGGCGAATCCCTCCGGGTGACCAGGGGTAAAAAGGTCCTGGAGGTCAGACCCTCCGGGGTTCCAGACAAGGGTGATATCGCCCTGCACCTGGCAGGGCTCTTCCCATCCTCCCTCCCAATTTATATAGGGGATGACACCACAGACGAGGATGCCTTCAGGGCCCTCCGGGAACGGGGGGCCATCACCGTCCTGGTCTCCCCGGAACCTGGGAAGACCCTGGCGGACTTCTACCTGAAGGACCCGGAGGACGTAAGAAGGCTACTGGCCATCATCAGTGAGGGAAAATGGAAAAGGAACTGATACTCAAGCACGCCCTGAAGAACGCCCTGGACTTCGGCAGGGCCAACCCAAAGGCCGTCCTGGGCAAGGTCCTGGCCGAGGACCCGGAGCTGAAGAAGAGGGTGCCCGAGGTCATAAAGGCCATAGACGAGGTCGTCCAGGAGATATCTGCCCTGGGTCCCGATGAGATAAAGGAGCGCCTCAAGGGCTACGACTTCGCGCCTAAAAAAGAAAAGAAGAAGGAACTCCTGGCCCCCCTTACTGTTAAAGGTGATGTGGTCATGCGCTTCGCCCCCAATCCATCCGGACCTCTCCACCTGGGCCACACCAGGGCAGCGGTCCTCAACGACGAGTATGTGAGGAAGTACAATGGCAAGCTCATCCTGCGCATGGAGGACACCGACCCCTCCAGGGTGGACCCGGAAGCCTATGACATGATTAGAGAGGACCTGGAGTGGCTGGGAGTCAGAATCCATGAGACGGTGTTCCAGTCAGGGCGCATGGACATCTACTACGACCACGCCCGCAAGCTCATCGAGAAGGGCCATGCCTATGTCTGCACCTGCCAGCAGGAGGCCTTCCAGAGGCTGCGGAACAAAAAGACCGCCTGCCCATGCAGAGGTAACACACCGGATGCGAACCTGGAGCTCTTCGAGAAGATGTTCACCGAATTCAGGGAAGGGGAGGCCGCCCTGCGCCTCAAGACCGATATCGAGCATCCCGACCCGGCCGTCAGGGACTACCCGATTATGAGGATTTCTGAAGTGCCCCATCCCCGGCTGGAAGGGACCAGGGTCTACCCCCTGATGAACTTCTCGGTGGCCGTGGACGACCACCTCCTGGGCCTGACCCACGTCCTCAGGGGAAAGGACCACATCGCCAACACCCGCCGCCAGGAGTACATCTACCGCTACTTCGGCTGGGAGATGCCCGATTTCATCCACTACGGGCGCATGAAGATCGAGGGCCTGGCCTTGAAGACCTCCAAGATCAGGGAAGGCATCGCCTCCGGGGAGTACTCGGACTGGGACGACGCCCGGCTGGGGACCCTGAGGGCCATGCGGAGGCGGGGCATCCAGCCGTTGGCCATCCGGAAGGCCATCCTGGACGTTGGCGCCAAACCCTCTGATATATCCTTCTCCTGGAAGAACCTCTACGCCTACAACCGGGACATCATCGAAAAGGATGCAAAGAGGTACTTCTTCGTGGACTCGCCAAGGAAACTTTTAATCGAGGACTGTCCCGAGGTGGACCACAGGGCCCCCTACCACCCAGATAGACCGGAGATGGGCAGGAGGACGGTGCGGCTGGTCCCGGAGGACGGCACAGGACGCGTCTTTATAGCCAGCGCCGACTTCGAGAAAATGAAGGAGGGCAAGTTCTTAAGGCTCATGGAGGCCTTCAATATCGAGGTACTGAAAAAGGAGGGGGAAAGGGCCACGGCGCGGTTCCACTCCACAGGACTGGAGGAGGCCAGGAAGAGGAAGGCCCAGCTCATCCACTGGGTCAATCCCGAAGGGATTAAAGTGAAGGTCGTCACCCCGGAAGGTGTCCTGGAAGGGCTGGGGGAGGCGAACCTGAAGGAAGTAAAGGTAGGGGACATCATCCAGTTCGAGCGCTTCGGATTCGTGAGAATAGATTCGGTGGGGGAGCCCATGGTGGCCTATTTCGCCCACAAGTAGTTCAGCCCCCAGGGCATCAGGGACCAATTTAAAAATCCGGGAGGACACACAATAGTACATGGCGCCAGAGGCGATTCCGGCGAAGACCCTCTCCCTTGCAAAAAGGGAACTCCTGAACACCCTCTCCAACAGGAGGTACATGGTGGGTTTTTTCATCCAGCTCCTGCTGCTTTTGACCATCGTACCCTCCCTATCCACCGTCCTGGAGGAGGGCAGCCTCTCCCTGCCCGCCCCCACCATGAGGGGCTATATCCCCCTGGGGCTGGTGGACCACTCCAGGGAGGGGACCATCACAAGGGAGGAGCTCTTGAGGAACCCCAAGCTGGAGGTCAGGTCCTTCCCCTCCCAGAGGGAGGCCCTCCGGGAACTCGATAGAGGCAGCCTCGCTGCCGTGGTGGTCCTCCCTGATGGGTATGACGAAGGGAGTCTGGAGCCCCTCTACCTGAAGGTCTGGACCTCGGCCAAAAGCCTCAAGAGGGAATCGGCCCTGTCTGCCCTTGATGAGTCCCTGGCCGTGGCCTCCTCCAGGATCGCCGGGGACAGACAGGCCCTCCTGGGGATGGAGTCCCACAACCCCATATACCTCCAGCGCCACTTCCTGAGACCCGTGGTCATCGAGAAGGGCGGGGCCAGGTTCTCCTCCTTCTTTCTGGGCTACCTGATACCCCTGATCCTCTTCTTCCCCATCTTCATGTCCGGAGGGATCGTGGTGGATTCCATGGTGGGGGAAAGGGAGAGGGGGACCCTGGAACCCCTCCTGGCAGCACCCCTGCCCCGCCTGGGTATTGTCACAGGGAAGTTCCTTGGCATCTTCGCCTTCATCGGCCTTCAGTGCCTCCTCTGGCTCACCATCCTCGCCCTGCGGGGTGTGCCGGTCTCCAACTTCTGGGAGGTCCTCATCCTGCTCCTGGCCGTCAACGGAGGGGTCATATCCCTGGCCCTCCTCCTTTCTGTCTACTCCAGCAGCACCAAGGGGGCGAACATCTCGCTGATGTTCATGTACGTGATGGTCTTCACCCTCCTGGTGACCTCCCTGAGCCTGGAGTTCTTCAATCCCAGGGGGGCCCTGGCCCTGGTGCCCTTCATCGCTGTGTCCAGACTTGCCGTGGGCGAGGCCCTTCCAGCCATGACATACCTGGGCCACCTCCTTCTCCTGGCCTGGACGGCCGGCCTCTTCCTCTGGACCGCCGGCCGCCTCCTGGAGAGGGACGACGTGGCCCTGGGGATAAAACCCGGCCTCTTCACCCTCTTCTCCCTGGGTGCCGGAGCCCTCATGAGGAAGTCCCTTCGGCATCCCCTCCGGGTCTCATCGGCCCTCTCCCTCCTCTCGTGCTTCATCTCCCTACCCCTAGCCCTCCTCCTGGAGATATCCATGGGGCTGGCCCTCCTCTACCTCTTCGGCCTCGGTGAGGGTTCCATGACCCTGATGCTGGTCCTCTTCGCCGCTGTTGAGGAGGTGGTCAAACCCCTGCCCCTCTACGCCCTCAGGAGGGAGATGCCGGGTTTTCTGGACGAAAAGAAGGGCCTCCTCCTGGGCGCCCTTTCGGGAGCGGGCTTCTCCATACTGGAGACCCTCTTCATCACCCTGGCGGTCCTCTTCTATATGCCCTCCCTGGTCCTCCAGATCATAACCCTGCGGACCGGGACCACCCTCCTGGTCCATGTCCTGGCCTCGGGAGTGGTGGGGCTGGGGGTCTCCAGGTCAAAGAACAGGAGGGACCTCCTCCTCCCCCTAATCCTGGCCACGGCCCTCCACGTGACCTTCAACCTGGTGGTGGTGAGGGCGTGAAGGTCCTAACCATAGCCAGGAAGGAGCTCCAGGACCTGGTGAGCGAGCGGGTATACATCCTGGCCTTCCTGGTCCAGATGGTCATCGTCATGGGCATCGTCTTCTCGGCCCTCCTCTACACCTCTGTATCCTCACCTCAGCCCGGTGGAATCTTCACTCCCCCCGGGACATCCAAAGTCAGGGTGGGGATTGTCGGGGAGCTGGACCTGGACATGAGGGGCCTGGAGACCGTAAAGGTGGACCTGTCCGCTGACCCCTTCCAGGAGATGTCCTCCAGGGGGCTGGTGGCCCTCCTGGTGGTCCCTGACGACCTGGAGGAGAGGGCCCTGGAGGGAAAGCCCGTCCAGCTGGACCTCTACCTGGACAACACCAACGTCCTCTCGGGGTATGCTGACGGCATGATAACCGGGGCCCTGTCTGATTTGGCAGAGGGTATCCAGATAGAGAGGCTGCGGGCCCTGGGGGCTGGCCAGGCGGCCCTCTCCCCCGTGGAGGTCCAGGAGGTGGCGGTGGGGGCCCTTCCCCCTGGCATCAGGGGGCCGCCGGAGTTCTTTGAGCTCCTCTACGGGGTACTGATCCCCTTCATCCTCCTTCTGCCCACCTTTCTGGCCACCAACATGATGACGGACTCCATGGTGGGGGAAAAGGAGAGGCGCACCTACGAACTCATGCTCACCCTCCCCATCACCAAGATCCAGCTTATCCTGGGCAAGGCCCTTCCCATCGTCCTGCTGGCGGGGACCCAGGCCGCCCTCTGGATACTGCTCCTCTGGGCAAAGGGCATCCCTGTCCATAACCCCCACCATGTCATAACCCTCCTGGTCCTCCTGGACATGGTCTATGTGGGCTTCGGGATTGCCATCTCCTCCTTCTCTGAGGAGATAAAGGACGCCAATATCGGGGTCACGGTCCTCCTGATCTTCTCCTCCCTCCTCTTCTTTGCCCCCGTCACAGTAAGGGAGGACCTCTATTCCATCTCACCCATAACCCTCCTCACCCACCTGGCATCAAACCCCACAGTGCCCCCGGAGAGGATATGGCCCCTCCACATCACCCTCCTCCTCCTGGCGGGGCTCACCCTATACGGGGGCTCACGGCTTCTGGATATCAACGACAACCTCAGGGTATAGGGAGGAGGGTGGCTGGCTTCCCCCCGGACCCTTCACCAGGAGGCTGAGGACCGAGCCTAGGAGGACGCTGCCGCCCGTCATCAGCACCGTGACCATAACTTCAGCCATTTTCATCACCGATATGACCTTGTATAGGGCAGTATTTATGTTTGTTTGTGCAATTTTCACCTTTCTTTACAGAATAAAAGGAAAATAGATGGTTTAAATGTTCATAAACGTTCATTTATGTTTATTACTGTTTAAGGGAATCAATTTATATATCAGTTTTTACTATTATAGAGTATGGGACAGATCGGAGATGTCATGACGAGAAGGGTCAGGACCGTTTCCCCCTCGGCCACCATATCCGAGGCGGCAAAGCTCATGAAGAGGTACCACATCGCCAGCCTCGTGGTGATTGAGGGAGAAAGGCCCGTGGGGATAGTGACGGAGCGGGACATCGCCTACAAGATAATGGCGGAAGGCAAGGACCCCTCCACCAAGGTGGAGGAGGTCATGTCCAGGGATCTGAAGACCATGGGTCCTGAGCGCAGTCTCCAGGATGCGGCAAAGCTCATGGCTGCCCACGTCATACGCCACCTCCCAGTGGTGGAAGGGGAACGGCTGGTGGGCATTCTAACCATCGAGGACATCATGAAGGCCGAGAAGATCGGGGAGGATCTCCGGAAGTACTCCTTCACCTAGAGGCCGCGGATGAAGACGTAGTAGTAGCCCAGGGCCAGGAGGAGGGTGAGGATAACGGTCTTGTAGAAGCGCCTTACCTTTCCCTGGCTCTCGATCTCCCTTATGCAGGCATCGCAGAGTTCCACACCGCCCCCGGAGATATACTCTCCACACCGTATGCAACTTCTGGTCGACCTGCGTCCCATATCCATTAATACCTCCCCAACACCTATAAATCTTGCGGGGAATGGAGGATGCGGCCGGTCTCCCGGGTGGTCCTAAGGCCTGGGGTCCCCTCCAGGGCCTGGCGGAAGTCCCCTGATTGCAGGGCCTCGATGAAGGCTCTTACCTCTGGTTTTTCGAATCTGTCCTCCGGGATGGCGAAGTCGTACTTCTCCTCCCTTACCGGGATGAAGTCCAGGCCATAGTGCTCTGCCACCGTCCTTATGGCGAGGCCCACGTCGGCCCGCCCCTGGGCCACGGCTGCGGCGATGGCACTGTGGGACTTGGCCTCCACCTGGTAGCCCTTTATCCCCTCGGTGAGATCCCCCAGGGACCCATCCCCGGCCAGCCTCTTCAGCTCCAGGTCCAGGAGGACCCTGGTGCCAGAGCCCGGGTTCCTGTTGATGAAGGTGACGTCATCCCGGAGGAGGTCCTGGACCCCCCTGAGACCCCTGGGGTTCCCCGGGGCCACCAGGAGACCCTGCTCCCGGTCATAGCCCCGGACCAGGTAGGCCGAGTTCTGGATTCCAAGCCTCTCCAGGAAGGGGATATTGTAGGTACCGGTGGCCTCGTCCAGGAGGTGGGTGCCCGCTATATCTGCTTCCCCCCTCCGCACCGCCGAGAGGCCCCCCGAGGAGCCCACATTTATGACCTTGGCCTGGAGGGGTGCTGTCCTGCTCATGATGCCCAGGAGCAGGTCCACCCCGAGGCAGTGGCTGCCGATGATGGTCAGGTCCGCGGGTTTCACCATCTCGCTCAGGAGCCTGACCTCCACCTCCTCCCCCTGGGAGATCATCTCCGTGTCCTGGTCCACCTCGATATAACCGTCGGCCTCGGCCAGGGTGGTGATGGCCCCCGAGCCCGTGGGCACCGGGTAGGCCCTGTAGGCCCCGTCCCCCCCGGTGACCAGGTTCACCGGCATGTACTCGTACCTCCCCCCGGCCGAGTGGAGACGCATGGCTGCCCTGGCCCTGAGGGTCCTCCGCTCCACCTCCACCAGGCCTGCCATCTCCCTCAGCAGAGGCGCCACGAAGACATCGAAGACCACCAGGGCCGATGTGGGATACCCCGGCAGGCCGAAGATGGGCTTTCCCCGGGCGACACCGATGATGGTGGGCTTGCCGGGCTTTATGGCCACCCCATGGACCAGGATGCCCGGCTCCCCCAGCCTGTCTATCACCCGGTAGGAGAGGTCGCCGACGCCGGCCGAGGTCCCCCCCGAAGCGATGATGACATCGTAGCCCATCATCTCCCTCAGCTTATCTAGGAGGGCCTCCGGGTCGTCCCTGACGATGCCCAGGAGGACGGGCTCTCCCCCGTTCTCGGCCACGGCATGGGCCAGGGCGGGGGCGTTTACATCGTAGATCTTCCCGTACTCCAGGGGCCTCCCGGGCTCCACTACCTCGTCCCCGGTGGAGATTATGGCCACCCTGGGGCGCCGATAGACCGGGACGCTCCCGAGTCCTAGGGCCGCCAGCACCCCGGTCTCCCTGGGGGTTATCCTGACCCCTGCCCGCAGGACCGTCTCCCCTCTCATGATGTCAGCCCCAGCGGCCATGATGTTCTCCCCCGGGGCCACCGGCCTGTAGACCTGTACCGTCCCATCCTCCCGGTGGGTGTACTCCACCATGACCACGGCGTTGGCACCCCTGGGCATGGGGGCCCCGGTGGCGATGGCAACGCACTCCCCCCTGTGGACCTCCACCCGGGCCTTGTCCCCGGCCCTGATGACGCCCCTGAGCCTGAGCCCAACCGGGTTCTCCTCGTCGGCATAGAAGGTGTCCTGGGCCATGAGGGCGTAGCCGTCCATGGAAGCCCGGTCGAAGGGGGGGACGTCCAGGGGGGCCACCAGGGGTTCGAAGGCCACCCTCCCCAGGGCATGGCTAAGGGGCACTTCCTCCCTCTGGGGCCTGGGCCTGAAATGGGTATAGAGTCTCCTCTTGGCCTCCTGGATGGACACCACGTCATGGAATTCCTTCTGTTCCATTACCCCCTGATTCCTCCGAAGGGTAGATGGTAGACCCCCTTTACTGTATCCTCCCCGCTGGCGATGCAGCGCTCCTTCACCACGGCAATACCATCTGTGGTTATCTCGATGATGTTGAAGGAGTTGCGGCACTCCTGGACCGGCCGCTTGGAGGAGAGGGTGTTGGAGTTGACGATGACGGTATCCTCCACCTGGGTGCAGAAGGAGCGGTGGCGGTGGCCGGTGAGGATCATGTCAGTCTCCACGTCCACCAGGGTCTTGAGGACGTTGCCGGCGTCCTCGATGAGGTGGGCCTCCTTGGTCCTGGGGATGGGGATGATGTGGTGGTGGAAGGCCACGATGGTGGGTCTATCCTCGGCCTCTGCCACGGCCTCCAGGGCCATGGAGAGCTTCCTCCTGCCGATGAGGCCCCGGCGGCTGTCGTAGATGGAGGAGTTGATGAAGACGATCCTGGCCTTCTCGGAATCATAGATGTTTATTATGTTGCTGTAGTCCTCCCCCAGGAGGAGTTCGTCGGGGGGCCTGACCTCTATGAGTTCATGGTAGCGCTTCTTGAAGATTTCGGGGCCGGTGTGGAGGAGGTCGTGGCTGCCCAGGGTGAAGAGCTTGGCGCCGGCCTCTATCTCCCCCAGCCGGTCTATGGCCATGTCGATCTCCTCGGGGAGGCCGTTGTGGGTGACGTCCCCGGCATGGATAAAGACATCCGCCTGGAGCTCGTTGATCTGGGCCACGGCCTGGCCATAGACAGTCTCGCTGAACTCCTTGGAATCGGTGAAGTGGGTGTCCGAGACATGGACGATCTTCAGGAGGGGCTTTCCCCTGACCCGGACCACCCGGTCCCTCTTCTTCTTGACGAACTCGGTGTAGTACCTGTCCTCGATGTAGTTGGTCCTGACCACGACCTTCCCGTCTGGAAATATCCGGATGGTGTTGAAGGAGTGGGGGGCGCCAGCACGGATCTTCTCGCAGGAGAAGGTGCCGCAGTTGGAGATGACCGTATTTTCTATCTGGTAGAAGTTGGGGTAGTGCTGGTGGCCGTTGAGGACCAGGTCCACCTCCTTGTCCAGGATGGTCTCCAGCACGGTGCCGCCGTCCAGGAGGACCCCCCGGGACCTGCCGGTGAAGGGCACGGGCAGGAGATGGTGGTGGAAGGCCACGATCTTCACCTTCCCGGGGGGCGCCCCCTCCAGGTCGGCCTTGAGCTCCCCCATCAGAAGCTCCCCGAACCTGCCCTCGTTCATGTCCGGGATGGTGGTGTCATAGGCGAAGAGGGTGTAGTCCTCCCCCTGGTGGCGTATCACCCTGGGGCCGATGTACTCCTCGAAGAGGCCGTGGCCCACGTTGCGGGCGTCGTGGTTGCCGATGATGTGGAAGGTGGGATGTCGGAACTGGGACAGGAAGGTCCTGGCCAGCTGGTACTCGCCCCTGAGGCCCCGCTCGGTGTAGTCCCCGGTGGCCACCACCAGGTGGGGCTTCAGGGAGTTGACCATCTCCAGGCCCTTGTTGAAGGCATAGACGTCAAAGAGGGAGGAGTTGGTGAAATGGAAGTCAGATAGATGGATGATGTCCAGGGACTGGCCAGCCATGGAGAATAAATTGGGGGGAATAGGTGATAAAGCTTGCCATGGCAGATAAATCAAAGGGTTTTTATTTCTAGGCCGCCGCGGCAGGCCAATCCTGATAAAGTCTGCTCCATAATCGTATAGGCCCGTATCCTGCTTTTTAACTGCTCCCTGTCTGCCCAGTCGATTTCTCTTGATGGTTGCAACCTAGTGACCATCGTGCACCCAATTGAACCGCCGTTCAATATAATAAAGCCCGTTC
>CAZHQS010000034.1:0-15800 GCA_964534545.1 Candidatus Hydrothermarchaeota archaeon
GGTCCCTGGTGGGGGGGGTGCAGTAGACCGGCCCCTCGTATCCCATGTAGAAGAGATAGGGCAGGAACCCGCAGTGGTCCAGGTGAGCGTGGGTGATGACCACGGCATCCAGCTCCTGGAGCTTGAACTCTGGGACGTTCAGGTAGGGGAAGATCTTGTCCTTCTCCTGGGCGGCCACATTGACGCCGCAGTCCACCAGTATCTTGCTCTCCGGGGTATGGAGATAGATGGAGGAGCGCCCTACCTCCCTGAATCCCCCCAGGACGCTGATCCTGATCCAGTAGCCACCCCTGACCATGGGTATCCGGTGGATCCTCCTGCCCACCCGCCTCAGGAGCTCCTTCCTCTCGTCGCTCTTCTTGGTGGTGATCCTTCGCACACTCTCGACGATCTTGGATTTTATGGGCGGGGTCCTGGTAACCCTGGGGGTCCAGCCCACCGAGAGTTTGATCTGGGCCAGGGTCTTTCCTGACTTGCCAATTACAAGGCCGGGCTTTACGGCCTCTATTATCGCCTCCCCGAAATTGGGATCGAACTTTATATCGGTAATCCCGGCATCTTCCGGGACCACCTCTTTGATCTTTGCCGCAGCCTCCTCCGGGGGCGTCAGCACCGATGAATCTGGCCTCACTATGACCCTTTTCCTTATGATCCTGGCCAGGTCCTTTATGATGTTTCCGTCGGCCGCCAAGACCGAGGGATTTTTGGAGTACAGGACCACACCGGGACCCTCGAAATCCACCTTGGTGATGAGGGCCGTTGCCGGGACGTTGTCCTTTACTGCCTTTTTTATCTCGGTCAGCGTATCTTGAACTGCCATGGTGTCACCTCTAAAACGAGGACAGGTTAGCCTGAAAGCAACCTTTATTCAAAGGGCTTCGAGGATCTTAGCGACCTCTTCCTCAGGTAGTTTTTCCCATCCTTCTTTCGTGATCTTTACAACATCAATCCCATTGCCGGTCATGGCATCCCTCTCCAGGGCCGACCTCAGGGCCCTGACACATAGTTTGATGCTGTCGTCAATGGGCATATCCTCCTCGAAACCGTCGTCCAGGACGCCGTAGGCCACCGGGGAACCGGAACCCGTGGATACCACCTTGTCCTCAATGAGGCTTCCCAGGGGATCCAGGGAATAGATCTTGTTGCCCCTGGCATCCACACCTCCAACAATAAGCTGGACGATCATGGGGTAATACCTCTGCTGGAACAGGATATTGGCCATGAGGGTCGCCACCGCGTCCACGGTCATCTCCTTGCCGGTGCGCATCCTGTAGATCTTTGCCTCGGCCTGGATCCACCTGATGAGAGCCTGGGCATCGGCCACCGAGCCGGCTACCGTGGCCCCGATGTGCTTGTCTATCATAAAGCTCTTCTGCACGATCTTATGGGCAATCAGTGTCCCCATGGTCGCCCTCTTGTCCGAGGCTAGGACGACGCCTTCCTTGCAGGCCACCCCTACTGTTGTGGTCCCCTTCATGTATTCTTTCGCTTTTTCCAAAGCCTCCATTATAACACTCCTCCGTTTGAAAAGAAGGAAAAACAGACTGTTATAACCCTTAACCCGGGGTTACCATATATAAATATTTCTGTGGAATCCTGTGTAATTCCCTTCCATTGCTGCGCAAATTTGTGCATTACAAAATTATATATAGAAAAATAGGACAAAACGGGCATAAAATCACCGGAGGTTGGAGAATGGAAGAAACAAAGGTACTGCTTGATTTGGATGAGATGCCCAAGAGATGGTACAACATCTTGCCGGATTTACCCGAACCCCTGGCCCCCCCGCTGCACCCTGCCACCAAGGAGCCCGTGGGGCCTGACGACCTTGCGCCCCTGTTCCCCATGGAGCTCATAAAGCAGGAGGTCAGCCAGGACAGGTACATCGATATCCCGGAAGAGGTCAGGGAGGCCTACTTCCAGATCGGCCGGCCCACCCCCCTCTACAGGGCGAAGCGCCTGGAGAAGTACCTCAACACCCCGGCCAAGATCTACTACAAGAGGGAGGACGTATCCTTTGCCGGCTCCCACAAGCCCAACACCGCCATTGCCCAGGCCTACTACAACATGAAGGAAGGGGTGGAAAAGCTCGCCACCGAGACCGGGGCAGGCCAGTGGGGTACCGCCCTTTCCCTGGCTGGCGCCCTTTTCGGGATTGATGTCAATGTCTTCATGGTGGGCATCAGCTTCAACCAGAAACCCTATCGCAGAATAATCATGGAACTCTACGGTGCAGATGTGGTGTCATCCCCATCTGAGAGAACAGATTTCGGCAAGAAGATGCTCGAGCAGGACCCCGACCACCCCGGCTCCCTGGGCATCGCCATAAGCGAGGCCATCGAGACCGCTGTCAAGTCAGGTGGAACCACAAAATACTCCCTGGGGTCTGTGTTGAACCACGTTCTTCTCCACCAGACCATCGTGGGAGAGGAGGTCCTCCTCCAGTTAGAGAAGATAGATACCAAACCCGACGTGATGATTGGCTGTGTGGGCGGCGGCTCCAACTATGCAGGGTTCATCTACCCAGCCATGGGCAAGAAGCTGCGGGGCGAGGACGACAGCACCAGGTTCATCGGTGTGGAACCCGCCTCCTGCCCGACCCTGACCAAGGGTGAGTACAAGTACGATTTCGGTGACACCGCCGGCATGACTCCGCTCCTCATGATGTACACCCTGGGCCACGATTTCGTGCCCTCCCCCATCCATGCCGGGGGCTTGAGGTACCACGGCGACGCCCCGTCCCTGTGTCTGCTTAAAAAGCTCGGCTACACCGAGGCGATCACCTACGACCAGCTCCAGACCTTTGAGGCAGGAAAGATTTTCTCAAAGACCGAAGGCCTTGTCCCTGCCCCGGAGACCACCCATGCCATAAGGGCCGCCATGGACCATGCCATGGAGTGCAAGAAGACAGGAGAAGAGAAGGTCATCGTCTTCAACTTCTCGGGCCATGGTCTCCTGGACCTGAAGGGCTACGGGGACTACCTGGCAGGCAAGATGGTAAAGTACGTTTGAGGTCCTCCGGGACCTCACACCCCCGCCGGGGAGGGTCTCAGCACCCCGAAGAGGAGGAAGAAGACCATGGTGAAGGACACCATGAAGCTGACCCTCTCTGCCCGGACATCGCCAAGGAACCTGGCCAGAGTCTCCTTGAGGATGTGGTGGCCGTCCGTTGCTGCTATTCCAAGGTGCAGGGGTGCAAGGTTGATGAGCCCTATACCCTGGTTCAAGAAGAAAATCCAGTAGAGGGAGTAGAAGATGAAAAGGGGGGCTGCAAGGCCCACGTACCTGGCCAGGGGCTCCCGGACCTTGTTGTGGACCCTGACCCCCACAAAGCCCCGGTCCGGGTCGTCCACCCGGGGGATGGTGTGGAGGGCGAAGGTGCCCCGGTCCGTCTGAATCGTGATGTCCTGGCCTGGACCGATCTCTCTTGTGGCCTGGAAGAAATCCTCGATGGAACCCACCCCGTGGCCGTTTATGGCCTCCAGGACCATGCCCTTCTCCAGGACCCCGTCGGCGGGGGAGCCCTCCACCACCCCTACGATCTGGACTGCACCTGGGTCAAAGACCAGGGCGGTGAAGAGGACCAGGGCGACAATGGCCAGGATGGCCATGAGTATGTTGGCAAAGGAGCCTGCCGAATAGACCCTGAGCCGGGTCATGGGGGAGCTGCCCTTCAGCTCCTCCTCGTCGGGCTCCACGAAGGCTCCCACCGGAAAAACTGTCAAAAACACCGCCCCCAGGCTCTTCAGGGAGATACCCTCGCTTTTGGCCACGATCCCGTGGGAGAACTCGTGGACCAGGAGGACGGAGACGAGGCCGATTATCCCGTACCACAGGGGGATGGTCACCCCCGGTATGACGGCCTTGGCGGTCATCATCTCCACCCCCGTGGAGAAGGTGGAGTAGATGTTGTAGAGGATGCTGGCCGTCATCAGGACCATGAGGAGAACCCCCAGCACCGCCCCCAGGGTGCCGAAGAGCCTCCAGAACCGCCTGAACCTGGATATCCGGGAGATGAGGTCCCTGCCGTTACGGGTTCGAAGGATGAGGAACATGGCGTGGCGCTCCCCCAGCAGCCATCCCTTCCTCTCCAGGATGACCATCAAAAACCAGGCTGCAATAACGAAATAGACAACAAAAATCCAGTGGACCATAAGGAAACCCGGAGGCACTCCCCTCGATAAACATTTCTGTTCCAGGACCCTGTGACCTCCCTTCGGATTATGGGTCCCGGCGTATACTATCCTTACCTCCTCACCCTGAAGAGACAGTAGGGGTCACCCAGGGCCATGCGCTTCTCAATGTCGATTTCCACATGGTTCATGAGGGCACCAAGAATCCCTTTCTTCATCCCATAGCAGGCAAAACAGGCCAGGGACTCCTCCCTGGTGTACTCGATGTGGGGGCAACTGGTCACCTTCTGAACATAGACCTCCTCGGTGTCCTCCAGGACCTCGTACTCAAAGGGGAATCCCAGGGAGGCCATAAGGGTGTAGCAGAAATTGAACCTGGGGGCCATGGTCTCCGCCTCCAGAATCTCCTTGGAGATATGCTCCTCCTCCACCGCTCTTCTCATGGCAGCCGCCAAGGGCCTTACAATCAGGACCTTGGCAGCCTCCTCCCCCACCAGGGTCTTGGCCTCCACCGGCAGACCGTGAAAAAGGATGTCGTGATATAAATCTACAAGTTGCTGGTATCTCTCCTCCATTGTCGATCTACCTCCTTTTTACCCTGAAGAGGCAGTAGGGGTCTCCCAGGGCCATGCGTTTCTCAATGTCGATTTCCACATGGCCCATGAGGGCACCAAGAATCCCTTTCTTCATCCCATAGCAGGCAAAACAGGCCAGGGGCTCCTCCCTGGTGTACTCGATGTGGGGACAACTGGTCACCTTCTGAACATAGACCTCCTCGGTGTCCTCCAGGACCTCGTATTCGAAGGGGAACCCTAGGGAGGCCATGAGGTTGTAGCAGAAGTTGAACCTGGGGGCCATGGTCTCCGCCTCCATAACTTCCTTGGGGATGTGCTCCTTCTCCAGGGCCTTCCTGGCTGCGGCGGCCATTGGCCTTATAATCAAGACCTTGGCAGCTTCCTCCCCCACCAGGGTCTTGGCCTCCACCGGCAGACCGTGGAAGATAATATCATGGTATATATCAACGAGCTGCTGGCATCTCTCTTCCATCGTCTATCTACCTCCTTTTCACCCTTCGCATGTTACAGTGAACTCACAGCATCGGTGGCCCTGGGCCGTGCACTGGGTCTCCACCACGGTGCAGTTTCCCCCATAGAACCCCTCTGCCAGACCCCGCAAAAACCCTGAGATGAGGTGGCAGGTGGGTGAATCGCTGGTGATGCCCCGGGAAAGGGTGCTCTCATAGACCTTGACCTTCACCTCCCCGTCTCTTTCCTCTACCACCTCGGCCTCTCCCAGACCCGCCATCTCCACGGCTTCCAGGACATCCTCAAACCTCCGTGCCCTGATCTTATAGTTCCCGGCCTCCTGGAACCCTATCTCCCTCTGGAGGGCGGCCCCGGCAGGCCCCACGAACCTCTCCATGGCGGTGGCCATGGACATGAAAAACTCTCTGCTGAAGATGGCGTCGTTGAGGCCCGGCATCCGGTAGAGGGACACCGCTGCAGCAAGGAATGTTATGGCAGCTGCAAGGAGGATTAGGTCGCTGAGTATCCTTGCCTCCACGGTGAAGACCCTCAGTACAGGGCAGTGGCAGACATAGAGGATGATGGAGGCAAGGACGAGGCGGCTCCGGGTCCTCCCTGTCCTCAGGACGTCCTCCATCCTCTTGATAATGGCCCAGAAGAAGGTCATGGCACTCAAAAGGGCCACCATCACCCCTATATGGGCCAGGAGATGGAAGACGGCCCACGTGCCAGTCATAGCTGGGAGAACTTCTACCATTTTATCCCACCACCCACCCCATTATCTCGTGCTGGGTCGTGTAGAGGGCTCCCAGGGTCACCACCGCCACCATGAGATAGGTCAGCCTTTTGACCCCCTCCTCGGATAGACCGGTCTCCCTATCCCCCCACAGCCTAGCTCCTGCATATCCAATCCCACCCAGGACCGAGGCCAGAAGGAGGCTGAAGAGGACCTTCCCGTACCAGCCCATGCCCACCGTGGGGTGCCCTGTCGGATCGGGGTGGTAGACCCAGAACTTATAATGCAGAAACATCTGGGCGCAGTATACAATGACACCGGTGCACACCCATATCACCAGGGCCACCAGTCTTGCGTGGCTCCCTCTCATGGTAGCATCACCCCGAGGGACTTCAAGGTTGCTATGGTGAACCCCAGGATACCCAGGATCCAGACGGAGACCAGCCCCATGGTGGCCAGGGCGAAGTAGGGCCGGAACATGGCAGGGTCCCTTCTGAAATCCGCCCTGCCCAAGGCCATATAGGCGGTGTATAGGAGAAGGGTGAAGAAGGCCAGGTGTTCCTTTATCTCGAAGAGGCCCGTGCCAGCCTTCAGTTCGGTATCGAAGTAGGCGGCCCTCACATAGATCCTGAAGGCGGGGTAGATCATGGCTCCCAGTAGGAAGTGGAAGAGGTAGAGGAGATATCCCGTCCTGGCTACCCGCTTCTCATAGTCCAGCTTTTTGTACCTCCCGGTCTTGTGGGCCCTATACAGAAAATAATAGCTGTAGGAGAAAAGCATGATCATGAGGTAGGCGGCCAGGCCGTGGAGGGCCATGAGGGGTGCTCCGTAGGACTCGAAGATCACCATCATTCCACCTCCACCAAATACACACATGCTTTGCTCTCAAGGAGGACCTCTACATTCCCTGGATCAATACCTGCTGCCTTGGCATTTTCCTCCGAGATGAAGACACCCCCGTTATGGGACTTACAGCCCAGCTGGGTGACCTTCAAGTGGCCATCCTCCACCCTGGTGCTGAGGCCGATATGACTGCGGATGTTCTGATGGAGGGGACAGAAGATGGACACCGCGGCACCTCCCTGCAGGTTCTCCTCCTGGATTACCTCTCTGATATTTTTGGGCAATTCCCCCATGTCCTCCAGGTAGCCCCTCACAATCCCATCAAAAGGGCATCTTTTCAGGGACCAGACGCCCTCCGTCACCTCGATATTGCCCCTGCCCTCGAACTTGCCCAAGGCTGTCTCCCCCTCCAGGGACCTCGCCAAATACTCTTCATAGGACGGGTACGTCTCTCCCGCTGCCAGCTTCTCTCCCAACTGACTTCCTGTCATCACCAGACAACCCCGACCCATCTTCACCCCCACCAGCTTTGCGACGACTCCGATTCCTTCTATCATAGTGACGCATGGGTTGATGGACATCCTTCAAAACCTCCTCAAATAGGCATGATAATCGCCTTTCTAAGCACGATAGCGATGCACACAAAAATCGCTGCACTTGCCGTGGGCATGGTATGGGTGAAGCCCTCTGCAAAGTCCTCTGGGTGTACCCCGGCAACTTCGATGAAGGTCCTATGGATCAAATCATCGGACTCACCGTAGATCTCGTCGCCGTATTCCAGGACCTCGGCTGCCTGATAGAGAAACAGGGTCAAAAACCCGAAAAAGATCAGGCTCCAGACAACTGTGGCCTTGTGGGTCCTCTTGGAGATCTCCCAGGTCAGGTACAGACCCACCAGCAGGACCACCGAAGAGATCAGGGACAGGGCCAGGGCCCCTGCCTCATAGGCCATCTTTATCCTACCTCCTTAACCCTTGTGTAGGTCTGATATGCCGCATAGGTGATGACCATGCTCCCTGTCAGTTGGAAGGTATGCTCCACCAGCCTTAGGACCCCCATGCCCTCGATCCTCCTGAGGGCGTCAAAGACCATCCCCATGGTCCATAGCAGGATGCCCAGGATCCAGTTGTTGTACTTCGCCGAGGCCTTCTCCTGCTTGATCTTCAAGAAGAGATAGAAGGCCGTAGCGAAGAGCACCACCGATATGACGTCCCTCACCGGCAGCCATCCGAAGAGATAATTTCCCATCTGTCCCACCTCACCAGTACCTATAGGATCGCCCCGATCTTGTCGGCCGCCTTGTTCATCTCCACCAGGATGAGACCCAGACCGGCCGTGGGGCCGGTCATCACCACCAGGAGTGCCTTTGGCCCAGCCCCGGCGGCAATTATTTTCGCCTCCTTGGACTCCACGATGACCCGGTCCGGGACCCCCCGCCTGAGTTCCGAGACTGCTGTCTCCGCCGCCCCCAGCATGGTAGCCGACATGGCTGCAAAGGTCTCTGCATGGACCTCCTGGGGGATGTTGGACGCCATCAGTAGGCCGTCCCTGGACACGATGGCGCAGGCATCGATGTCTCCCACATGGGTAAGGTCCTTTAACACCTTTTCCAGGTCTTCCTTGACCGTCATCTTATTTCACCTCAATTATCATATTTATCATGGCCTCAAAGGCCTCCGTGACTCCCTTCTTCTCTGTGCACACGGCGGGCATGATGGGTACATGGGGGGGGAGCTTCATCCGCTCCCTGATCTCCTCTGGGGTCATGGCCCCCTCCAGGTCCTGCTTGTTGGCCACCACCAGATAGGGCAGGCCGAAGGAGGCCGTAAGTTCCAGGATCTTCTTGGCCCTGGGGAAATCCTCGGGCCTTGTGGAGTCCAGGACCAGGAAGACCCCGAGGGCTTCCCCTCCTAGGAGCTTTATTATGGGATCAAACCTCTCCTGGCCCGGGGTGCCGAAGATGTCGGCAGAGATGCCCTTGTGCTCCACATGACCGTGGTC
Source organism: Candidatus Hydrothermarchaeota archaeon (assembly GCA_964534545.1). Lineage (GTDB taxonomy): Archaea > Hydrothermarchaeota > Hydrothermarchaeia > Hydrothermarchaeales > JAADFM01 > JAADFM01. The sequence goes on from CAZHQS010000034.1 coordinate 8,739, forward strand.
CAAGGCCACGGTGGTCCCCAGCCGGTCCACCGACACCGCCCGGGTGGATAGGGCGTGGACGAAGGAGGACTTCCCTGCATTGAAGGGGCCGCTTACCAGGATCTTCGGTATGAAGGCCTTGATCCCGCCGGGTTTGACCATCTTGAACATCACTGCCTTCTCCGGCAGCTCCGCCCAGTCCACCTTCATTATACCGTAGTACTGGCCGAAGATTACCCGCTCTCCGATGCCCCCCACCTGGATAACCGCATTGTAGAGGTCCTTCTTAACGGCCTCCAGGGTCCCCTGGGAGTAGGGCCAGGCCGTGAAGTTGGAGATGCTCACGATGTCGTTCAAAAGGGTATACCTGTTCCACTTTCTGATGTACTCCAGACCAGCCTCTTCCCCCACCAGGTCGATGATGGCCGATACGGAGCCAAAGGTAACGGCCCCTCCCGAGAAGTCCTCCATGGCCTCCTTTATGGTGGCATCGATGCTCTCCACATCCTGGGGATCCTCCACCACATACCTCTCCTTGGAGTCCAGGCCGATGAGGCTTGAATAGAGGTCTATTATGGCGAAGGTGTCCTCGAATTTGTTCAGGTCCCATCCCAGCTCCTGGAAGTCGAAGCGGATGGTTGCCGGATCCACGGTGGCCACGATGTAGATACCCTTGTATCCTCGGGTCAGGTTGTGGTAGAGGGTCTGCATCCCGAAGACCGTCCCCTCCACCCCGGGCTGGATGTAGTACAGGAGACTCTTCCCCGAGGGTATGCCGCCTCCGAGGAAGTCGTCCAGTTTTGGTATTCCAGTTTCTATCATCAAAACCCTCCTAACGATCGATTTTATACTCATACCACTGGGTAGGCGCGGGGTTGATGCCCACTGCCCTGAGGAGGCGTTTGTCCCCCTCCTCCTTTATCTCCACCACTCCCTGGACCAGTTGCTTCAGAGTGGTTATGGCCTGGGGGTCGTGCATCCCCTCTTCCACGGTGTAAACCCCTACAGCACCTGCGGACCTCACCCTCCCTGTGAAGACATGGAGGAAGCGGAAAACCGTCTGGATATTGGAGTACATGAGGAGGGTGGAAAGGGACTCTATAACGATCCTCACCTTCTTTATCTGCTTCTTCATCCAGAACCTCTCCAGCAGGTCGTTGACCCTGACGGAGATCCCCGTGAGGTCCACGGGACTTGAAACCATGAGGACCTTTTCCGTATCCTTGACCTGGGTGTCCATCCTCAGGGTCTTGGAGACGCAGTCCACGATGCCGCAGTGGCAGGAGGGTTCCTCGATATCAATGCCCCTATCCTTGAACCAGGCGGTCACCAGGTCCCCGGTGTCCTTGGTGCTTATCAGAATGCCTGCCTCTCCCTCTCTCAGGCCCTTCATGAGGATCTGCCTTGCCAGGAAGGATTTTCCTGTCATGGGAGGGCCAAGGATCACCAGATTGGACCCGGGAGGAATACCTCCTAAAGTATCATCCAGAGCTTGAATCCCCAGGGAATAAATCTTCTACACCTCCTCTCGTCCTTGCACTTCTTATCCACCTCTAAAATCCCTCATTATATTATTGTGGTTCCTAACATATAAAAGATACCTTCCCGGTTGCTGGCTCACCTGGACCCCGATTCCCCCCTGATCCTGGTCATGAGCCCCTCTGGATCGCTGCGGTACTCCTCCAGGACGTCCAGGACGGCCTCCATCTTGTTGATGCCCTCCTTCTGCATCCATACCAGGACCTCCTCCCTCCTCTTCAGCTCCTCCTTGTATTCCAGGCCCTTTATCCTCAGGACCTTGGTCAGACCCAGCTCCAAGCGTCCAGGAAGACCGGTGGGTTTGCACATATCCGTCCCCGGGTCCCAGCGGTAGAGCCGGTTGAGCTTTATGGTCTCCCCCCCGGAGAAGCGCACCTCGGAGACGTCCGTGACCCTCCGGATAAACCCTCCCTGCTTGTCATGGAAGTTCTCTATGAGGATGACCAGATCCAGGGAGGTGAGCATGTTCTTGGGCACCTCCATGGGGGGGTTGATCACCCGGGAGATGACCTCCGGCGGGGTGTTGGCATGGAGGGTGCCTGAGACCCCTTTATGACCGGTGTTCATGGCGTTGAAGAGGGTCTTGGCCTCTGTGCCCCTGATCTCCCCCATGATCACCCTGTCGGGCCTCATCCTCAGGACGTTCTTCAAGAGGATGTCGGCTGTTATCTCCCCCCGGCCCTCGATGTTGGGGGGCCTTGTGAGGAGCCGCACCCTGTGGGGGATGGGGAGGTAGAGTTCCAGGGTGTCCTCTATGGTGATGACCCGCTCGCTGTTGGGGATAAAGGATGACAGGACATTCAGCAGGGTGGTCTTACCGCTACCGGTACCCCCTCCGATGAGGATGTTCGGCGGGGACATGATGCCCTCGATGCACAGCCAGAGGAAGGCGGCCAGGTTGGGGGAGAGGGTCCTGTACTCCAGGAGGTCCACCACCGTCAGGGGCTCCTTTTTGAACTTCCTGATTGTGATGCTGGGCCCGTCCACCGACGCCGGCGGGATGGTGACGTTCACCCGGCTGCCGTCGGGGAGGGTGGCGTCCAGCAGGGGAGAGTTGGGGTCAATCCTGCCCCCCACCAGCATGGAGATCCTCTCCACCAGCCACTTCAGATCCCCGGCCCCCAGGCTGAGGTTTGTCTGGCACATGCCGAACTTGCGGTGAAAGACGTACACCGGTCTGTCGGTACCCGTCACCATGACCTCCTCCAGCCGATCGTCGTTGAGGAGGAACTGAAGGGGGCCCACCGATGTCAGGGAGTAGTAGGTGTAGAGGGCCATCTTCCTCCGGCTCTTCTCATCAAAGACCGATTCCTGGAACTCCTTGGAGAGGAGCTTGAGGACCTCTTCCTCCTGGGTAAGCCCGTCGATGTCCCGAAGGAGCCCCCCCTTCCCCCACATGGTGGTCACTATCCTCTCTATTTCCTTTCTTTCCTCCTCGGTGAGCTCGAAGGCGTCCAATATATATAAGGGGACCTTCCCACCACCCCTGGGGACTATCCTGACCCCGTCATACTCTGTTAAGATTTCTTCCATCTCTTTATATAAGATATCTGATAGCTTTTTATATCTTCTGGTAAGAGTATTATTGGATGGAAAAGGTCAAGACAGGTATAGAGGGACTGGACCAGATGCTGAACGGGGGCCTGCCCGCCGGGACCACCTTCCTGATCTCAGGGAAGATCGGTACCGGCAAGACCATCTTTGCCACCCAGTTCATGGTCTCGGGCATAATGGAGGCGGGAGAGACAGGGGTCTATGTGACGGTGGACGAGAGGCCCGAGGACCTCAGACGTGAGATGCTCCCCTTCGGGTGGGATCTGGCCGCCCTGGAGGAGGAGGGCAAACTGGCCATAATTGACGTTGCCAGTCTGGTGGCCGAGCTCCCCTCCAAGGAAAAGTACCAGGTCATAGGAGAGCTGACCGTGGACAACGTGGTAAGCACCATCATCGACGTGGTGGAGTCCCTTGGAGCCAAAAGACTTGTCCTGGACTCCATCCCTGCCCTGGCCATCCAGATGGATATCCCCTCCATACGGAAGACCCTCCACAGGCTGGTGAACATCCTCTTGAGCCTGGAGTGCACATCCCTTTTGACCACCGAGATCGATGAGGCCAGCAACAATATCTCCAAGTACGGGGTGGAGGAGTTCCTGGTTCGGGGGGTGATTCTCCTGGACCTGGTAGAGGACGAAAGGGGTATAACCACCAGGACGGTGAAGATCAGGAAGATGAGGGAGGCCGAGCACGATCTGGCGAGGCGGCCCATGAAGATCACCTCCCGGGGGATGATAGTCTATCCCTCCGAGACCCTCTTTGGGGGACAGGGATTCTGATGGGAAGCGGAGTCAATCCTCCAGGAGCCGCTTGGTGATTAGCTCCATTATCTGGAGGATGGTCTCTTCCATGTCCACGTCCTCAATGTAGGGGACCTCAAAGCTCTCGGCCTGGCCGATCATGTAATCGTGGATCCTCCTGATGGTCTCGAAATTTCTGAGATATCTATCAACGGTCCTCTGCTTAGTATCCCTGGAGCGGGCATGGAAGCGCCCCCTATGGGCCTCCCGGTCCCCTATCCCCAGGACCACCATGCTCACATTCCCCATCTCCAGATAGTCCTGGCGCAAAAGGCCCGGGACTATATGGGTACCCTCCACCACCACGTTTATCCCTTCCTTTAAGGCCCTGTCGATGACGGCCTCGATGCCCACCGCCACCTTCTCACAGTGCTGGATGAAGCCCTCGATCTCCGGGTCGTCTCCGCTGTAGGAGGCCAGGGCCTCTCCCGCCTCATAGGAGGATACGAAGAGGGCTGGGAAGAGCTCCTCGGGCAGGACCTTCCTCATGACCTCCCTGATGACATCGGTACCTATGACGTGTCTGATGCCCATCCTGTGGGCAACCTCAGCGGCAATGGTGGTGGTCCCAACACCGGAGGCCCCGCCGATGAGGACGATCATGGGGTCCCTGTGGGACCTGATTTTGTTCCATAGCAGGAAGCGGTTGGCGGCCTGTCCATCCACCGCTTTGAGGTTCTCGTAGGCGGATTCCATCAGGGTTTCTGTGTCCACCTCGAAGACCCCTTCGTCAATGAATCCGTCCTTTATCAGGACGGCGATCTCATAGGCGATTTCCGGGTCCACCCCTGCCCGGGTCATGGAATTGGCGAAGAGTCCCCTCGAAAAGGCGGAGATGTAACCCTTCCCCTTCACCCTCAGTATCCTCTGTTCCATGTGTATATTTCAATGGAAGATATATATAATTCTCGCCACAGGCCCCAAAGATTTTTATGCCCCGCTGGGCAAGGGAAACCCGATAAGATGGCTATCCATCCTATAGAGTTCAGGTACGGCAGCCCGGAGATGAAGTCCATCTTCACCGAGGAGGCCAGACTTCAAAGACTTTTAGACGTGGAGGCCGCCCTGGCCCGGGCCCATGCAGAGGTCGGCAACATCCCCAGGAAGTCGGCCAGGACCATCACCAGCAAGGCCAAGACCAGATACGTCAAGGTGGAGCGGGTAAAAGAAATCGAGGCCGAGATCCACCACGACCTCATGGCGGTGGTCAAGGCCCTCACCGAGCAGTGCGGGGAGGCCGGGAAGTACATCCACCTGGGGGCCACCTCCTACGACATCATCGACACGGCCAACGCCCTCCAGTTCAAGGACGGACTTGAAATCGTCCGCCGGGACCTTTTTGATATCGAGGGCATCCTCCTGGACCTTGCTGAGGAGCACAAGAGGACTGTGGCCGTGGGCAGGACCCACGGCCAGCACGCCGTGCCTATAACCTATGGCCTGAAGTTCGCCCTCTGGGCCACCGAGGTCCGCCGGCATATCGAGAGGATAGACGAGGCCAAGAAGCGCATCCTCCTGGGCAAGATGACCGGTGCGGTGGGGACCCAGGCATCCTTTGGCAAGACCGGTCCTAGGATTCAGCGCCTGGTGATGAAGGACCTGGGCCTGAAACCCGCACCCCTCTCCAGCCAGGTGGTGCCCAGGGATGTCTATGCCGAGCTCGTATCCATCCTGACATTGATTGCTGCAACCTTCGACAAGATAGGCAAGGAGTTCCGCAACCTCATGCGCACCGAGATTATGGAGATTTCCGAGCCCTTCAAGGAGAAGAAGCAGGTGGGTTCCTCCACCATGCCCCACAAGCGCAACCCCATTAACGCGGAGAACATCTGCGGTCTTGCCAGGGTGGTAAAGTCCAACATCTTCATCGCCCTGGAGAACGTCTCGTTGGAGCATGAGCGGGACCTGACCAACTCCTCGGCCGAGCGGGCATTGATTCCTGAGACCTTCATCCTCACCGACGAAATCCTCAAACGTGCCAAGAAGATCCTGGGCGGCATCGTCCTCTATCCAGAGAACATCAGGCGCAACCTGGAGATGACAGGGGGTATGGAGATGGCCGAGAGTGTGATGATGGCTCTGACCAGGAAAGGCATGGGACGCCAGGAGGCCCACGAGCTGTTGCGCCGGGCCTCGGTGAAGGCCTTCAATAAGGGTGTGCCCCTGGGGGAGGTGCTGAAAAAGGATAAAAAGGTCACCGCCCTCCTTACGGAGAAGGAGATTGACCGCGCCCTGGACCCGGCGGCCTATATCGGCACGGCGGTGCGGCAGGTCAATGGGGTTTTGAGGAGTCTAAAGGCCAAGAGGAAAAAGGCCAACTAGGGGTTGTCGAATAATTCGTAGAAAGTATATGTGGACCTACCTTATTGTACTTGTGCCACTTTTGAATAGAAGGTATAGGAGTCTTTAGAAATATCTCCGGTGAGGGAACAGGAAGACTGTGGGCCTTAGATCAGGACTACACCTTCAAGCCCTTGGAAGTCCTGGTCCTTTGTCAGAAGGTCCTGCTCAAAAGTCCTGGCCGAGGCGGCAATGATCCCACCAATGAGGCTGAAACCCTTCCTTCCGGCCTTCCTCTGCTGGAATTTTATCCTGGAGCCTTCCAGGCATATCTCCTCGGTGAGGCCCACCACAGAGGCCATGGCCTTTACCCGGTCCACCACCCCTTCAGGGTCGAAGTTATTGGAACGGCTCCAGTCCGCAAGCTCCCCCAACTGGACAATGGAGAACATGAGGGCCTCTCTCCTGGCGATCTTTTCAACCCTGCCTACCACCTCCGGGCTCCCCCTGAGGACCTCAACCAGGATGGAGGTATCCAGGAACATCAGTACCGGTCCTCATCTTCCCGGGCAAAGGGTTTCCCTGCCCTGTATTTTCCGGCGGCCTCCCTCAGGGCCTTGAGCCTCCTGGTCCTTGAAATGGGTATCACGAGCTCTATGGTATCCCCCTCCACGGCGCCGATCTTCTCCAGGATGGCGTTGGGGATTATCACCCCCCTGGCGTTCCCGATCCTGCGCACCTTGGATTCAAAGACATGGTTATAAGGGTTCTGGGATGGTGACCGTGCGCCGGGGAGGGGATTTGAACCCACGCCGACCGGATTCGGTCACATCCGGTCCACAGCCGGACTCGTTACCGAGCTCCGACACCCCGGCATAAGGTTTTTATTCCGTGAATACCAAATATTGCA
>CAZHQS010000035.1:0-15245 GCA_964534545.1 Candidatus Hydrothermarchaeota archaeon
AGGTTCCAAAGCCCCAGTTCCCTGGCGATCCCCAGGGCCTGCTCCATCTCCTCCCGGGTCACGCCCCGGGTGATGTCCGGGTGTTTGTGGGCCTGGAACTCGGGACGGTACTGGGCCATGATGTTCACCCGTACGTCCTTTCCCAGGTTTTCTGCTATCCATTCCAGGATGGGGCGGGTGCAGCACTCCACATGGTTGGGCAGCACCAGGTGCCGGATGAGGAGTTCGGCCTTGCGCCTCGCTTCCAGGTGGTTGCGGGTGGTGACCTCCCAGTAGTTCTCGACCTTGGAGAGCCTCTTTGCGCAATCATTGTTTCCGTACTTAAAGTCCGTGAGGTAGACGTCCACGCAGCCGTCCAGGAGGCGCATGGTGTCCTCACTCATGTACATGTTGGAGTTCCAGACCACCGGGATGCTGATGTCCAGAGCGGCCAGCATGTCCAGGATGGTGTGGGTGTTGGGTGTTGGGTCCCCACCCACCAGGTTCACGTTGCGGCTCTTGTCCATGAGACGGCGGCGCTTGACCATCAGGGCTAGGTCCTTCCCGGTGACCGGGGTGCCCCTCTCCACCTGGCGGGAGATGGTCCAGTTCTGACAGAAGACGCAGTGGAAGGTACAGCCGATGAAGAAGATGGTGTGGGAGGGCACCAGGCATGCCTCCTCCCCCATGTGGATGAACTCCGAGGAGAGCCTGGAGACGGCGTCCAGCTGGCAGAAGCCCTTCTCCCCGTGGATCCTGTCCTTGCCGCAGGAGCGCTGGCAGAAGTGGCAGGAGCCCAGGATGCGCCTGGCCAGGGTGCGTTTCAGGTCCAGGAGGGATTTCTCGGCAGGTTTGAGTTTGCTTATTCCCCTGCCCCTGAGGCGAGCCTCCCTCTTCCTGTAGACCACCATGGCCCTGGCGTGCTCTTCCCAGAGGTCTTTCTCATCATCGTCCTCGGAGAACTCGACCTCGATGGCCCGCACCGCCCAGAAGCGGGCCAGGCGCTCATCCATGGATATTTTGATATACTCTCCCAGGGCCCCCTTGACCCCTTCATCCTCGAAGGCCCTGGAGGCATCGGGGCGGAGGAGAAAGTACATGGCTATAGGTAAGTGGTCGGTGATAATAAATATTCTCCCCTAACATTGTTTGCATTTGTTAATGAACGCAAACTGAATATGGGGACCATCGCCACAAGGGTTGCCGAGGAGGTGGAAGAATACATAACCCAGGTTATGAAAGCCGAGGGTCTGGACAAGTCCTCCACTATCAGAAAACTCCTTTTGAAGGGTATCGATCAATGGAGACTTGAGAGGGCGATTGAAGGTTTAAAATCCGGGAAGGTGACCATATCAAAGGCTGCTGAGATGGCAGGGATAACCATCTACGAGATGGTGGAAATCGTAAGGGAGAAGAAGATAGATTATATCCATATAACCAGGGCGGAACTGGAAGAAGAACTGGCGTTTTTGGAAGGGGTTTAGATGGAACTGGTCCTGGACACGACACCCCTTATCTATCTGACCATATCCGGGTTTTACAGGTACTTTCCCGGGCTTGGGCTAAAACTCTGGACAACTGGAGAGGTTGCAAAAGAGCTTCGGCTTGAAGACGGGGGATATCCAGAAAATCAAATCATCTCAAAACTAATCGAAGAGGAAGTCCTCGTAGTTTCTGACCCAAAGAAGACACTGAAGATTGCCCGCGGGATTCACAAAGGCGAGGCGAGCGTTATTACATTGGCAAAGGAGAAAGGCGCCGTCGCCGTAATTGACGACAGGGTGGGCAAACTATATGGCGAAAGTTTAGGAGTAAAGACCGTCCACACCACTTTCCTCGTCTTTCTTGCCTTGAAGAAGGGGCTGATGGCAAAACAGAAGGCCAAGGACTTCATCGACTCCATGATCGACGCAGGGTGGAGATGCGACGTGGAGACTTACAAAAACATCCTTCGAGCCATCGATGGCCTGGAGAAAAAGAGATAAAAAGTTTTGGGGTCAGGACATCAACTCGATCTCGATGTTGACGCCGTCCGGGACCTTGACCCGCATGATCTGGCGCATGGTGCGCTCGTCAGCCTCGATGTCGATGAGGCGCTTGTGGATCCGCATCTCCCACTTCTCCCAGGTGGCGGTGCCGTCTCCCGAGGGGGACTTGCGCACCGGCACCCGGAGGCGCTTGGTGGGCAGGGGTATGGGCCCTGACATATCCACCCCTGTCTTGGTGGCTATCTCCCTTACCTGGCCGCAGACCCCTTCCAACTTTATATGGTCCGTGCCGCTGAGCTTTATCCGAGCTTTCTGCATTTCACTGTTCACCTATTTTAAAAAATAAGGACCAAAGGTCCTGATTTGTTTACTTTTTCTGTGTGACTTTCATCACCATACCAGCGGCCACGGTGGAGCCCATGTCCCTTATGGCGAAACGTCCCATCTGGGGTATCTCTTTGACCTCCTCGATCACCATTGGGCGGGTGGGCTGGACCACTATAATACCGGCATCACCAGACTTCAAGAACTGTGGGTTCTCCTCAAGGACGTTGCCGGTCTTCGGGTCAAGCTTGGCGAGGAGTTCCGTCACCTTGCAGGCAACCTGGGCGGTGTGGGTGTGGAACACTGGTGTATAGCCGACGGTTATCGCACTGGGGTGCTGCAGTACAATTATCTGCGCCTTGAACTCTTTGGCCACCGTGGGCGGGGTGTCCACATGACCCACCACGTCACCCCTGCGGATGTCATTCTTGCCCACACCGCGGACGTTGAACCCCACGTTGTCCCCGGGCTCGGCCTTGGGGATGGCCTCGTGGTGCATCTCGATGGTCTTTACCTCTCCGGTGACCCCGGCGGGCTCGAAGATGACCTTGTCACCGGTCTTCATCACACCGGTCTCCACCCTGCCCACAGGGACGGTCCCGATACCAGTGATGGAATAGACATCCTGGATGGGAAGCCTCAGGGGCAGGTTGGTGGGTTTCTCCGGGGCCTTGAGGTTGTCGATGGCCTCCAGGAGGGTGGGTCCGTCGTACCAGGGCATGTTCTCGGACTTCGTAACTATGTTGTCCCCGGGCAGACCTGCACCGGCGATAAAGGTGGTCTCCTTGGGGTTGTAGCCCACCATCATTAGAAGTTTGCTCAGGAGTTCCTTGGTCTCCTCGAACTTCTTCTGATCGTAGTTTACGGTATCCATCTTGTTGATATTGACGATCATCTGGTTGATACCCAGGGTCCTGGAGAGGAAGACGTGCTCCTTGGTCTGGGGCATGAGGCCGCCCTTCTCGTCCCTCTCGCCGCAGGCCACCACCAGAACGGCGGCATCGGCCTGGCTGGCACCGGTGATCATGTTCTTGATGAAGTCCCGGTGGCCCGGAGCATCAATGATGGTGAAGTAGTACTTGTCGGTCTCCATCTTCTTGTGAGAGATGTCGATGGTCAGACCCCTCTCCCTCTCTTCCTTCATCTTGTCCATTACCCAGGCAAACTCGAAGGTACCCTTTCCTATCTTATCAGCTTCTTCCTTGAACTGCCTGATGATGTGCTCCCCGATGACACCTTTCTCGAAGAGCAGTCTCCCCACGGTGGTCGACTTCCCGTGGTCTACGTGCCCTATAAACACTAGATTCAAGTGTGGTTTCTCAGCCATTTCTTTTCCTCCTTACTAGTGATTGTAACTTTCTGTATTACCTTTTTCCGGTGAAGATGTACCTTCCAAACATTTAAACCTTTCTCTCATGCCAGACCCTTGCGGTCCCGTATCTGCCTGATGATCTGATCCTGGAGCTCCCCGGGGAGCCTCTCAAAGCCGATGAACTCCGTGGACCAGAGGGCCCTGCCCTCGGTGGCAGAGCGGATGTCACCGGCAAAGCCGAACATCTCTGCGATGGGCACATTGGCCTCCAGGATGGACATGTCCCCTTCCTGGCGCATATCCACGATCTGGCCCCTCCTGGACTGGATCTGGCGCATGGCCCCCCCCATGTAGTCCTGGGGCACATGGATGAAGACCTTCTGCTTGGGCTCCAAAAGGACGGCATTGGCCTGGAGCATGGCCTCCCTAATGGCGTCTCGCACTGCGGGGATGACCTGGGCCGGACCCCTGTGGATGGCATCCTCGTGGAGCTTGGCATCGGTGAGCTTCACCTTGACGCCCAAGACCTTCTCCTTGGCCAGGGGGCCATCGTCAATGGCCTCATGGAAGCCCTCCTGGATGAGCTGCATGACCTCGTTCAGGTACTGGATACCCTTGGTGACATCGGTGAGGACGTTGTTCTCATAGATCTCCACCGCACCCTTGGCATCCACCTTGTTCATCCCATGTTCCAGCAGGGCCTTGCCGATCTCCTTGCCCTTTAGCCTTGATGGTTTGATATCCCCTTCCTTGAGGGCCTCCAGTACCTCAGGCTCCAGGGGCTCCACGGTGAAGTAGAACCGGTTATGCTTGTTGGGGGATTTGCCCTCCACGGGCTCTGGGTTCGCCTTTGGCACCGTCTCCCTGTAGACCACGATGGGCGGCGAGACCTGGATCTCCACACCCCTCTGGTTGATCCGGTAGGCCACGATCTCCAGGTGGAGCTCCCCCATACCGGAGAGGAGGTGCTCTCCCGTCTCCTCGTCGATCTTGACCCTCAGGGTGGGATCCTCCCGGGCCACCATCCTCAGGACCTCTATGAGCTTTGGCAGGTCCTTCATGTTCTTGGCCTCCACGGCCACGGTGACCACGGGCTCCGAGGTGTGTTTCATCTCCTCAAAGGGCTCCAGGGGGGAGCCAACCTCTGTGACAGTCTCACCGGCCATGACATTCTTCAAGCCGGTGACCATGGCGATGTTGCCGGCCACCACATAGTCGGTTGGAAGCCTCTCGGGCCCGAAGTATATGCCCACCTGCTGGGACCGGGCCTCGGTCTTGGCGTTATTGAGATAGAGCTTTGTACCCTTTTTCAGGGTACCGCTGAAGATCCTTCCGGTGGCCACTTCCCCTGCCTGGGGGTCCACCGAGAGGTCGGTCACCATCATGGCGAACTTACCGTCTTTGTCGCAGTTCAGCATGGCCTGGCCGTCCTCGCTCTCGATATCACCCGGCCAGATGTTGGGAATCCTGTATTTCTGGGCCTGGACCGGGTTGGGCAGGTGCTTTGTGACCATATCCAGGATGACCTCATGGACCTTGGCCTTCTGGGCCAGCTCCTTCTGCCTCCCCTCATTATTGTAATCTATTATATCCTTGAAGGTGATGCCCGTCTCCTGCATCAGGGGCACGTTGATGGCCCAGTTGTGGTAGGCCGAGCCGAAGGCAACGGAACCGTCCTCCACATTGACCTGGAACTTCTTCTTGAACTCCTTGGGGGCCATGTTCTTGACGATCTTGTTGAACTCGGCGATGATGTTGAAGAACCTCTGCTGCATCTCCTCGGGCTTTAGCTGGAGCTCGTTTATGAGGCGGTCCACCTTGTTGATGAAGAGGATGGGCCTGACCCTTTCCTTCAGGGCCTGCCTTAGAACGGTCTCGGTCTGGGGCATGGCACCCTCCACGGCACACACCACAACAACCACGCCGTCCACGGCCCTCATGGCCCTGGTCACGTCCCCCCCGAAGTCCACGTGGCCCGGGGTGTCTATCATGTTGATGAGGTAGTCCTTGCCCTTGTACTCATGGACCATGGACACGTTGGCGGCATCGATGGTGATGCCCCTGGCCTGTTCCTGCTCGTCGGAATCCAGGTAGAGCTGCTGGCCTGCCAGGTCGCTGGAGATCATGCCAGCGCCGGCTAAGATATTGTCGGAGAGGGTGGTCTTGCCGTGGTCAATGTGGGCCACAATCCCCATGTTCCTGATCTGGTCCGGCTTGTCCATGAGGGTCTGGACCTTCTTTGCCATCTGTTCACGTCTTCCCATGACCTTCACCTCGCCGCCTTGGAGATGCGCTCGATCTCCTCCTTCTTGGAGATGGAGAAGCACTTGGTATCATAGTTGGCGGCCTTGATCAGCTCATCGGCCAGGGCCGAGGCAAGGCTCTTCTTGCTCTTAAAGGCCGCTCTCGCGGCGCCCACGGTGATGAGTTTCAGGGCGATGTCCAGACGCCTCTGGGGGGCAACATCAACGCTTTGATGATAGGCTATGCCCCCGTACTTCAGTCTGGTGGTCTCCTCCCGGGGGGAGGCCTTTGAGACTGCGTCCACCAGGACCTGGATGGGGTTTTTCTTTGTCCTCTTGTGGACCATCGCGAAGGCCTCCTTGACGATGTTGTAGGTCAGATGCTTCTTCCCGGTGTTCCTGCCACTGCTGCGCCTGTGCTTCTTGCCGTCGTGGCCGGTCACCTGGAGCCTGTTTATCAGCCTCTCCACGATGGATACCTCGGTCTTGCCGAAGGGCTTGTTGAACCTGCCGGCGGAATGGGGCACATAGGTACCCTTAAGGTTGATATAGTCCTTCAACCCCGGGTCTTCCACCGTTACCTCACTGGGATCATATAAACCAAAGATCTTCATGATATCACCTGATGGGTTTCTCCTTTCTTCCCCTGACCATCTCCTGGAGGGACACGTTGTTGACCTTTGTCACCTTGAACCTGACACCAGGGATGTCCCCCATGGATCCTCCCTTCCTGCCACCGATGCCGTCGATCTCCACCTCATCGTGCTCATCGATGAAATTTATGGCCCCGTCCCCGGGGGCGAAGGCGGTAACCTGTCTGCCGCTCTTTATGAGCTGGACCCGCACGCACTTCCGTATGGCGGAGTTGGGCTGTTTGGCCTCAATCCCCACCTTCTCCAGGACGATCCCCCTGGCCATGGGAGAGCCTTCCAGGGGATTGGATTTGAGTTTGAGCTTTAATACCCGCCTCTTGTAAGAGGGGTCGTTCCAGCGGAACTTCTGTCTCCTTTTCTTGAGCTTTCTGCCCGCAAATTCTCCTGTGGTTTTCTTTGCCATTTATCAATCACCTCAAGCAATGACCACGTCAGCGATATCGTGGTGTCTGCCTGCCAAATGCCTTATCATGTGGATATTCTTTCCTCCTCTTCCGATGGCCTTGGCTCTGTCCCGACCATCGACGTTTACAACGGCCACCTTCTTATCGGCCTTCTTCTGGAGGGAGACCTTTTTTATCCTCAGGGAGGATAGGATGTTCCTTAGAAACTCCTCGGGATCCTCGGAGTGTTCCACGACTTCCACCGGTCTGTCCAGGGCCTGTTTAACCCTCTGGATGTTGGCACCCTTCTTTCCGATGGCAAGACCCATGTCCCCATTCTTTACAACGAAGACGACCCGGTCATCCTCCTTGATACAGTCCTTCACGGTGGCGCCGGTCATGCTTTCGAAGAGGGTTATGTAGCGGATCTCGTCGGCGGTGAGTCTCAATCCCATACTTTATCTCCTACCTACCTCAAGAATATCTGAATCCCCGGCCTCGATGATACCCATCATGGATACGATGAAGGGTTTCCCGCAAACCGAGCCCAGATCCATGCCTGACCCCTGGAAATTGTAGATATTCACCCCCGAGGCCTCACCGAGTTTTTCCAGGGACTCCCTCCTCTCCTGTGGGCAGTCCTCTGCTATGATGGCGAGTTTTATCTCCCCTGACCTGGTGGCCTTCAGGGTTTGCCTTTCTCCAAAGATCACCTTGCCGGAATCCACTGCAGACCTTATGGCTTTTTCGATGTCCAATTCTTAGACCTCCTTTTTCTCTTCGAGTTCCCTCCTCATGGCAAGCTCCACCATGCCGGTCCCGAGGCGAACCGGTCTGCCGACGATGACGTTTTCAACGATCCCGTTGAGCTCCTCGTACTCCCCCTTGATCCCGGCCTTCAGGAGGTGGTCAACGGTGATCTCGAAGGCTGCCCGGGCCAGGACCGATGCCTTCTGGCCGGATACGCCATGGCGCCCGATGGCCTTCACCGTGCCGTCCACCGTCATCATGTCTGCCAGGACCATCAGGTGGCGGGTATCCACCTTGAGACCCTGCTCGTCCAGGGTATCCAGGATCTCGTTGATGATGGCGGCCCGGGCGGCCTCAATGCCCAGGACGTCCTCGATCTCCTTTATGTCATTGGTCTTGGTCCTGGAGACGTCCACACCGGGTATGGCCAGGACCTTCTTGAGGGCCGAACCCTCGGTATAGATGACATATCCCTCAACGGGGTCCTTTCTCATGACCACCCTCTGGATCCCCTTAATACCCCTCAGGTAGATGTCCTTCACCTTGGTGGTGATCTTGCGCATCTCCTTCAGGCTTGGTTTTTCCACCGGGAGGTGTATCACGTAGTTGTCCTCTGCCCAGTCCTCGTCCACCTTGATCTTGGCCTTGGAGATCTTCTCCACGATCTCTGTAAGCTCAATCTCCCTCTTCTTCATCTCATACTTGTCAAAGAGTATCTCGATGCGGGAGTTTATCAGATCGATCTCGGACCTCTCGATTAGATCCCCCACCAACAGGGTCTCGATCTCCTTGGCGATCTCCCTGGCCTTGTCCCGGTCCTGGGCAACCTCCTCCATGAGGTACACGGTCATGGTGGGGGTGGAGGGCTTCTTCCTGGCATCCACAATCTCGATGATCCTCGGCAGACCCAGGGTCACGTTCAACTCCGCCACACCGGCATAGTGGAAGGTACGCATGGTCATCTGGGTGGAGGGCTCTCCCATGCTCTGGGCAGCGATGACTCCGACGGCCTCCCCCGGCTCCACCTGGGCGTAGTCAAATCTCCGGGTCACCTCCTCCAGGATCCGCTTGAACTCATCCTCGGTGACCCGTACCCTGGAAAGCTCTTCCACCAGGTCCTCGAAGATCTTCTCCGGGAACCTCTCCCTGTACTCCTCAAGCTTTTCCATGACTTCCGCCTGCTCTAGAAACATCTCTATTTAGCCTCCCTGCTCTCTACTATGTTCTGAACGATCTTTCCTACGTTCACGGCCTTGCCCCAATCAGTCCTGGAGGTATCGGCCCCGTCCTCGCCATGCCTGAACTCCACGATGACCCCTCTGGTGTCCCGGACGGTGTTGTCGTACTCCACCTTCAGGTCCTGGAGGGCGTTGATGAGCCTTCTCTGCATGTAGCCCGACTGGGAAGTCCTTACCGCTGTGTCCACAAGACCCTCGCGACCGCCCATGGAATGGAAGAAGTACTCCAGGGGTTTCAGGCCGGACTTGTAGGATGACTTGACAAACCCTTTGGCGGCAGCTCCCTTGTCCCCTTTCTTGTAGTGGGGCAGGGTCCTCCCGGAATACCCTCTCATAATCCTTTCACCTCTGACGGCCTGCTGGCCCACGCAGGCCGCCATCTGGGTCAGGTTCAGCAGGCTCCCCCTGGCACCGGTCACCGCCATGATCCGGGCGCTGTTCTCCCTGCCGGACTCCTCGGATACCTTCTCCAGGTACTCGTTGGCGATGTTCCCTGTCTTGTCCCTGGCCTCTGATAGGGTCTGCATGATCCGCATCTCCAGGGTCTCCTCCAGGGTCCGCCCCGGCAGCTGCTCCAGGAGCCCGTCCTCATAGGCACCGATGAGCTGCTCCACCTTGTCCTCGGCCTTCTCCAGTATTTCCTGGATCCTCTCCTTGGCCTCCTGGGGGAGGTCCTCGTCGTCCAGGCCAGTGGAGAAACCGGTCCTCGAGAGGGCCGCTATGACGAGCTTGGTGGCCCCGTCCAGGAGTTTCCTGGCGGCATCGGTCCCGTAATCCTTGACGATCCTGTCCAGGAGCTCCCCGGCGAAGGCCCCGAAGGACTTCTCGTCCATGACCCCCGAGAGGATCTCCCCGTCCCTTATAACCACATAGGCGTCATGGGGACATTTTTCCTTTTCGCAAGTCTCGCACTTTTTGCAGATCTTCGCCTTGTAGATAAGGTCGAGGTCCTCCGGCAGAAGGAGGCTGAAGAGCTGCTTCCCGGTATAATACTCCTCGCCCTTTTCATCCTTCATGGGCTCTGGGAGTTCGGCGTCTATCTTGGCCTGGTAGAGGAGCTGCTGGGCCTCCTGGGGAGTGAACCTCTTGTCCTTGCGGGTGAATAGATAGGCCCCGGATATGTGGTCGTGGATACCGCCGATGATGGGGCCCCCGAACCTGGGCGATAGTATCTGCTCCTGGACCCTCATGAGGACCCTGGCCTCGGCCCTGGCCTCCTCACCCTGGATGGCATGGAGGTTCATCTCGTCCCCGTCGAAGTCCGCGTTGTAGGGCGGGCAGACGCAGAGGTTGAGCCTGAAGGTCTTGTAGGGCATGACCTTGACCTCGTGGGCCATGATGGACATCCTGTGGAGGGAGGGCTGCCGGTTGAAGAGCACCACGTCCCCGTCGATGAGGTGCCTGTGGACGATCCAGCCCACCTCGAGCCTCTCCAGGACCTCGTCCATATCCTTCACCCTCCCGAGGCTGATCCTCATGCCGTCCCCCCTCTCGATGTAGTTTGCCCCGGGGTAGTTGTGGGGCCCGTTGGCAATCAATTTCTTGAGATGCTCTATGTTGTTGGCAGTCACCCTCACAGGCACGGTGAGCTCCTGGGCGACGATCTCAGGTACCCCCACCTCGTTGATGCTGATATTGGGGTCAGGCGAGACCACCGTCCTGGCAGAGAAATTGACCCTCTTACCAGAAAGGTTGCTCCTGAACCGCCCTTCCTTACCCTTGAGACGCTGGGTGAGGGTCTTCAGGGGACGGCCGGACCTGTGCCTTGCCGGGGGAACACCGGCAACCTCGTTGTTGAAGTAGGTGGTGACATGGTACTGGAGGAGCTCCCACAAATCCTCGATGATGAGCTGGGGCGCCCCTGCCTCCACGTTCTCCATGAGGCGCTGGTTTATCCTGAGGATATCCACCAGCTTGTGGGTGAGGTCGTCCTCGGAGCGCTCCCCGGATTCCAGGGTGATGGAGGGCCTTACCGTCACCGGAGGGATGGGCAGGACCGTAAGAACCATCCATTCCGGCCTGGCGGAGTCCACCTCGAAGCCTATGAGCTCGGCATCCTCGTCGGATATCATCTCCAGGCGCTCCCTGATGTCGGTGGGCCAGAGGCGGTTCTTGTTCTCGATGTAGGTGGTGGGTTTTTCGAACTTTATGTCAAAGTGCTCCTCACCACAGTAGGGGCAGAGCTTGGCCGTCTTTGCCTTCTTGAAGAGATCCTCTATCAGGCTCTCCGGATTCTTCCCCTCCTTCTTGGTCTGTTTGATCTTTTCCCTGAACTCCTGGAGGATCTCGTCTGGGAGGACCAGCCGTCCACACCTGCCGCAGATGGCACGCAGGACCTTGTTGATCTGCTTGGCGAAACCCACATGCACCACGGGGCGGGAGAGCTCGATCCTGCCGAAGTGGCCCGGGCACTCCCCAACCCTTCCGCCGCAGGTCTTGCACCTCAACCCAGGGTCAACAACCCCCAGCCTCGGGTCCATGAGACCCCCCTCGATGGGGTATCCGTCCTCGTCATAGGTATCTGCGGTGATCACCCTCACCTCAGAGGTCTTTCTGATGATATCAGGGGATAAGAGCCCGAATTTTATCTTTTCAACCTTTCTTGGCAGTATCCTCAATCTTCTCACCTCACGCCTTTTCCCCGAGGACCAGTTTGGGGTCCAACCCCATGGACTTGAGTTCATCCAGGAGGAGTTTGAAGGCGTATGACACCTCCACCTCGGCAATGTCCACGTCCCTGCCGCACAGGGAGCAGTAAACGGTATCCCTCAACTTGTCATAGACCGCAGAGGACCCGCACTTCTCGCATATCTGCATCATGTACCTGTCGGATTCGTCCAGGAGCCGCTCCTTCAGGAGCAGGGCGGCACCGTAGCCTATCAGGCAGTCCCGCTCCATCTCGCCGAACC
Organism: Candidatus Hydrothermarchaeota archaeon; assembly: GCA_964534545.1. Taxonomy (GTDB): domain Archaea; phylum Hydrothermarchaeota; class Hydrothermarchaeia; order Hydrothermarchaeales; family JAADFM01; genus JAADFM01. The sequence goes on from CAZHQS010000035.1 coordinate 11,780, forward strand.
TCAGGCCGCCTTCCCTGGCCCGCCCCTCGGTGGGCTGCCGGGTCAGCACCTGGACGGGTCCCCTGGAGCGGGCATGGATTTTGCCCGAGACCATGTGGTGCAGCTTCTGGTAGAAGGCGATTCCCACGAAAATCTCGGCCTCCATCTTCTCCCCGGTGATGCCGTTGTACATGACCTCCCTGCCGTTATCCTTGAATCCGCACTCCTTCAGGGCATTCCTCAGGGCCTCCTCGCCGGTGCCTGAAAATGCCGTGGCGTCATTCCGGAAACCCTGGAGGGCTGAGACCTTGCCTGCCAGCATCTCCAGGACCTGGCCCACGGTCATCCTCGAGGGCACCGCATGGGGGTTTATGATGAGGTCCGGGGTCACCCCGTCGATGGTGAAGGGCATATCCTCCTGGGGCACGATCATGCCCACCACACCCTTCTGCCCGTGGCGGGAGGCGAACTTGTCCCCCGGCTCCGGGATCCTCTGGTCTCTGACCCTGATCTTGACGAGCTTGTTGCCGCCAACGCTCTCGGTCAGGCAGACCAGGTCCACCACACCCTTCTCGCCATGGCGCACGGTCACCGAGGTCTCCCTGCGCTTCTCCTTGGCCATGCCGTAGTCGCTGATCTCCTCCAGGAACCTGGGGGGAGAGGTCTTCCCGATCAAAACATGGCCCGACCGCACCTGGGACTCCAGGTCCACCAGGCCGTCCTCGCCCACGTACTCATAATCAGATTCCGATCTGTACCCCCTTATCTCGGGGTCCGGCAGCTCGAAGATGTCCTCCTGGCCGCCGGGGTAGCGGCGCTCCTCGGCCTCATAGCCCCGGAAGAAGGTAGAGCGGCCCAGACCCCTCTCGATGGAGGCCTTGTTCAGGATGAGGGCGTCTTCCATATTGTAACCCTGGAAGGACATGATACCCACCACGAAATTCTGGCCAGCCGGCCGGTTGTCATATCCCACCAGGTCCACCACGTCGGTCTTGGATGAGGAGACCTGGGGATAGTGGAGGAGATGGCCCCGGGTATCTGTCCGGAATTTGTAATTGGAAGCAAAGAATCCCAGGGACTGTTTTCCCATGCCCGCCCCCATGGTGTTCCTCGGGGATGAGTTGTGCTCCGGGTAGGGCAGGACCGCGGTACTTATACCGAGCATGAGGATGGGATCGATCTCCAGGTGGGTGTGTTCCTCCGTCAGTTCCTCCGGATCCATGCATACGTAGGCGTTTTCCTCCTCCTCGGAGTCCAGGTACTCCACAACCCCGTCCTCCACAAGCTGGTCCCAGGTTATCTCCCCTGATTCGAGCCCTTTGATATGGCTGTCCTTGAGCCTGGGTTTTCCCTTTTCGACTACTATGAGGGGCCGTCTCCCCCTGCCTTCATCCGTATTGACCAGTACCTCGTTCAACTCCTCGTTGAAGGCGACATTAACCTGGGGGGACAGCTTGCTGCTGCGCCTGAGGGACTTGATATTCTCTATAAGATCCTGTGGATCTGGATGGGTGCCGATGAGCTTCCCGTTGATGTAGACCTTTGCCTCGCTCATTCCCCTTCAACCTCCTTCTTGATGGGTTTTACTCCCAGTTCAAACAGCACGGGTTCAACGAAGGCCGGGTCCTCCCCTGTGGAGAACTCCGAGGAGAGGGCCAGGTTCTTCACCAGGCCGCAGTTGGGCCCCTCGGGGGTCTCGCTGGGACATATCTTCCCGAACTGGGTGGGATGCAGGTCCCTGGCCTCGAAATGGGGCTGGGAGCGGCTCAGGGGGGAGACAACCCTCCTGAGATGGGAGACCACAGAGAGATAGTTGGTCCTGTCCAGGAGCTGGCTTACACCGGCCCGGCCCCCGACCCAGTTCCCTGTGGCCAGGGCGTGTCTTATCCTCTCGGTAAGCACGTCGGCCCGGACAGCCGTCTGGACCGAGGGTTCCTTGCCCCTGACAACGGCCCGCTCCACCTGGTACTTTATATCCCGGGTCAGGTTGTAGAAGGCCACCCGGAAGAGGTCCTCCATGAGGTCCCCTGCCAGCCTCAATCGCTTGTTGGCATAGTGGTCCTTGTCGTCGGGACCCCTGCGGCCCAGGTAGAGCTCCATGACCCTGAGGACCATCCTGCCCAGGTAATGGGCCTTTTTCAGCCTGTCCTCGGGGTCGATGCCGATATGGGGCAGGAGGTAGCGGTCGATGACCTGCTCGGCCCGCTTGAGGCGGTATTCCCGGGTCTGGCCAGCGGCTACCTTTTTGCCGATGATCTCGATGGCGGCCTCGGTGGTCTTTACGTCGATGTATTCCTCCAGGTTCTCCAGGATCTGCTGGACAATCTCGGTATCATTGGAGATGGTGCTGACGATCTCCTGGTCGGTCTCCATACCCAGGGCCCTCATGACGATGATGAAGGGCAGGTTCCCGGGGACCGACGGGAAGGAGACCCCTATGAGCCCGTCCTTATCCCTCTCGACGGTCACCAGGGCCCTGAAGCCACTCCTCTTGGAGAAGACCTTGGCCACCTGGGTTATCCTGCTGTACCGCTCGCTCTGCTCGAGCATGATCTTGTTAGGGGCCAGGTCTTCGATGGTGACCAGGGCCCTCTCTGAACCATTGACAATGAAATAGCCTCCAGGGTCCAGGGGGTCTTCCCAGACCTTTATCAGCTCCTCTTCGGTCTTGCCGGCGATGTTGCACACCACGGATTTGAGCATGGTGGGGATCATGCCTATGGGGACCCTCTCGGTGTCGTATTCCTTGTCATCCTTCTTGGGGGTCATTTCAAGGAACACCGGGGAGAAGTAGCTCAGGTTCCTCATGCGGGCCTCCATGGGGGGGACCTTGTTCCTGGACCCGTCGGCCTCGGTGATCTCGGCATTCTCCACGGTTATCTTGCCCAGGATGATCTGGTATTCCACATCGGTCTCGATTACACCGATATCGTCCACGATCTGCTGAAGCCTGTTCTGGATGAAGTCGTTGTAGGAGTCAATGTGCTGTTTCACCAGCTCCCTCCTCTGCAGAAAGGCCTTTAGAATGAGCTTGTTCGTCTGCTCCATGTCAACACCTCAAAAGTCCTCGGTGACCACCCGGTAGATGGTGGAAGTCCCAGAGGTAGGGCTTTTCCTTGTGATCTTCAAGATATCCCCCACCTCTGCCTTGATCTTCTTGACCACAGGATCCTTTGAAAGGATCTTGGGGAGCTGTCCCTTGGATATGTTGTATTTTTCAAGGATGCTCCGCGCTTCCTCCTCTGAAAGAATTTCATGTTCCGGTACCAACTCATGATCTCTTATATCAAATCTTGCCATGGTCCTCCTCCTTTGAATCAGGTGTTCCCATCTTGATAAGGGTGCCCCATATACATTGTGGAGCATTTCCCCACTGGGGAAATGCGGGTTTTAGGTGAAGCTTTTTCCACAAAAAGATTCAAAGCGGGCCCGACGGGATTCGCTACCCGCGCCGAAGGGCTCCGCCCTAACGGCTTACCCCAGGCGG
>CAZHQS010000036.1:0-15099 GCA_964534545.1 Candidatus Hydrothermarchaeota archaeon
TTCTTCTTCTTAGCTTCAGCAGCCTTCTTCCTCGCCTCTGCCGCTTTCTTCTTCGCCTCTTCAGCCGCTTTTTTCTCTGCCTCCATGTCCCTCGGCCCCAGGGCGAAGACCTGCTCGGTGAACTCCTTCACGGTCTGCTGGAATTTTTCACCCTCGGAGGCGCTTATCCAGGTCAGCTTGAAGCGGTCCTGGTCGATGCCCTTGGCGTCCATGGCCCGGCGGATCATGGGCTCGCGCTTCTGCATCCAGACGTTGCCCGAGATGTAGTGGCAGTCGTTGATGTGGCAGCCCGAGACGATAACACCGGGAGCGCCCTTCTCGAAGGCATAGTCTATCCACTTCTTGTCCACCCGGCCGGTGCACATGACCCGGATGACCCGGAGGTTGGGCGGATACTGCATCCTGCTGACACCCGCCGTGTCCGCACCGCCGTAGGAGCACCAGTTGCAGAGGATGCCCACGATCTTCTCCTCCGGGTTGTCCCTGAGGATGGCATCGATCTGGGCCTTGATCTGCTCGTCTGTGAAGTGCTTCATGACGATGGCCTTGGTCGGGCAGTCGGCGGCACATGTCCCGCAGCCCTTGCACAGGGCCTCGGTGAGCTTGGCCTTCTTTATGGGCTTGCCCGTCCTCTCGTTGACCTCACCGGTCTCGATGAGCTCCCAGGCACCGTAGGGGCACCTCTTGACGCACTGGCCGCAGCCTATGCACTTCTCGGTCAGGGGGTAGGCGATATCCCCGCCCAGGGTTATCTCGCCGTGGATGAGGGGGATGGCCGCAGCAGCGGCAGCGCCCCTTGCCTGGGCAACCGACACCGGGATGTCCTTGGGTCCCTGGCAGGCGCCGGTGATGAAAATCCCGTCCGTTGGGGTATCAACAGGGGCCAGCTTGGGATGGGACTCCATGAAGAAGCCGTCCTGGGTGGTGGATATGTGAAGCTTCTGGGCCATATCCTTGGCGTCGGCCTTGGGCACCATGCCCGTGGACAGGACCAGGAGGTCCAGCTCGGTCTCCTCGATGGTACCGGCCAGGGTGTTCTCGCCGGTGACCAGGAGGTTGCCATTCTTCAGCTGGCGCACGTCGGCGGGCTTTCCGCGGATGAACTTTACACCCTGCTTGCGGCACCGGGTGTAGAGCTCCTCGAAACCCTTGCCCGTGGAGCGCATGTCGATGTAGTAGATGGTCACGTCCCAGTCGGGGTGCTTCTCCTTGAGCATGCCAGCCAGTTTCAGGGAATAGGTGCAGCAGACACCGCCGGAGCAGAAGGACTTGTCGCCCCTGTCCCTGGTGCCGATGCAGAGGACGAAGCCTATGCGGGTGGGCTCGTGGCCGTCCGAGGGGCGCACCACATGGCCCATGGTGGGGCCGCTGGCGTTCATAAGCCTCTCCAGCTCCATGGCAGTAATCACGTTGGGGTAATCCAGGTAGTGGTAGTCGTTCTTCTCCGAGGGGTCATAGACGTCGTAGCCCGTGGAGACGATGATCATACCCACCTTGATCTTCTTCTCCTCGTCCTCATCGTCCTTGTGGATGCAGTTTTTCTCGCAGACCGCCTCGCAGAGACCGCAGTCGATGCAGTGCTCCCTGTCCAGGACCATCTTGGCAGGCACGGCCTGGGGGAACTGGCGGTAGATGGCCTTCCTGGGCCCGAGGCCCTGGTCGAACTCCGAGGGAAGCTGAACCGGGCAGACCTCGGAGCACATGCCGCAGCCGTTGCACTCGTCGAAGTCCACGTAGCGGGCCTTCTTGCGCACCGTGACCTCGAAGTTGCCCACGTAACCATCCACCTTCTCCACCTCGTGGTAGGTGAGGAGGTTTATGTTGGGGTGCTTGCCCACGTCAGACATCATGGGGCCCTCGATGCAAATCGAACAGTCCAGGGTCGGGAAGGTCTTGTCCAGGGCGGCCATGACACCGCCCACACTCGGTTCCCTCTCCACTAGGTGGACCTTGAAACCCATGTCCCCGAGGTCCAGGGCCGCCCTCATGCCGGCCACACCGCCGCCGATGACCATGGCCTCCTTGGTCACAGGTACCTTGGGCTGCTCCAGGGCCTCCAGGAGCCGGGCCTTGGCTATGGCGGCCCTCACCAGGTCCGTGGCCTTGTCCGTGGCCTTGTCAGGCTCCCAGGTATGGACCCAGGAACAGTGCTCCCTGATATTGGCCATCTCGAAGAGGTAGGGGTTCAGGCCCGCATCCTGGACCGTCCGGCGGAAGGTGGGCTCGTGGAGCCTGGGGGAACAGGACGCCACCACCACACGGTTCAGGTTCTTCTCCTTTATAATCTCCTTGATCTGTTCCTGGGGCGCATCCGCACAGGTGTACTTGTTGGCCTGGGAATGGACCACGTTGGGGTCGTTTGCCACCTCCTGGGCCACCTTGTCAACATCAACAACGCCTCCTATGTTGAGGCCGCACTTGCAGACGAAGACGCCGATCCTGGGCTCTTCCTCGTTCCTTTTCTCCTTCTTCTCAGCTTCGGTCACCTTTTGTTACCTCCTTTGAATTGGATTTTTTCCAACATCTTTAAGGGTTTCTATGAACTCCCTGACCAGACTCGCAAACCTGGGCCCCTCGGATGCCGAGACCCACTCGAGCCTGAAGCGCCGGGTATCGATACCCAGGGCGTCCAGGAGTTTGGTTATCATTTCCGCCTTTTTCTCAGCCCGGTAGTTGCCCTCCAGGTAGTGGCAGTCCCCGGGATGGCACCCCAGGACCAGGATCCCGTCGGCCCCCATGCCCAGGGCCTTGAGGACGAAGTCCGGGTCCAGCCTGCCAGAGCACATGGTCCGGATGATGCGCACGTTCGATGGATATTGCAACCTCGATACCCCTGCCAGGTCCGCCCCTGCATAGGAGCACCAGTTGCAGGCGAATAGAACCACCCTGGGCTCGAAACCGGCAACGGCGGGCTGGGATTCCTCTCCTATGGATTGGGATGCCGCTTCCATCTTTTCATGCCTCCTGGAGGAGCTCTTCCAGCATGGCGATGTAGTTCTCCTTCTCAAAATGGCGGGGTGTTATGGCCGCGTTGGGGCACACCGAGGCGCAGGACCCGCAGCCTGTGCAGAGGACGTCGTTGACCTCTGCCTTGGTCTCCCCGGCCTCCTTCTCCTTCAAGGATATGGCGGAGAACATACAGGTCTCAACGCACCGGCCGCACCCGATGCAGCATTCCTCGTCAATTACCGCCGTGGTGGCGTCGGTCTCGATGGCCCCCCTGGAGAGCAGCTCGCAGGCCTTGGCAGCTGCTCCCGCAGCTCCAGCCACCTCTTCCAGGATTTCCTTGGGGAACTGGGCCTGGCCACAGAGGTAGATGCCCTCCGAGGTGAACTCCAGGGGCCGCAGCTTGGCATGGGCCTCCATGAAGAAGCCGTCCTGGCTGCGGGGGACCTTCAGGAGCTTCTGGAGCTCCCCGGTGCTCTCGGGCGGGACATGGGGGGTGCTCAGGACCAGCCTGTCGGCGGTAAGAACCAGGTCCTTGCCCAGGAGGGCGTCCCGGACGGTGATGGCGAGGTTCCCGTTTTGCTCTTCCACCCTCGGCGGGTTGTCAGGGGAATACCGGATATACCTGACCCCCAGCTCCTCCTGGGACCTGCGGTAGTGGTCCTCGTACATGCCAAAGGTCATCATGTCCTGGTAGAGGACGAAGACCCGGGAATCGGGGTTCCGTTCCCTTAGGACCATGGCGTTCTTCACGGCCTGGTTGCAGCAGGTCCGGGCACACCAGGGGCGCTCCTGGTCCCGTGCCCCCACGCACTGGATCATCACCACCGAACTCCCGGAGAAGGACCCGTCCTTGAGGCCCGCCTCCAGCTCGTCCTGGGTCATGACCTTCTCGCTTTCGCCATAGAGGAACCTGCCCCGGGGCTTGAGCTCCTCGGTCCCGGTGGCCACGATGATGGCCCCGGTCTCGATGGTGCTGTCGTCATCCAGGACCAGCCGGAAGTTGCCTATGAAACCCTGGAGGTCCCTGGGCCTTGTGCCCAGATGAACCGTGATCATGTCGTTTTCCTCCACGGCGGATATCAGGGACTCCACAAGCTCCCCGGCATCCCTGCCGTCGATGAAAAAGGAGTTCAGCTCCTTCAATCCCCCGCCCAGGGAATCTCCCTTCTCTATGAGGTCCACCCTGTAGCCCTGCTTGGCAATACTCAAGGCCGCCGTCATGCCCGCCGCCCCGCCCCCGATGACGGTTGCGGACTGGAGGATGCCCACCTTCTTTGACCTCCTGGCCTTGAGCAACCTGGCCCTGGCCACCGCCATCCTTATGAGCTCCTTGGCCTTCTCGGTGGCGTCCTCGGGGTACTGGCTGTGGACCCAGGCGTCGTGCTCCCGGATGTTGGCCATCTCGAAGAGGTAGGGGTTCAGCCCCGCCTCCCGGCAGGTGGTGCGGAAGAGGGGTTCGTGGGTCCTGGGGGTGCAGGCCGCCACTATGACACGGTTGAGGTTGTGTTTCTCGATATCCTTCTTGATGACGGACTGGGCGTCGTCGGAGCAGGTGTACATAGGGTCCGTGGCCATGACCACCCCGGGCAGGGACTTGGCATACTCGGCCACCTCCTTGCAGTCCACCACCGAGGCTATGTTGAGGCCGCAGTGGCAGACATAGACCCCTATGCGCTCCTCCTCCCCGGAGACGTCCTTCTCCGGCACCAGCTCGGGCCTCGTCTGGAGGTTGCCCCTGGCCTCGAAGAGGTCCTCGGCCACCTCGGTTACCGCCCCGGAGGCCTGGCGCACCGAGTCGGGGATGTCCATGGGGCTGGAACAGAAGCCTGTGACATAGATGCCCTCCCTGTGGGTGGAGATGGGATGGGCCGGGGAAAGGGGCTTGTAGAAGCCGTAGCCGTCGGTGGAGATGCCCAGGACGCGGGCCAGGTCACGGGAGCCGGCGTTGGGTTTGAGGGCCGAGGCCAGGACCACCAGGTCGAACTCCTCGGAAGTCCTCTCACCGGTCAGGGTATTATCATAGTATATGAGAGGGTTTTTGTTCTCCGGGTTCTCCAGGATCATGGAAGGCCGGGAGCGGATGTAGCGGACGCCGTACTGGTCTCTGGCCTTGTTCACGTATTCCTGGAAGCCCTTGCCGAAGGCCCGCATGTCCATGTAGAAGATGGTGGACTCAAGGTCCGGCGCGTGCTCCCTGGCTATAATCGCCTCCTTGGTGGAGGCCATGCAGCAGACCAGGGAACAGTAGGGGTAGTGGCGCACGTCCCGGGAGCCCACGCACTGGATGAAGGCAATCCTCTTGGCCTCCCTGCCGTCCGAGGGGCGCACCACATGGCCGCCGGTGGGGCCCGAGGCAGAGAGGAGGCGCTCGAACTGGAGGTTGGTGATGACGTTGGGGAACCGGCCGAAACCGTACTCCTCAACGGCAGAAGGATCGAAGGGCTCGTAGCCCGTGGAGACGATGATGGAACCCACCTCCAGGGTGATCTCCTCCTCTTTCTGGTCCGGGTCCAACGCCCCTGCCTCGCAGACCGCCTGGCACTGGCCGCAGTCGATGCAGTGCTCCCTGTCGATGGTGTAGACCAGGGGTGCGGCCTGGGGGAAGGGCACGTAGGCCGCCTTGCGGGCGCCCAGGCCCATGTCGAACTCGTTGGGGACCTTCACAGGGCAGACCTCGGCGCAGAGGCCGCAGCCGGTGCACCTGTCCTCGTCTATGTACCTGGGGTCCTTCCTGACGGTGACCTGGAAGCTGCCGGCCTCGCCTTCGACAGCCACCACCTCCGAGGTGGTAAGAACCTCGATGTCAGGGTGGCGGGTGACCTCCACCATCTTTGGGGCCATGACGCACATGGAGCAGTCGTTGGTGGGGAAGGTCTTGTCCAGCTGTGCCATCCTGCCCCCGATTGAGGGAGACTTCTCAACCAGATAGACCTTGAAGCCCGAGGCCGCCAGGTCCAGACTGGCCTGGATGCCGGATATCCCGGCGCCTATGACCAGGGCAGCGCCAGTCTTCACCATTATTTTGATCCCAGTTCGCTTCTAATCGTACCCGTATTCTGGGACGTAGGCCCCTTCCTTTTCCCGCCGGCCCACGGCGAAACCCCGGATCTTCTTCTTGAGGCCCTGGTTCTTCTTCACCGGCTCCAGGTCCACCTTGTCCGAGACCTCGATGTAGCCCAGCTCCTCGGCCTTCTTGACCAGTTCCTCGCCCCTGTCGGTCCTGACGATGACCGTGGACCAGCCGGCGTCGGTACCGATGGAGCCGCAGGAGAGGTCGGCGAACTCCGCCGTGAAATTGGTGCAGAGCTTGCAGGACTCCGGGACGCACTCGTCAAAGTCCTTGACCTTCACCGACTTCTCCTCACCATCCTTTGTGGTGATGATGAACTTGCCCTTGGTGATGTCGGTCTTGACTATGTCGGCCATCTTCACGGAGAACTTCTCCTCCACGGCCTTCCTCATGCAGCCGTAGGGGAAGTTCTCGAAGCAGAAGAGACCGATGAGGGTCAGGTCCACGGGCACATCGGCGTCCTTGGTCTTCTCGATGAGGTTCTTCAGGAGCCCGTTCATCGCCCTCCGGGCGCCGTGGGTCTGGCAGCCGGTGCCCACCATGGCAAGTCTCTTGGTGTTCCTGATGGTCTGGCCCCACCTCATGGTGGTGGGAGTCCGGGCGTACTTGGTGCCGCCGCCGGCCATGACCTCCTCGGGCTTGGTGGCGAGGGCCGCCTCGGTCTTCCATTCATCGTCCCGGGTGGCGAAGACCGCGCCGTCGAAGATCCCGCCCTCAAGGCCTGCGGCCAGGAAGGCCGTGGCCGCGCCACCGTCCTGGCCCTTCTCCAGGACCTCGGGCTTTTTGGACCGAACCGCGATCACCCGCTTGTAGACCCCCAGGGCCATGTCCTCGCGCTGGGTACCGAAGGTGGCCTCCTCCAGCTCGGCCTTGGAGTGGGACACCATGGGACAGACGTCGTAGCAGGTCCCATCGTCACTGCAGGAGATGCAGCCCTGCTTTATGGTGCACTCGGCTGCCTCCGCCGCATTGCCATCTTCATCGAGTTTGATCCGCTCGCAGAAGGCAACACAGGTGCTGCACCCCGAGCAGATACCCTGGTCGATTACGACCCTTTTCAGTTCATCGAACCCCTTGCTCACCTTCATCAGGGGTACGAAGGTATCAAGTCCTTCAGCAGACATTTCTTCACCTCGTCTCCTTTTTTTCCAGAAGCCCTTCAGCCAGGGCTGTCGTCAAATCTAGGATATCTATATCGTCCTCTTTTCTTTGGTCATATCTCTGTAAGCATTTTAAATGTATCTGACATTTGAGGCAGGGGGTGACCATCCTCTGGGCGCCTGTCTCCCTGGCGTCGGCCATCTTCCTCCTGCGGATCTCTGTGTTCTCATCATCGCAGTTGACCCAGGCCGAGACCCCGCAGCAGAGGGATTCCTCCCTGGTCTTGGCCATCTCCTCCAGGGTGTAGCCAGCCCTCTCCAGGAGCTCCCGGGGAGCATCGTAGACCCCCATGTGCCGGCCCAGGCGGCAGGAGTCGTGGAAGGTGGCCACCATGTCCCTGAGTTCCCCTTCGGGTAACTTGTCCATGTGCTCGGCCAGGACCTCTGATATGTGCTTCACGTTGAGGTCCATGCCCAGCCTCTCCCTGTAGTCCACCGCCAACGTGCGCAAACACTCCGGGCAGGTCGTGACAATGAGCTTGTATCTCTTCAGATATTCGGCGTTCTGCTCCCCGAAGTCCTCGAAGTATTCATCCTGACCCCGCCAGAGCTGGTCGTGGCCGCAGCACTTCTCCTCCTCCAGGACCGCCGGCACGATGCCCACGGCATTGAGGAGCCTTATGGCGTTGTCGGCGATGGCCATGCCCTCGAAACCCACATCCTCGGAGAAGACTATGTCGAAGTAGGGCAGGCAGCCCATGAAGTAGAGGGTATCGCTTGAGTCGTCGGTCTCCACGTCCTCGGCCAGGAACTTCCTGCGGTTGGGCCGGACCGAGGGGTCCCTGAGGATGTCGTAGAAGGCAGTGCCCACGGTGTTGTCATGGGCGATGGGGCAGGTGGTGCAGGCGCTATCCTTTCGCTCGGCCCTGAACATATCCAGGAAGTCCACGCCCATGGGGCAGACGTCCTGGCACTGGCCGCAGGTCAGGCAGTCCCAGGCGTCCCCGGAGTCGTCCAGCCTCTCCTTGTTACCCGTCACCAGGCTGTAGACGATGCGGCGGGGGTTGAAGCCCTTCTTCACCCTGGCCTTGGGGCAGATACCCGAGCACATACCGCACTGGTAGCAGTTCCTGACGAAGTCCTCGGGGGTGAGGTCCGTCACCTGGAGACCACCTCCAGGACCCTCTCCGTGGATATGAAGTTCTTGTCCAGGCCGAGTTTCTTGGGCTTGATACCCAGGGCCAGACCCAGAAGCTGGGTGAAATAGAGGACCGGTATTCCTTCATCGATGCCGGCGGCCCTCTGCTTGGCGTCCAGCATGACACCGCAGAGAGGGCAGGGGGTCACCATACAGTCCGCCCCTTCCTCCAGGGCCTCCTTCAGGATGCTGGAAGTAAGGCCCAGGGCCAGCTCCTCCCTGGTTATCAGGACAGGTCCGCCGCAGCAGCGGGTCTTAAAACCGGCCATGGGCAGGGCCACCCCGCCGGCGGCCTCGATGAGCATATCCATGGAGGTAGGATTCTCCACGGATTCGAAGGCCACCACCTCCGGCGGCTTGGCTATAACACAGCCGTAGTAGGGGGCCACCTTCAGGCCCTTGAGGCCCTTCTTGATCCTGGCCTTCACCCTATCGATACCAACCTCGTTGATGATGACGTCCAGGGGGTGCCTTGTGGTTATCCTGCCCGAGAAGGCCAGGCCGGTACCCTCGAAGGCCCTTTCCACCTTCTCGGCCATGCCCGGTTTCTCCTTTATGGCATACTCCGCTTTCCTCAGCCGGTGGTAGCACTCGCTGCATGGGGCCATGATGTCAAGGCCCTTCTCCTCGGCCAGGGCCAGGTTGCGGGCCGGCAGGGCCACGGAGAGGAGGTTGCTGATGGAATAGGCGGCGGTGGCGCCGCAACAGTTCCACCCCTTTATCTCCTCGAGCTCCACCCCCAGGGCCTGGAAGACCGCCCGGGTGCTCATGTCGTACTCCTTGCCCGATGCCTCCAGGGAGCAGCCGGGGTAGTAGGCGTACTTCATTTCCCGGCCTCCATGACCCGGTGATGCTTGATGTTTTTCTTTTCCCCGGGGTTTTCTTTTTGTAAAAAAGAAAAGGCCGATACGGCGTACTTCATCTCTTCTCCTCCATGGCCTGGATGTTCCTGATGATCCTCTTGACCTGGCCCAGGCCCTTTATCCTGTGGGGGAAAATCGGGAGTTTCCCCTTCTTGAATAGCTCGATACCCAGGGGCATGTTCCTCATCACCCCCTCAAGGCCCTGACCGGACTTCACGCTCACCATGGCCATCATGCCCGGCTCATAGAGCCTGCCGAACATCAGCATGGAGTTCACCATCTCCTGGTAGAAAACCGGGGCCACCCTCTCGTCGGGCTGGATGCCCTCCTTGATAGCGATGCTCTTCACCGCCGCCATGACGGCCGGTATCTCCACCCCCCGGGGGCAGCGGGTGTTGCAGGTGTTGCAGGAGGCGCAGAGCCAGATGGTATCGGAGTTCAGGACCTCCTCTCGCAACCCCAGGTTTATCATCCTCATGAGTTTCCTTGGTGGATGGTCCATGGCCTCCACAGTGGGACAGCCTGCCACGCAGGTGCCGCAGCCGAAGCAGGCGTTCACCCTCTCCCCCCCGGCCTCCATGACCTCCTGGACAAAACTGGGGTGACAGTCCTTGAGCAGGATTACCTCTGGGAGAGTAGAAGTCATTTACCGGTTCTCCCTCTACTGGGGCTTGTCCATGAGGCCCCTCTTGGACAGGATCCGGCCGTCCGGACCGTGGGGCATCCTCTGGACCGCATCCCCTGCCTTTTCCATCTCCCTGGCCTCGTCGGCCAGCCTCGCCGCAGCCCGCAACAGCTCGTGGGCTGCCGCCACCTTGGGGATGTACTCCCCGGCATCCTTGGTCATGAAGCAGCCCTCCACGTCCAGCTGGCCAACCTTCTCGGCCATCTCGTAGGCTGCCATGGCCTTGGCCCTGGCATAGGGGTTCTTGAAACCGGCATGCTCCACCGCCATATCCCTGGTAACCACGACCCTGGGGAGGTAGTCCTCCTCGGCCATGGCCCGGCCCACCTCGGCCTGTATCAGGTTGATGACACCGGTGCCGGCCAGGACCCTGAGGACATCCGCGTTGAAGAGGGTCATCTCCACCGGATCCAGGAACTCCCTGCGGGCCCCTATCATGGGATCCCCTTTTACCAGGATGTAGCCGAGACCTGCTTCTTCAATAAAGTCCTTGGCCTTGATGCCAGGGGCGTCGCCAAAGACAATGGCCCTTTTGCCCTTGAGGGCCTCGATAACTTTCTTGGGTCCGGGGGCGCTGGGGTTGGGGGTGGTGTACAATATCAGGTCGGCCCCGAGATCCAGGACCCCCTTGGCCACCTCCTCGGCCTGGGCCTTGCCCATCTTGGCCCCACTGGTAATTACCCTCACGTCAATATCCTCCCTGTCCGCCCTCTCGTCCAGAAGGAGCTCGAGGACCAGGGAGCAACCTATGTTCCCAGTTTTAACTACTCCAATCTTCATGAAGAGCACCCGCAGCACAAACTATCATGATTTATTATATAAGATTTTCTTCGCCATGGCAATAAATATCATGTAAGCTTCTTAATCCCCTCTTCGAGCTTCCGGGTGCTCCCTAAAATCCTTTCGAGTATATCCTTTTGCCTGGGGGTCAGGTCCTCCTCGCCAAACATCTCCAGGAAACCCTTGATTATCTGGAGGGGGTTGCGCAGCCGGTCCGCCACCTCGAAGACGTACTCTTCGTGGTGCCTCATCTCTTCAATAACCCAGTCCTTGGCCTCCAGGTTCGCCTTCTCCAGCTCCCTGCGCCGGGTTATATCCAGGAGGCTGCCGATAACCGCTGGGGCCCCCTTGTATACGGTCCTGGTACCATAGACCTCCACATCTACGATCCCATCATCCCTGGTCCTGCCCCTGAAGTCATAGTGGATGGAATCGATTTCCCCATCCAGCCGCTGGCGGAGGTTCTCCCTGACGGTGGGCCAATCCTCTGGAAAGACCAGGTCCTGGGGACCCATCCTGTCTATCAATTCCTCCCTGGTGTAACCGAAGATCTCGGCCAGTTTGGGGTTCACATATTTGAAGACCCCGTCCTGGATGAGGTAGACCCCCACCACGGAGCGCTCCGCCAGGTCCCTGAACTTGGCCTCGGACTCAGCCAGGTCCTCCAGGGTCCTCTTGCGCGGGGTGATGTCCTCCATGGCGAGAAGGATGAATTCTGTCTTCTCCCCATCCCTGTAAATCCTCCGGGCGTTCAGGAGTATGCTCCGACGGCCGATGGTCTCGAAGTCGTGCTCCACCTCGAAGTCGTCAAAGGAGGTGTTCTTCGGGAGGATGTCCTCCAGGAGCTCCCGCAGTTTCGGGATGTCCCACTCTTGGTTGACCAGGTCGTAAAGCAGGCGGCCCTCGGTTTCCTCCGGCGCCGCCCCAAAGGTCCTATAGAAGGAGCGATTGGCAAAAATCACCCGGAGCTTGTCATCCAGGACCACCAGGGGCTCCCGGACCGCCTCCACAATGGCCCAGGTGAAGTCCAGGAGGGCCTCCTCCCCCCGGAATCGTTCCGTCCCCGTGTTCATTGATATTAATTGTCTGCGCTATTATAAATAGATGCTGTCCTGGAGGCCACCGGGACAGAGGTGGCCTGGCAACCACCCCTGTCCACCTCCAGACCGGTCCACGGCCTCACCATTCATCAGAGACACAATCGGCGCACATCTCCTCATCCATGTCCCCGCAGCCGGGATCAAAGGACCTCCCGCACTTAAAGCACGTGTACAGGATGTCCGCTTCCTTCAGGCATAGGGCGCATTTGGACATCTTACCACCTCCTCTGTCTCCATCAGCCTCTTTGCCCTGACGATCCTGGACAGCACCACCAGGTTGGTGAGGACCCCCAGGACCCCCAGGGTCAGGAACATCTGGTTGAGGATCCCGCCCAGCATTATTATGAAGAGCCGGACATCCCGGGTCATGAACCCGGCTAGGCCCCCGTTGAATCTCATGCCGGTAAGGCCCTCCATCCTGGAGACGCTGTAGCTGATGGAATAGGTACCCAGGAGAGCTAGCCCCCCCACGTGCCAGAGGGCCTCGGGGGCCGAGGCCACCATCCCCAGGATAATGGCCACGTCGGCATACCGGTCCAGGAGGGAGTCCAGGTAGCCCCCGAACCTTGATCCCATGGCCTTCATCCTGGCCACCTCCCCGTCGCAGCCGTCGATGATGGAGGATACCTGGGCCAGAAGCCCGGCAATCAATCCCCGGCCCTGGGCAAAGAGGGCGGCCGAGGCAAGGCCCAGCAGAAAGCTGAAGACGGTGATCTGGTTGGGGGTGACGGGGGTCCTGACCAGGAGGCGGGACAGGGGTATGGAGAGCCTCCGGTTCAGGTGCCTGGAGACCAGACCGTCTGTGGCCTTTGCCAGGGATTTGGAGAGGGTCCTCTCTGCCCTTTTGATATCCTCTTTCGTGTCGATATCCTGCCAGAAGCTCCCGGTGACGTCCAGGGACGAGAGCCTGCCCCTCCGGGCCAGGGATGCCATGACGTCAGAGACCGTGAACCTTCCCCGGAACCGCCGGGCGGCCTCCAGGACCTCGGGGGTGCAGTAGAAGATCCCTGTATCCAGGGCCGTGTAGACCTCCAGGTCCTTCCCTATCTCCTGGATGGACCCGGCCCTGACCAGGACCTTGGTGGCCTCCTCCAGGTCCCTGCCCTCAAAGGTCCGGTCCACGCAGAGGGTGGTGGTGGAGGGCCCGGACTCCAGGAGCCTTCCAAGGATTCCCGGGTCGAAGACGTGGTCCGCCATGAGCAGTAGGAAGGGTTCCTCTCCTGCGGCCTCGGCCCCCAGGAGGAGGGAGTGGCCCCCTTCAAGGTCCACACGGTCGTTGTAGACCAGCCCAGCCCGGCCTTCCAGGTGGTCCTTCACCCTTGGGTCACTGTAGACCACAATAATGTCCTGGGGCTTCAGTCCTGTCCGGGCCAGGGCATCCAGGGTCCGGTCCACCAGGGGGACGCCAAAGAGCCGGGTCAGGGGTTTGGGGCGCTCCCCACCCAGGCGTGACCCATTGCCGGCGGCCAGGATTACGGCCTTCATCCTTCTACTCGATCTCGGGTACCGGTATCTCCGGCACCAGCTCCTCTATGCCAGCAGTCCTCTGGATGAACTCCTCCACCATGGCCTTGGCCTCTGCATCGGGGTACTGCTCCGGCGGGTGCTTGAAGCAGTAGGCCGAGATCTCCTTCAGGGGTCCGGCAATGCCCTTGTCCATGGCAAGTTTTGTGGCCCTGATGGCATCCACCGCCACCCCGGCGCTGTTGGGAGAATCCTCCACCGACAGGCGCACGTCGATGGTCAAGGGTATGTCCCCGAACTTCTTGCCCTCCAGATGGATGAAGGCCTGCTTATTGTCGTCCAGGAAGGGCACGAAGTCCGAGGGGCCGATCCTTGTGGGCACATCGTAGTCCAGGATGGAGGTCACGGCCTCGGTCTTGGAGATGCGCTTGGAGGCGAGCCTGGACTCCTGGAGCATGTTCTGGAAATCGGTATTGCCTCCGATATTGAGCTGGTAGGTCTTCTCCAGGCGTACCCCCCGATCCTTCAGGAGCTGGGCCAGGGTCCTGTGGAGGATGGTGGCCCCCACCTGGCTTTTGATGTCGTCCCCTGCCACCGGGAGGCCCGCATCCTGGAACTTCCCTGCCCAGGCAGGGTCAGAGGCGATGAACTCCGGGATGCAGTTGACAAAGGCGCACCCGGCATCCAGGGCCGCCTGGGCATAGTATCTGGTGGCCTCGGCACTGCCCACAGGGAGGTAGTTTATCAGGACATCGGCGCCGCTGTCCTCAAGGACCTCGGCCACGTCCACCGGGGGCAGGGCGGTATCCACAGGTACCACGTCCTTCAGGTATTTCCCCAGGCCGTCCATGACAGGGGCCATCTGGACCTCGACTCCCAGGTCCGGCACCTCTGCAAACTTGGCGGTGCAGTTGGGCTTGGTGAAGATGGCCTCAGCCAGGTCCCTGCCTACCTTGTCGGCGTTCACGTCGAAGGCGGCCACGAACTTGACGTCTCCTATGTGGTAGCCGCCGAAATTGACATGCATCAGTCCCGGGACGAAGTCTTTCTCGTTGGCATCCTTATAATACTCAACTCCCTGGACCAGGGAAGAGGCGCAGTTTCCCACGCCGGCTATTGCTACCTTCACGTCGCTCATATCTTCACCTCCGTTTATACTCAAACCAAAAAGGATTATTTGACGGTCCACCTGGAGTCCCGGTACTCCACCAGGTTCCTGTCCTTCAGGTGGCCCAGGTGGGTCATGACGGTGGAGGAGGATTCCCTTACCCCGGTGGATATCTCCTCCAGGTTGCTCCCCCTCTCCGAGAGCATGATCTCCACCATGATCCGGCCGTCCACCTTGTCCATCTCCATCTCCTCTGCGAGACCCCGGCCCATCTCCCTGATCCTGGAAAGGGTCCCCTCCAGCCGGTGGACGGCCTCCTCATGGAACCGGATCTCCTTCTGGAGGTCGTCGGCGATCTCCGAGAGGGCCACCAGGCGCTCCATGGGGTCTGCCAGGCTGGCAGCGCCCTTTACCCTCAGGTCATAGATGCCATCCCTTTCCTGGACCTTGGGTTCGTCCACCTTTACCTGGAAGTCGTCAGGGGAGATGGACACCTTTATCTTCAATCTGCCGGTGATGTCGTAGTACTTCCGGGGGCGGCCTCTTTTCCCGCTCTCCTCCTCCACCTTCAGTATCTCGGCCTCCATCATCCGGTCCAGGTGTCGGGATAGGGCCATCTTCTCCACCCCGGTCTCCCGTCTCAGCTCGGAGATGTACCTGGGCTCCTGGCTCACCAGCTTTATTATGTCCCTGCGGGTCCTGTTCCCGAGGATGTCCAGGATGGTTTCCGGGTTCATTTTTCTACATTATGTTACCATATTCCCGTATGAAAATAATTTTGA
>CAZHQS010000037.1:0-14572 GCA_964534545.1 Candidatus Hydrothermarchaeota archaeon
CATCTGAGATCACCTTGATTTCCCTGGTATAAAAGGGTCTTTCCCGTCATCAAGGAAAAAAATAAAAAAGGCCAAGTATCAGGTCTTGACCTTGTGTCTTT
Organism: Candidatus Hydrothermarchaeota archaeon; assembly: GCA_964534545.1. GTDB lineage: Archaea > Hydrothermarchaeota > Hydrothermarchaeia > Hydrothermarchaeales > JAADFM01 > JAADFM01. The sequence continues at coordinate 102 of CAZHQS010000037.1, forward strand.
CCACTGCCGATGGAAGCTTCCTGGCCACGTCCAGCACAATCCCCAGGGTCTTCTGGACCTCTTTGTCGTTGAGGTCTCTGGCGGCCTCGAAGACGCTGAATTTTCTGGGATTGTTGACGTCCACCTCGGAGGCTGCCTCCACTGCTCCCTCCAGGAAGGCCATGAGATCTGACCTGGATACCTGCTCCAGGATTCCCGTGACCCGGTCAATGGTGCCGTTTTCGCCGAGTTTTAACATGGTATCCAAGAGCCTCAGGTAGGCGGGGGCAGCGGCCCCGATCCTCTTTGCGAGCTCCATGTTCTCCGGGGTGTAGACCTTCTGTCCCGCGTCACTTACCATGTTGGCCATATCCTCACCGATCTCGGCGAAGGCCGGGACCATATACTTTGTCAGGTCGATTAGATCTTCGATGGTCTGGTTGAGGGCTGCCAGCCGGTTTATCACCTGGAGGATGTTCTCCAGGGTCTCGGGTTCCATCAGGGTGGCGGTTGCGGATTTATCTGTCATAACAATCACCTCTTTTTAAGGCCAGCTGACCTTACCGTTTTTCATCTTCCAGAGGAAGTACCTCTCGAAGAGGACCTTGCCCCAGTGGGCCCAGGGACCGGGTATCATGACCCCCTTCCGATCGTGGTCGCAGGCCCCCATGCCCTCTTCCTTTTCCCCCTGGTAGGGGAGGCCGCAGAGCTTGTTGGCCAGCATGATGACCCCGTTGTCCCCGGCGTCGAGGATGCACAGGGCCGGCATGTCATGGAGCGTCTGGCCCGTCATCTCACCGCCTCCCAGGATATCGGCCGCGATGTTGGATGCCGCTATCTTGCCCATGATCTCCGAGGGGTAGCCCGTCTTTGGCACCCCTGTGGGTATGGGGGTCTCCTCCACCGGTGGGATGAAGGGGGCAATACCCACGGCATAGATATTCGAATGGTCCTTCAGCCGGAAGGTCTCAAAATCCACCTCTGGAAAGCCCCGCGGGTTACCAAGCCCGGAATCCCTGATGACCTTGGCCCCCAGAAAGGGCGGGATAATGATCTTGTAGGTGCCGGGTATGAAGGTGTCCTCGCCGTCGTCCAGGACCACGCCGTCGGGCTTTACTTCCTTCATCCTGACGTTCACGTGGGCCTCGATGTCGTTCATGTCTATGAACATCTTGGCCAGGGGTTCGGAGTGGGCCAGGGGCCCGACTTTTATAAGGCTGTTGAAGCCGGCAATGCCGAAGTGGCCTATGTAGGGCTCGGCGGTTATGAAGTGCACCTTCACCTTCCCCTTGAGGCCCACCTTGTCCAGGGCGTACATGATATTGAAGAGGACCTCGTAGGCAGCGCCGAAACAGCTGGCCCCCTGGGTGGCACCGATGATGATGTCACCGGGGTTCTGGAGGAACTCCTGCCAGGCCTTGTAGGCCTTGATGGCATGGGGCCCGGTGCACACCGAGTGGGAGTATTTCTCGGGTCCCAGGCCCGGGATGGTGTCGAACTCCAGATCCGGACCGGTGGCCAGGACTAGGTAATCATAGGGGAACTCCCCCTTCTTTGTCTCCACAACCTGTTTATCGGTATCTATCTTTGTGGCCGTGGTCTGGACGAAGTTTATCCCTTTGGGTTCCAGGGCCTCCCTCAGGTCGAAGGTTATGTCAGAGAGCTTCCTGCGCCCATAGAAGACCCATATGAGGGACGGGATGAAGGTGAATTTGGCGTTCCTGTCTATGACCGTGATGTTCACATCCTCATCCCCGACCTCCTTTTTGAGGTCAAAGGCCGCCGAGAGACCGGCAAAGCTCCCTCCGATTATTACTACATTCTTCCCCATTCAATCAACCCCCTTGTTGATATATTTACTATAGGGGTTCGCTCTGATATACTTTTTTGTGTTCAACATTGGGCATCACCTAATAACACATAATTAGTGTAACAATGTTCAATATATTTGAACATAAATCTATCATTGGGTGCTGGGTGGAACTATGTGTTCACCGCCCTGGTATGTCCTAACCGGCACCGAGTTCGGTTCCCATAGCGGGTTTGCATCCCTCCGAAAAGCCCCTCTACCAGCCCCTGTGTTTTTTGTACAGCCCGTCGTTGAAGTCCGATAGTCTTTGGTCTTGCCATCGAGATTGGCTTTCACCGGTACGAGATGAAGATGATACATGTAGCTTGCGATGTTCCCCTTTAGACAACCCCACGATGAGGGAAAGGTTTAAATCATAAAACTCCCTTTTATCCCATAAGATGCACCCTCACTGGAGGGGAAGCTCCTTGTTACGATACCGATGAAAGGAGGTATGAGTTGAATGGCAAAAATATATGTGAAATTCGAGGTTCCCAAGGACCTCCAGGAAAAGACCTATGAGGCCCTCGAGATCGTGAGGGGATCAGGAAAGATCAGCAAGGGGACCAATGAGGTAACCAAGGTAACCGAGAGGGGCCAGGCCGTCCTGGTGGTAATTGCCGAGGACGTGGAGCCCGAGGAGATCGTTGCCCATCTGCCTGTCCTCTGCGATGAGAAAAAGATACCCTATGTCTATGTTCCGAGCAAGGAGGAGCTGGGCAAGGCCAGCGGCCTTGACGTTCCCACTGCGGCCGTTGCTGTGGTGAAGGCCGGAAAGGCCAAGAAGACCATCACAGAGATATCAGAAAAGGTCGAGGCACTGAAGAAATAGGTGGAACCAATGGCCAAGGAAGAAGAGACCCAGGGCTTCCCGGCGGAGGTGGTGGAGGTCATAGGGAGAACGGGCATGACCGGCGAGATCCTCCAGGTAAAGTGCCGGGTCCTGGAAGGCCGGGACAAGGGCAGGATCATCCGCCGCAACGTCAAAGGTCCGACCAGGGTCGGGGACATACTGATACTCATGGAGACAGAAAGGGAGGCCAAGGAGCTCAGGGGACCGTAGCCATGGAACAGAGGGAATGCTCATTTTGCAAGAGGAAGATCGAACCCGGGACCGGGAAGATGTTCGCAAAAAAGGACGGCAACGTCCTCTACTTCTGCGGGAGCAAGTGTGAGAACAACATGCTCAAACTCAAGCGGATCCCGCGAAGGGTCAAGTGGGTCACCAAGAGGAAGGAGTAGACCATGGCCAGGGAAAGGACCTTTTTGATGGCAAAGCCCGACGCGGTCTCCAGGGGCCTTGTGGGCGAAATCATCAGGCGGGTCGAGCGCAAGGGCCTCAAGATCGTGGCCATGAAGCTCATGCAAATCGACCAGGACCTGGCCCAGAGGCACTACGGCGAGCACAAAGAGAAGCCCTTCTTCAATGACCTGGTCTCCTTCATCACCTCCAACCCCGTGGTGGCCATGGTGGTGGAGGGCCAGGATGCCGTGACCGTGGTCAGGCGCCTCCTGGGGGAGACCGACCCGAATAAGTCCCCTCTGGGGACCCTGAGGGGTGACTTTGGCCTGGACCTAGGCCGCAACATCGTCCACGGCTCCGACTCCCTGGAATCCGCCGAGCGGGAGATAAACCTATTCTTCAAACCCGAGGAGATCCTGGACTACAAACGGGCCGACGAGGACTGGGTCTACGAATAAGGAATTCCCCAAATATTATAAGGGAGGAGGGTTTAGTCTATTTCGATGAGAGATGATACGCCAGCCAATAGTCTCTGTACTTGGCCATGTAGACCATGGCAAGACCCTTCTTTTGGACCATATTAGAGGCTCGGCTGTCGTTGAGAGAGAAGCAGGCGGGATCACCCAGCATATCGGAGCAACAGAGATACCCCTGGAGGTCATCGAGAAGATCTGCGGCGGCCTCATGAAGCAGCTCAAGATCGAGGTCACCCTGCCGGGTCTCCTCTTCATTGATACCCCGGGCCATGCCGCCTTCACCACCCTGAGGCGCCGGGGCGGTGCCCTGGCGGATTTCGCCATCCTGGTGGTGGACATCAACGAGGGGTTCCAGCCTCAGACCGTGGAGGCCCTGAACATCCTCAGGACATACAAGACGCCCTTCCTGGTGGCGGCCAACAAGATAGACAGGCTCATGGGGTGGCAGGTCTTCAACGAGTATCCCTTTGCCCACAGCTTCCTCAAACAGTCCGACGAGGTGAGGCAGACCCTGGAGAACAAGATATACGAGCTGGTTGGTCTCCTCTACGAGCACGGGCACTTCGAGGCCGAGCGTTTCGACCGGGTCAAGGACTTCACCAAACAGGTCCCCATTGTCCCTGTCAGCGCCCTGACCGGCGAGGGGGTTCCGGAGCTCATGATGATGCTCATCGGGTTGTCCCAGAAATTTTTGACCGAGAGGCTGGACATCGTTGCAGAAAAACCGGGAAGGGGCACCATCCTGGAGGTAAAGGAGGAGGTGGGCCTTGGCACCACCGTGGATGTCATCATCTACGACGGCAAGATCAAGCGGGGGGATACCATCGTCCTGGGGGGAAAGAAGGGGGTGATAACCACCAAGGTGCGCTCCCTGTTAAAGCCCAAGCCCCTGGACGAGATCAGGGACCCCAGGTTCAAGTTCGACAATATAAAGGAGATGCACGCCTCCTGTGGTATCAAGGTGGCGGCCCCGGACCTTAAGGACGCCCTGGCCGGGACCCCCCTCTGGGTGGCGGAATCCAAAAAGGCGGAAAAGGAGGTGGAGGGTGTCAGGGCAGAGATCGAAGAGGTCAAGGTGGAGACCGAAAGGGCTGGTGTGGTGGTCAAGGCCGATACCCTGGGGGGTCTGGAAGCCTTGATAAATCTCCTGAACGAGGCCGGGATCCCCATAAAGAGGGCCGATGTGGGTGATATAACAAAACGGGATATCATCGATGCGGGGGCGGTGGCCAAGGAGGAGGCGCTTCTGGGGACGGTGATGGGATTCAACGTGAAGATGTTGAAGGATGCTGAGACCCTGGCCCTGGAATCCGGGGTGCCAGTATTTACCAGCGATATCATCTACCAGCTCATAGAGAACTACGAGGACTGGGTGGAGATGGAGAAGGAGAGGGAGAAGGCCTCAGAGTTCGACCACCTGACAAAACCCGGGAAGGTCCGGTTCCTCCCGGGCTACGTCTTCAGGCAGTCCAAGCCCGCCGTCATCGGGGTGGAGGTCCTCCTGGGGAGGGTGAGACCCAACCTGAAGCTGATAAACGGGAATGGCGAGACCGTGGGTACCATAAAGGGCCTCCAGGACAGGGGGGAGAACATCCCGGAGGCCGAGAAGGGCAGGGAGGTGGCCATGGCCATCCAGGGTCCGGTGGTGGGGCGCCAGATAAACGAGGGGGACATCTTCTATGTGGACATCCCGGAGCCCGAGGCCCGCCTCCTCTCAGGGAAAAACCTGGAGTACCTGACCGAGGACGAAAGGGAGGCCCTGGCGGAGCTCAAGGCCATAAAACGGAGGACAAAACCCTTCTGGGGAGAGCCGGAGTAGTAAGCTATAAATAAGCACTGCCGCTGCGGTTTCCATTATGCTCGATTTACAGCTCAAGCTGCTAAGCTATGGCCTTATCGGGTCGGCCCTGGCCGTCTATGCCCTGGCCAGGATCCTCGCCTTTAATGGGGTAAAGGCCAGGTTTCCGGAGGCATCAGCAAGGGAGAGGCTGGGCTTTCGGGTTGAAAACCCCATTTTTGTCAGGGAGGACGGGCTCCTTAAGAGGCTCGGGATACTGGACGAAAGACTCACCCTGGGACTTCGGCACGCCCTCCGGCTATTCTGGGAGAAGCTCTCCTACCGGCTGACCAATGTCACCCGGTACATGGCCTACTACAAGAGGCAGATTCTCTGGGCCCAGAAGCACTGGTGATTTGTAATTCAGCCTAATACGGAAATAAAGACCAGGGCGGCCAGGGTGAAGGAGAGGTGGAGGACCAGGTTGTAGAGGGCAATCTTGGTGCCGAGCCTTGGGCCGAAGAAGGCGATCTTGGAGGGCAGGGAGTGTTTGGCATAGGTGAGCGACAGGGTGACCACCGTCCCTAGGAGGAGGGCGGTGATGGTCTGCGTCGAAGTCAGGGTCCCGTCCTGGAGGAGGGCCCCTGCCAGGACAAAACCCGAGGTGGCGTCCAGGAGCTGGAGGGCGATGATGGTCATGGCCTCTCCCGGGAGGCCGAAGAGACGGGCGAGGGGCTCGGCGAAATCTCCCATGTTCCCCAGGTAACCGGCGGCCAGGAGGAAGACGGCAAGGATGTAGACGATGTAGAGGCGGGGCAGGATCATCTTCAGGGTCTTGACAGTGCCCCCGGCGGCATGGCGGACCTTCTGGGCCTTGGTCTCCTTTTGATGGTCCTTTTCCTTTCCCAGGGGGCCGTTGCTGGTCCCCTTCAGATAGACCCGCCCGATGACCACCGCCGAGAGGGTCATGGCCCCCCCGATGGCCATCTTTATTCCCCCATACAGAAGACCGGTGTAGAGGCCCAGGAGGGGGATGACCACCGGGACGTAGTAGGAGAAGAAGTGGTGTACGGTCATGAAGAAGGTGTTCATGATGGAGGTGACGATGACCTGGTTCTCATCCATCTCCCCCCTCTGGTGGTGGTTGGCCAGCATGGCGTAGGAGGCCGTGGCGCTGCCCATGCTGGTGATGATGATGGCCCCGGAACCCTCGGGGAGGTTGGAGGCCCTTATCAGGGGGCGCACCAGGAAGTCCAGCCTCTTTATGATGCCGAACTCCATGAGGAGGTTGGAGAAAAAGACCGCCGCCACGATGAGGGGGACGACCTTCAGACTGAGGTAGATGAGCCGCTGGATTATCTCCTCTTCCAGTCCCAAGGGTATTCACCGGTCACTCGTTGGCCATGTAGTCCTCGAGGCCGTACCAGTAGCCATAGACCTCCAGGCCGTCCATCATGAAGTGGATCCACTCCAGGTGGGACTCCTCCTCTGCCACCAGGGCCTGGAAGACCTTTTTGTACTCCTCCCCTTCAACCCTTTCAAGGAAACCCTGGTAGAAGGCGATGGACCTCTCCTCCACCGTTTTCGCCTCCTCCAGGACCTTCCGGTCCCCCTGGGTATGGACCCCTTTTAGATACTCTTCCTTTTCTGGAAATATGTGGGGGTGCTTGAAACCTTCCAGCACCCTCTCCTTATCTCGCCCTCTGGATTCCAGGGACCTTTCGAGGTCCTTTATGAACTTCAGATGGCGGGCCTCCTCTTTGGCAAGGTACTCCAGGGTGGCCTTGCCGTTTTTGTCCACCACCCTCTTTGCCGCCTCTTTGTAGAACTTAATCCCCTTCTTTTCGATCTCGGCCCCCTCTTTCAAGGCCCCCAGGATAACCTCCAGATCTCCCATAATCCTAATGGGGATACGTCCCTATAAAAAATAATCGCACCCTAGAGGGGCAGGGCCAGGTACTTGCAGTGGTTGTATCCTGTGCCCCAGCACTCGATTTCTTTGATCCTGAACTCCCGCTTGAGCCGGGTGTAGAATATGGCCTCCAGGATGCCCTCGTCGAAGGCGCACAGGGTCCGGCCCACATTGGGCATGTTTGCGCACTCGTAGCAGTCCGTAACAATAAAGGTCAGTGGTTCTCTTTCAAGGACTTTTATGGTCCCCAACCCGTGCTCCTTCCAGAACTCACTCACCTCTTTTACTACCCCATCCAGGTCCTCTGATACCATCCCCATGCCGATGGCGGTCCCGATCTCCCTCCCCAGGTGGTAGAGCATGGGGGCAACATCAATCCCCAGGGCGTCGAACCGGTACCTGATGGAACGCAGCACCGCATTGAGGAAGTCACCTCTACCCTCCATGGCCGTGGTGATGTCCTTGATGGTCTTCCTGTCCAGCTTGGATGCCTTCTTGGTGGACCTCCCCAGGGGCCTGGCCACCAGGATGTAGTGCTTTTTTCTTTTATCACCCTTTGCTGGGAAGGAGGCTATAAGGCCGTCATTTTCCAGGTCCTTCATGTGTTTGGAAATGGTTGATTTGACCTTGCCGGTGGCCCTTACAATATCATCAAATCCCATGGCCCTTTCCCGGAGGAGGAGGAGGATCTGGCGCTTCACCCTGCCCTTTACTGCAACCACGGTATCCCTTGTCGCATACAGTTCAAAGCTGTCCCTTTCCATTTTCAGGCCCACAGACTGTTAAATCGTTCGTATATATTAGAAATATATATATAAATCTTTCCATAGCAACTCTGCCAATTTCCTGATATCTCTCAGGTTTTCCCCAATGTGTATCTCCTCTACGAAAATTATTTATATATGGAATTGTTCATATTAATTCGAACTAAATATATAACTTGAGAGGTGGAAAATCATGGGTAAAGGACTCTTTTGTGGTATAAACCGGCCGGAGGAGCCAGCAAATCTAAGCGAGATGGAAATGAAGCACATCCCAATAATCGAGGCCCCTGGAACAGTTCAGGCCGGGGAGCCCTTCCAAGTGACCATCCAGGTGGGGGAGATCCCCCACGTCATGGAGGAGGGTCACCACATCCAGTGGATCGACCTGTATTCAGGGGAGAATTTCCTTGGAAAGGTCATTCTCACCCCGGTGTTCACCAGGGCCGAGGTCACCCTGACCCTGGTCAAGGGAGGGGGCCACGGGACATCCACCCTCCGGGCGGTGGAGAGGTGCAACCTCCACGGCCTGTGGGAGGGGACCAAGGAGATTACCATAAAAGGAGGTGAATAGATTGGGAAAGACAGAAGAGAAAATGGAGATGAACTTCAAGGGGGAGACCTCAGAGGTGGGCCTCTACCTAGCCATGTCCAAGAGGGCCGAGGAGGAAGGCCACCCGGACATCGCCATGTACCTCAGACAGGTGGCCTGGGACGAGGCATGGCACGCCGCCGAGTTCGCTACCCTCTTAGGGAAGATATCGGACACCAAATCCAACCTGGAGAAGATGGCCGGGGGCGAGGGCGGTGCCTACGAGGGCAAGTCCGAGGCCGCAAGGATCGCCCGGGAAGAGGGCAACGAGGCCGCTGCGGCCCTCTTCGAGCGGGCTGCCAGGGACGAGGCCAGGCACAAGGCAGGGCTTAAAGGCTTCCTGAAAAGGCTATAGGGGGTCTCTGACCCCTTCTGGCCAACATGTCAGGGTCTAAACAAAGGTTAAATAGTCATTCCTCCAGAATAATAGAGAGGAGGTAGGACGGAGGATTCATTATGGGTCACTGGAAATGCACTATCTGCGGCTACGAGTATCATGCCGAGAAACCCTACGACACGTGTCCGAACTGCAAGAACAAGTGCACCTTCGTCGACATGTCCACCGACTGCCGGACCAATCCTGATTTCTGCAAGGTACCAAAGGAGGAGTGAATATTGAAGGCCGTTGAGATCAAGGAAGGCGTCTACTGGGTGGGCGCCATCGACTGGGGGATACGGGATTTTCATGGTTACACTACCTACAGGGGGACCTCCTATAACGCATACTTGATAGTCGATAACGAGATCACCCTCATTGACACGGTGAAGGCTCCCTTCTTCCAGGAGATGATGGAGAGGATCCGCTCGGTGGCAGACCCCGGGGATATAAAGAACATAATCACCAACCACGTGGAGATGGACCACTCTGGCTCCCTGGCAAAACTGGCCCATGTGGTGCCCGATGCCAGGATATATTCGAGCAAGAGGGCGGAATATGGTATAGCCAGTTACCACGGCATCGATGAATTGAATCTTGTGGGGACAGGGGACTCCTTGAGCCTTGGGAAGAGGTCCCTCTCCTTTGTGGAGGCCCCCATGCTCCACTGGCCCGACAACATGATGGCCTACTGTCCCGAAGAAAAGATTCTCTTCTCCAACGACGCCTTCGGCCAGCACCTGGCCTCGGCCTACAGGTTCGACGACCAGGTGGACCGGCATGTTCTCTTTGAGGAGGCTGCCAAATACTATGCCAACATCCTCATGCCCTTCGGCAGCCTCATCGAGAAGAAGATAGGGGAGGTCACTGACCTGGGTCTTGACATCGACATAATCTGTCCAAGCCATGGCATCGTCTGGAGGGACAATCCTGGTCAGATCATCCAGCAGTATCTTGATTGGGCCACCGGAAAGGATGCCGATAAGATCCTGGTCATCTATGACACCATGTGGCAGAGCACCGAGATGCTGGCAAGGGAGATCACCGAGGCCATTGCCGAAAGGGGAGGAAAGGTACAGCTCTTCAAACTCCGGGCCGATGACAAAAGCGATATAATAAAAGAGGTATTGGGGGCAAGAACCATTATCATAGGAACCCCCACCCTCAACAACAAGATGTACCCCTCGGTGGCCGAGTTTTTAAACTACCTCACCGGCCTTAGGCCCAGCGGGAAGAAGTTCGCGGTCTTCGGGTCCTTCGGCTGGGGCGGCGGGGGCACCAAGGAAATTATCCAGGAGCTTGAAAGGGCGAATATGGAGGTAATTAAACCTGCCCTGGACGTGAAGTTCAGGCCGGGGGAGGACATCAACGAAAAGATAGAGGAATTTGTAGATAATATCATGGAGGGGTAGGGGGAATGAGGCCTTGGATTATCCTGTTTATCCTATTACTGGCTGCTGGGTGTACCGGTGCTGGTCCCGCCCCTCCTGAAGCACCTGCCGTTACAGAAGGACCATCCCTGCCAGAAGCGCCTCTTCAAGAAGAGGCCCCCATAGAAGGCGAGAAATTGCAGTTGGTCTTCATGCCTGGCACCCAGCCGGAGGATGGGCTGACCTTTAGGGATATCGACCGCTGTGAGCTCTGCCATGCCGATTACGGCCAGGGAGAAGGCGCCTTCGACCACTGGCGGGGCTCCATGATGGCCAATGCTGCCCGGGATCCCCTCTTCTGGGCCCTGGTGGCCGTCCAGAACAAGGTCTTCGAGGAGAAGGGTATCGCCATCGGCGACTACTGCCTGCGGTGCCACGTCCCCAAGGGCTGGCTGGAAGGCCGCTCTGAACCCGCCGATGGCTCCAACTTCACCGATGAGGACCTCTACGGGGTCCAGTGCGATGTCTGCCACAGGATGGTGGACCCGCTATCCGAGGAAGGAAAGGCCCTGGTAGACGAACCAGTGGAATTCTACCGGAACGCCCAGATGGTGGTCTCGGCCGATAGGAAGACCAAGCGGGGGCCCTATAACGATTCCGAGCCCCCGGGCCACCGGTCCATGTACTCGGAGTTCCTGACCACCTCGGAGTTCTGCGGCACCTGCCATGAGATAACCAACCCCTACTATGATTTCCAGGTCCCGGTGGAGAAGACCTATACGGAATGGAAATATTCTGATTATGCAAGGGAAGGAAAGAGCTGCCAGGACTGCCACATGACCTATGTGACGGGTTACGGGTGCACCATCAATGCTGCCAAGGGAAAACAGCTTCGGGACAACATCCCCCTCCACCAGTTTGTGGGCGGGAACGCCTGGATGCCCCTGGCCATACCCCTCTTTGAGGAAGACTTGAGGACCGACTTTGTTGACCAGCTTGAGGTCACCCGGGAACTGGCCATCCAGAAGCTCCAGGAGGCCGCGGAGCTGGAGGTAGCGGCCGAGGGCAGCACCCTGAAGGTCAAGGTCACAAACCTGGCCGGCCACAAGCTCCCCACCGGCTTCACCGAGGGGCGGCGCATGTGGCTGAACGTGCGGTTCTATGATCCCTCAGGCGGGGTCATCAAGGAGTCCGGGGCCTATGACCCGGAAACTGCGGAGCTAACAAAGGACTCTGAGATAAAGGTCTACGAGGCCAAGCCCGGCATGAAGGGCGTGGAGGGCTATCCCGACGGTGAGAGCTTCCATTTCGCCCTGAACAACCACATGTACAAGGACAACCGGATCCCGCCAAAGGGGTTCACCAATGATGAGTACGAGGCCAACGGCGCCTACATTGTCGGTGCGGAGTATGCCGACGGCCAGAACTGGGACGTGACCACCTATACCGTCCCGGAGGGTGCGGCCAGGGCCGAGGTCCGCCTCATGTACCAGACCACATCCAGGGAGTTCATCGAGTTCCTGCGGGACGAGAACAAGGGTAACAAGTTTGACGTAAACGGCGCAGGCCAGAAGGTCTACGAGATATGGGAGAAGACCGGAAAGGCGGAGCCCGTGACCATGGCCAGCGCTGCCATTGAACTGTAACGGAGGAAAGGATATGGCAAAATGGAGATGTACGGTCTGCAATTACATCCATGAGGGAGATGAGCCCCCAGAGGAATGTCCCGTATGCGGGGCGCCAAAGAGCGCCTTCGTCAAGGAAGAGGATTAAGGCGGAGTGATGTTGATGGCAGTAAAGGAGTTCAAGGACGAGGTGACCATCCGCATCGACTACGACAAGTGCGACGGCTGCGGGGACTGCGTGGAGATTTGCCCCACCGAGGTCTATGAGCTGGTGGAGGGCAAGGCCACGGCCCCGAATATCGCCGAGTGTATCGAGTGCTGCGCCTGCGTGGAGGCGTGTCCCAAGGGAGCCATCGAGCACGACGCGTGCTGACGGGGCTATATCCTGAAGCTGATGGACATTAGAAGGAAGAAAAACATCAGGGATAAGAGGGGTTCAGAGTAACCAAAGGTGCCGAAAAGATATGAGGTAATCAGATAGAAAATAAAAAATCCAATTTTCAAAACCTTGTTGAAAAAATCCCTCCTATCTACGGTTCCCTCCCTGAAGATCGTTGAGCCCTCCAGGTAGACATTTCCCTGGTCATCAAACCTGTAGACGGTGGCCTCCTCCCCGAGCCGTATGATTTTGTCTGAGAAGACCTCCGGGAGGATGAAGGTATCATCTGCTATCCCTTCCATTTCATGGACCTTCTGTATCAATTCGGTGAGCCGGTTATGGTTGATTATTTCCCTGTTGATGTAGATGTTGGTACCGAAGAGAAGGAAGGGGAACAATATGTCAAAGGTTGCATGCTTTATGAGTCCATGGGGAAAATATCCACCCAGGATTAAAAAAATTAGGAAGAATATGATAAAAGAGGATGCAAGTCTTGACAGAAGCTTCAAAAAACCAGAACTGGCGGTGAGGGTGTCGAATACATCTATATTCTTTCTCGAAAGATTCGAATACAGAAGGGCTGCCATGGCTATGGAATAGGGTAGAAGGAGGGGATAGACAGAGCCATAACCCAAAATAGCAATGACGCCATAAGGGAACAGGACAAAGATATAGATGGGCAAAATCTGCCTTCCATGGTCCCTGAAGGCGTAGGTAATCCACACCAGGGAAAGAAGAAGAAGACCGAAGGCGATGTCGGTTATTCCCATGAGCATATTGTTGATGTAGTCCCTGTTCTCAGCCCTTAAAAGGGCGTAATAGTTGGCATGGAGAGCAGGTCTCAGGTACTCATTATCGCAGCCCCGGTACCTCTCGATTGCATCCTCTATCCGTGTGTTTCGAGTATTAGAAAATCTCAAATCAATGTTCTCCGGATCCAGGCCATTCCTAACGTGGCGGGCGGCCACGGTATGGGGCATCGCATCCATATCTGTGAGAACCCACCTGAAGGTCAGGTTGCCATCGTGGATTATCTCATCGGCCGCGGGTTCAATCCAATGTATCTTCACGGGTTGGGCATAAGTAAGGTTAATTCTATACTCCATCACAGAGCCCTGGACAACGAAGTCCGCATACTCCCTGGTTCGCTTTTGCTTGAAGGTGAACCAAAACTCGTAGGTCTCGTTTTTTGAGACGTTGCGCCGGTAGTCAATGTCTATGAAACCCCTCTTCACGGTGAAATTTATCGGCCCCTCTCCGTCCCAGGCCGCCACGTCGTAGATCTCCGGGTCATAGGTGGACCAGCCAAAACCCGTCTGGTTCTTTGTCCTGTCCACATTGACGTACTTTGCATGGAAAAGGAGCTTGGACGTATTATCCCCTTCGTTTATGACGGCGATATCGAAGAACTCGAAGTAATCTTTTTCCTTCAGGTCCTGGAGGAATTGAAGAGCGCCGATTATCACCACCAGATAGAGGATGATGACGGCGATCTTCAGTTTCCTGTGCTTTGGCCTTTTGACCCTTCGTCTGAGGACCTTTCTCCAGGAGTTTCTCCTGGATGGGGCTTCTTGGATTCTTTCTGCCAGCTCCTCCGCATGAAGGGTGGGTAGAATGAGGTATCTAATGAAGCCGTGCCTCAGTTTAAACAAAAATGGGGCTTTGGGGTCCAGCTCAACATACAGGGCAGGTGTATCGTCCTTCGGCCCCCGGGCCTCACCAACGGTCGTTGCCCTGGCGCCTTTTATAAATTTCAAGGGGATTGATCGGCGGGTCCCCCTTTTTCTGATCTCGAGGGAATCTCCTGAGACGCAGATATCTCCAGAAAAACTGTATTTGATGATGATAATCAAGACACCATTCAATATTATTCCAAGGCCGATCAATGCTACTTTAACTGTGGTGTCTATTGGGGTGGACGCGATTGTTGCAGCTAGGAGTAGCGTTAATACCGCAGTTACAATTGATAATGTCTTTGCCGATTTAGGCACCACCATGGGCCTGCACAGAGTGGCTCCCTCATCAGAGTTGATCCCCGACTCCTCCCGGTGGTCCATGGTCTCCTATCTCCCACAGGAACCATCGGCTATTTAAATATAAAAAGGATTTGATAGCCTTCGGGGGAAAAGGTG
>CAZHQS010000038.1:0-13915 GCA_964534545.1 Candidatus Hydrothermarchaeota archaeon
CGGCCGTGCCTGCTCTCACACCCCTGGGTGCGGCCCTCCTGGCCGGCCTGGGTGGCGGCCTTGGGTTTAGGCGGCTCAGGGGGAAGAGCGGGTAAACTTTATCTTCTCCGGCCGCATCTTTTAGTCGAGCTGATACCCAATGGCCAAGAGAGGTAGGAAATCAAGGGGAAAAGGTAAAAGGACAGAGACCCCGGTGGAGCCCTCCCTCACCGCCAGGATGGGGCCATGGCTCCAGGAGAACAGGGACGGCCTGAGGTTCGGGGTCCGCTTCCTCCTCATCCTCCTCTTCTTCCACATAATCTTCTGGGACTTCATAGTGACCCTGGAGTTCCCCGTGGCCTTCACGGGCAGGTCCCTGGCCTTCCTCCTGGGCCTTCTGGGGGTGGAGTGCGCAGTGGCCGGCCCCAGGGTCCTGGTGGAGGGCTTTCCCCTGGAGATCATCTATGAGTGCACAGGGATCTACTCCGCCCTGGTCTACCTCTCACTCATCATGGCCTATCCCACGTCCCTCAGGAACAAGGCCGTGGGCACGGTCCTGGGCCTCCCGGTCCTCTTCGCCGTCAACCAGCTCAGGCTGGTCTTCCTCTCCCTGACGGGCATCATCTATCCCCCGGCCTTTGAGTTTGTCCACATCTACTTCTGGCAGGTCACTGTCATGGTCTTTGTCATAATCTTCTGGCTGGTCTGGTTCGAGAAGGTGGTGAAGGATGAGGGATAAGCTCGTCTTCCTGGGGAAGTTCCTGGTCTTCTCCGCCTTCCTTTCCATCCTCTGGATGCCCCTGAGCGAGACCTACGTGCTGGCGGCGGCCCACACCGCCAAGGCCCTCATCTCCCTTTTCGGGGGGGAGCGGACCATCAACATCCCCGTGATCCTGGCCATGCCCGAGGCAGGCAAGTTCTCTAGCATCGTGCCTTTCACCGCCCTGGTCCTGGCCACCCCAAGGCTGGGCCCGGGGGAGAGGGCCAGGATGGTCCTCGCCGGGGTCCTCATCATCTTCTCCTCCTATGTCCTCCTCCTGGCCGCCATCCCCGGGGCGGTGGAGGGCTCCTGGACGGCCACCACCCTCCACAGGTTCCTCAACGAGTCGGGCAAGATAGGGATTCCGGTCCTTCTGTGGTTCTTCCTTGTGAACAGGAGGTTTGGATTGATAAAATATAAGAGTCTGAAGCTCCAATAGGATACCGGGTGATTCTTGTGAAGGTCCAGGTGGAAGGTACCCTGACAAGGGAAAAAGGACAGATTGCCATAAAGGACGACGAAGGGAAGAAGAGACTGGTATCCAACCTCTTCAACGGCTTTGCCGGCAAGAGGATAAGGGTGGTGGTGGAGGAGATAGTAGAAGAGTCCGGGGAAGAGGTGGAAGCGGAAGCAGAGGAAGGGATAGAAGAAGAGTCCTAGGCCCCGTGCTTCTTGGGCACCACGTCTATGGCGGGGGTGGGGAAAAAGTCCTTTATCCTCTCCAGTAGGCCCTCTCTGTCGTTACCCAGGGTCAGGGCGTTCTCCAGGACCTGGGAGAGGTTCTTGACAGGCACGATCTTTATCTTGGCCTCGTTGCCCTTGTCCAGCATCACGTCCTTCATGTTCCCGGCCGGGATGATGACCTTCTTGATCCCAGCGGCCAGGGCAGCCTCGATCTTGGCCGTGACCCCCCCCACGGGCAGCACGTCGCCCCTGACACTCAGGGAGCCGGTCATGGCTATGGACTGGTCCACCGGGATGCGCTCCAAGGCCGAGATGACGGCGGTGGCCACAGAGACCGATGCGCTGTCCCCCTCCACCCCCTCGTAGGTCTGGAGGAACTGGATGTGAACGTCGTAGTTGGAGATATCCCGGCCGGTATGCCTCTTGATGAGGGCCGAGACGTTCTGAATGGCCTCCTTGGCGATGGTCTGGAGCTTCCCGGTGGCGATGATCCTGCCTTCGTCCCTTGACTGGGCCGGAGCCACCTCGGCCACGATGGGCAGGATGACCCCGGAATCTCCGCCTATGACGGCCAGGCCGTTGACCCTTCCGACCTCCTGGCCCTTGGTGAGGTAGACATTGTAGTCCTTCTTCATGCTGATGTAGCGGTCGGCGATCTGCTGCTCCAGGGTCTTGGCGATTTCCCTGGCCTTCTTGATGTGCTCGGGCTCCACCAGGGGGGCGTCCTCGTTCTTGGCCACGTCCCCGGCGGCACGGATGATGCCACCCAGGGCCCGGAGCTTCAGGGTAAGCTTACCGCTGCGGCCGGATCTCTTCCTGGCCTCCTTTATGATCTCCATGACGGCCTCCCTGGAGAAGTGGGGGATCTTCTTGTCCTTTTCCACCTCCTGGGCCACGAACTGGATCAGCTTGTTGCGGTTCTCGGGGGTGTCGTCCATCATGTCCTTCATGTAGATCTCGTAGCCATACCCCCGGATCCTGGACCTCAAGGCCGGGTGCATATGTTTCATGACCTCCAGGTTTCCGGCCGCCACCAGGACGAAGTCGCAGGGAACGGGTTCGGTGCGCACCATGGCCCCGGAGGAGCGCTCGCTCTGGCCGGTGATGGAGAACTTCTTCTCCTGGATGGCGGTGAGAAGGCTCTGCTGGGATATGGGGCTCAAGGTGGCGATCTCATCGATGAAGAGGACCCCCTTGTTGGCCCTGTGGATGGCACCGGCCTCGATGAGTTCGTGGGGCGGGGTCTCCAGGCCCCCGGACTGGAAGGGGTCGTGGCGGACATCCCCCAGGAGGGAGCCTGTGTGGGAGCCCGTGGCGTCCACGAAGGGGGCTATCTTCTTCTCTTTGTTGTTCACCAGAAGCTTGGGCACCAGGACGTCGTCCTTGACCTTGATGTACTGGCGGCCCATGAGGAGGAAGACCGCGGCGATGATACCACCGAAGAGTACCGTAGGGTTCTGGAGGAAGAGGCTGTAGTAGAAGACCAGGAATATGATGATGATGAAAAGGACCTTGAACATGGTGTTTATGGGGGCCTCCGCCCTCTTCTTCTGCTCTTTGAATCGGGCGACGATCTTCTCCCCTTCCCCGGCCTTGACCACCTCGACCCTGGGGTTGTTCTTATCCTCGGGGTTGGGATGGACCAGGATGTCCTCCATCTCTTCCGGGGGCAGGAGTTCGGCCATGGCCATGCCCAGCATGCTCTTGCCGGTGCCGGGCTCGCCGATGAGGAGAATGTGGCGCTTCTGTTTGGCCGCCTTCCTTATTATCTCGACGGCATGTTCTTGGCCGATGACCTGATCGATGAGGTTTCCCGGCACCGGTATCTCGGCTGAAGTCTCAAAATCCACGGTTTCCATGAAGAACCTCACAGGGGGAAAAATCTTTGGCTTTGGGCCTATTTATACCTTTAGCAGAATTACTACCCACGGCAAAATATTATATATGGGTTTTTGGAAGGGTGTACCCATGTTATGTTTCGGCGGTTCCACCTCCCAGACCCTGGCCAGGGAGGTGTCCCGGATTGCAGGCTTTGATGAGGGTTCCCTGGAGGTGAAGACCTTCCCAGACGGGGAACTCTACGTCCGCATCGAAACCCCTGTCCAGGGGGAGGATTGTGCCGTCATCCAGTCCACATCAAGGCCCCAGGGGGAGAACCTCCTGGAGCTTCTGGCGGTCCTGGAGACCTTGAGGGACATGGGGGCGGAGAAGGTGGCGGCCGTGGTCCCCTATTATGGTTACGGCAGGCAGGACCGGAGGTTCAAGGAGGGGGAATGCGTCACATCAAAAATGGTCGCCGAGCACATCCAGCTCCACTGCGACGAGTTCTATACCATCAATATCCACAAGGAGGCCATCCTGGATTTCTTTGACATCCCGGCCCACGGCCTTGATGCCGCCCCCCTGCTGGGGGAGTATTTCAAGGGTATGGACCTGGAGGACCCCCTGGTGGTAGGGCCGGACATGGGGGCCCAAGAACTCGCGACCAGGGTAAGCGAGGTCCTGGGGTGCGATAAGGACTGTCTGGAGAAGAAGCGCCTGGGACCTGGACAGGTGGAGATGAAGCCCAAGGGCATCGAGACCGCGGGCAAGGACATCGTCATCGTGGACGATATCATCGATTCAGGGGGCACCATGCTCACGGCCCTGAAGACCCTGAAGGCCAAGCACGCCTCATCGGTGAGCATCGCCTGTATCCACCCGGTCCTCACCGGGAACATCATCACCCGCCTCTACGCCGCCGGGGCGAGAGTTGTTGCGGCCACCGACACCATCCCTTCCCAGATAAGCGAGATCTCGGTGGCCTCTCTTATCGCTGATGCATTGAAATGAGGGTATTTTTTCTCCTCTCAGGGGAGCACGGGACCCTCCCAGGGGCCGAGGTCAGGGCGGTCCTGGAGACCGTGGGGGCAGATTTCCGTGTTACAGGGAGCATGGAGCAGGTCCTCCAGGTGGAGACAGACAGCATCGGGGACGCCCACCAGAGGCTTGCCCTCTCCCACGCCATCTGCGAGTCCATATTCTCCTGTGGCGCCGATTATGACGAGATCCTCCATGCGGCCCGGAGGGCGGACTATCCGGAAATAACGGACTTTGCGGTGCGGGTGCGCAGGGTCGGGGAGCACCACCGGCAGGTGAGCACCCTGGAGCTGGAGAGGGAGATCGGGGCCGTCATAGTGGAGAAGACCGGGGCCGGGGTCAGGCTAAAGGAACCTAAAGAGGTGGTCCAGGGGGTCCTTACGGACAGGGGGTTCATCCTTGGCCGGGTCATGGCGAAGGTGGACCGCTCGCCCTATGAGCTGCGGCGCCCTCACTTGCGGCCCTACTTCCGTCCCGGGGCCATCCTGCCCCGCACCGCCAGGGCCATCGTGAACCTGGCAGGGGTTACCGAGGGGAAGAAGGTCATGGACCCCTTCTGCGGCACCGGTGGGTTCCTCATCGAGGCAGGGCTCCTGGGGGCCGAGGTCTACGGCAACGACATCGAGGAGGAGTTCGTGGAGGGGTGCAGGCGCAACCTGAAGTTCTATGGGATTGAGGGTTTCAAACTGGAGGCCGGGGATGCCATGGCCCTCCCGAAAAGATACCCGGGGTTCTTCGACGCCGTGGTCACCGACCCCCCCTACGGCATCTCGGCCAGCACCAGGGGCAGGGACCTCCAGAACCTCTTCGGGGCTGCCCTGGAGGCCATCCATGGGATGCTCAAAGAAGGGGGACGGGCCTGCATCATCTCTCCCACCCAGGTGGAGATTAAGGGGCCGGCAAGGGCTTTTGGATTCCAGATCAGGGAGACCCACTACGAGAGGATACACCGCAGCCTTACCCGGCGGATATCCGTGCTGGAGAAGTGAGGTTTTACCGAAGAAACCTATTTCGCGGCGGGCGGTATTCAGACATCCCCCGGGGCCACCCTCTTTATATCGGTCTTGTCGAAGTCCCTGTCCAGGCTTACCAGTTTCAAATCGAACTTCTTGCAGATATGGTAGTGGAGGGCGTCATCGAAATCCAGCCCTTGTTCCTTGGCGGCCTCACAGACCTCCACCTCATCCTGGGGGTTTGTGGAATAGAAGGATATCCCCTCGAAATTCAGCACGGTCTCGAGGAACTCCTTGTATGCATCAAGCCCTAACAGGCGCTCGAGGATGATGGCGATGGTGTGAAGGGAAAAGACGGTCTGGTAGGCGGTGACATCCCCGTTTTGGACCTTTTCAAGAAAGTCCTTGCAGTCGCTGTAGTTCTCCCTTTCGAGAAGCACCTCGAGGAAGACATTGGTATCAATCAGATACATCTGTCCACCACTTGAGGCCCTCCTTCTGGAGCTGGACAGAAGAGTATTTTTCCCTGTGTTCCCTTAGCAATCCGACGAGCTGGCTCAACTCTTTCTTCTTCCCCCTGGCAGGCTTAAAAATAGCGGGGCTGGCCCCCTTAATCGGCGGAATATCCCCGATTCGCTTCCGTTCTATCATAATCTAATAATCCATGGCTATCATATAAAAACATAATCTTATCCTCATCCAGAAGGATATCGGTGCTGGAGAAGTGAGGTCACCCTATCCTCTTTATCCCTTTCACCTTATCGAAGTCGCTGTCGAAGGAGAGGATCTCCTTTACCCTTTTGTTCTTCATCACCTGGACCGTGAGGGCGTCAGCCACCGAGAGGGTCCCGTCGTGCCTCAGGTAGATGTCCATGGACCTATCCAGGAGGTATGGGGTGGCGAAGACCATCTCGCAGCTGTCCATGATGAAATCATAGAGGGCCATCCCGGCCTTCCCGCCTCCCCTGGCACCCACAGCGGTAACGCTTTCTGAGAGGACCAGGTCGGTGACCAAGAGGTCATCGTCGGTCTCCTCCGCCAGTTCCCTCGCACGCGGGTGCCACTGGTCCCTCTGGTCGGCAATGGCTATCAGGTATGAGGAGTCAGCGAAGATCAAAGCTCTCCCCTCTGGGCCTTCCTCTTGGAGGCCACGGCGTCGCCGCCGACGGAGATGATGCCGGTGATGTCCTTGAGAGTCCTTCTTTTCCTGGGCTTCACCGTCACTATCCCGTCCTTCTCCTGCCATTCGAGGCTGTCCCCTGGTTCAAGGCCAAGCTTCTTCCTGATTTCCCCGGGCACAACGGTCTGGAATCCCTTTGAAATCTTGGTTTTCATAATATCTCACTTTACTTTGAATAATAAATATTCACAATGAAATAGATAATTGTGAGATGAGGTCGCATCCACCGCAGCCTCACCCGCCGGATAACGGTGCTGGAGAAGTAAAGCTTATTTACCCGGGGGCATATTACCTCCCATGGTGGACGTCATAAAATTCATCGAGGAGGCCATCGAGAAGGAGGAGGCCGACAAGGAGAAGTACCATAAGATGGCCGAGGAGGCGGAGGACCCCGAGGCCCGCATGGTCTTCGCCCAGCTGGCCAGGGACGAGGAGAACCATGCCAGGGTCCTCAGGGAACGCCTCACGGCCATCAGAATGATGAAATCCCTGTAGAAGCGGGTAAGCGCCATGACCACACCGACATGATCACGGCCCTGGAGGAGATAATCGAGAACGAGAGGCTCATGGAGGACCTGAGGCGGCCGGGGGTCTAGTGGGGGGTGGCGCCGGCCCAGGGCAGGAAGGAGACGGATACGATATACAGGAAGGTGATGAGGATGGCGGTCCCGGCCAGGGCCATGCCCCTGTTCACCCTCCTCTTGTCCTTCAGTGCCTTCCCCAGGAAATGGGTGAAGGCCACCGAGGAGAGGCTGAAGACCAGGATACTTGTGAACCTTATGGCCACGGGCACGGCCTCGAAGCGCTGGTGGCCCAGGAGGTAGCTCCAGGAGGCCAGGCTGTAGTAGAAGACGATGAGGAACTCCACGAACCCCGCGGCCACCTGGAGGGATATTGCCTCCTCCTGGAGCAGGAAGGTCTCCCTTGAGCGCAGGAGATCCACGTTGGCCCTCACGGTATCGATGGCCGTCTTGGTGTTCTGGATAGAATAGCTCAGGGAGACCATGTCGGCCTCAAGCCTCCGCTTGAGTTCCATGGAATCCTCCAGCACCCGGTACTCCCCCTCCCTATCCCCGGAGCAGGTCCTGAGGTGTCCCTTCACCTCCTCCATGTCCTCCTCCAGCAGGGTGGCCGCCTTCTTTATGAGGTGGGCGTCGTTGACCAGGATGGCGTACTTGCTTGAGAGGGTGTCTATCTCCCTTTCCAGGTGCTCTATGTTCTCGGGGTTCAGGGTCTTCCCCACCATCCTTCGGTGGAGAATCTCCCCCACGGTCCTGTCGATATCCGCCTTTTCCTCCATGACCCACACCCTCTGGTTCTTGAAGTAGTCCCTCTCGGTATGAAGCCTGTGGATGGCAAAATCGAAGATCGGGAAATGGAGGGCCAGGAGGTGCTCCAGGGCCTCTGTGGTCCCCGATAGGGAGAGGAGGTACACATGCCTTCTCTCGCCATCCCTCTCCTCCAGAAAGTAGAGGGTCCCCGCGGAGGTCTCCAGCTCATCGTAGATGGTGCCCAGCTCCCGGGCCGCCTCCCCCCCGCTGCCCTCCCCGGTGATGAGGACCAGGGACTCCCCCATGGCGGCCTCGCCCCCGGCCACCTCCCGCAACCTCTCCTCTGCCAGACCCCCCTCGCCGGAGGTGTAAAAGAGGCCGGAGACTATGATGACCTTTCCATGGAGGCTCATGGCGAGCCTGGCCATCTCACTGCTGGCCCTGGCGATGGTCGTGACCTCGTATCCGTGGACCCTCTCCTTGACGGCCCCCTCTACCTCCTTCCCTTCTATCACCACCCCGCACCGGTGCGCAAGCCCCTTCCAGAACTCCTTGGCTGCCTCGCCCTCATCCACATGGAAGTAGAAATAGCGGGCTGTAGTGGGGACCCTCCCTGGCATGGAACCGGTGTCCATCATCCCCCACCTGCTCCTTCCTTGGGGATGGTCACGCAGAAGATGCTCCCGCCCCCTGGATTATCCTCCACCCAGGCCCTGCCCCCGTGGAGTTCCACCACCCTCAGCACGATGGCCAGGCCCAGGCCCGTCCCCTTGACCCCCTCCTTCATCCTCCTCTCAAAGCGTTTGAAGATCTTCTCCTTGTACTCATCGGGCACCCCTTCCCCCCGGTCCTTTACCATTACCTTTAGGTGGTCCCCCCCGTCCTCCATGTCCACCTGGATACTGGAGCCCTCGGGACCATATTTTATGGCATTGGACAGGAGATTGGAGAAGACATCGTAGATCAGGGGATTCACCTGGGCCACGGTGTCTCCCTGGACCTTGAGGTCCACCGTCATGTTCTTTTCCCTGGCAAGGGTGTCCAGGTCCCTGACCACCTCCTTCATGACATCCTTCAAGTCCATCATCGAGAGCTTCAGGGTGCCGCTTTCTTCTATCTTCCACAACCTGGATGCGTTTTCCACCATCTCCACGGCATCCTCTACCTTCTTGTGCATGATCCGATGGTACTCGGCAGCCATTTCCGGGTCCTCCTCCTCCAGGACGAGCTCCGCCAGATTCCTGATAACTCCCAGGGGGTTGATGAGGTCGTGGTGGATGATGTCGATGTAGAGGTCCTTCAGCCGGGAGGCTCTCTCCAGCTCCTGGGCATAGCCTTTAAGCTCCTCTTCCATCTCCCTCAGGTGCGTGATATCCCTGACGATGCCCTGGATCCCGACGATCTCCCCCTCTTTGACTATAAAGGAAGGTCTGATCTGAAGATATGCCAGGGTGCCGTCCTTTCGCATGCACTTGGTCTCGATGATATCCGGGGGGCGCTGCTCCTTCAGGGCCTTTTTATAGATGGCCTCTATCTTTTCGTGGTCCTCCTGGGACCTGAGTTCTCTGAGGTCCCTGCCCATCATCTCCTCCGGCTCGTAGCCATAGACCTCGGCATATCTCCTGTTCACGAAGGTCAGCTTGCCGTCCAGGGTGCGGATGTAAATGCCGTCGTTGGCATTCTCCACCAGGAGACGGTACCTCTCCTCCGACTCCCTCAGATCCCTCGTCCTGTCCTCCACCTTCTTCTCCAGGTCCCGCTGGAGGCTCTTCAGCTCTGTTATGTCGGTAATAATACCCGAGGTCCCTATGATGGCCCCCCCATCGTCGATGATGGGGGAGACGGTGACCAGGACATCCAGAAGCCTCCCGTCCTTGGTCCTCCTCCTGGTCTCCAGGTCCACGACGCGCTCCCCTTTCATGACCTTCTGGAAGATCCCTTTGAACTCCTCCATCCTGTCCTCAGGCACGATGAGGGAGAGGTGTTCCCCCACCATCTCTTCCGAGGTATAACCAAGAAGTTTCTCTGCCCCCTTGTTCCAGGACAGGATGTTCCCTCCAGAATCGGCCAGGATGATGGCGTCCCCCGCATTTTCGATGACGCTCACAAGGTGCCTCGTGACGTCCCTCAGTTCCTTGCCCCGCTCCTCTACTTCTAACTCCAGGTCCCCCACATATCTCCTCAGGCTCTCCTGCAGCCTCATGTTTTTCTCCACCAGGTATCCTATCAGCATTCCCAGAGGCATGCCCAGGAAGATGATAATATGCTCCAGTGTGGGACTCAGCAGGGGGATTTTACCTCCTACCATATATTCGTAGGCCATATACGCACCGTTTACCACGAACCCCAGAGAGCCCACTGCGATGCTCAGTTTGTGTTTCCAGATGAGACTACTTATCCCCATTTCACTCTAGAGTTTTCCCCGGTAAATAAATAATTTTATATCTATCTGGGGGGATTTAAGTCCCATGAGCCAGATGGAGTTCACCTTCCTGGGGACCACGGCGGCGGTCCCCTCGGTCAAGAGAGGGCATACGGCCATAGCCATCAGGTACGATGACGAGGTCATCCTCTGGGACTGCGGAGAGGGTACCCAGAGGCAGCTCATGAAGGCTGGCATAAGCTTCATGCGCATCAGCAAGATCTTCGTCACCCACCTCCATGGAGATCATCTCCTGGGAATCCCCGGCCTGATCCAGACCATCTCCTTCTCAGACCGGACCGAGCCCATCTACATCTATGGCCCCCGGGGAACGACAAAGGTGATCCAGGCCCTGAGGAACCTGGGGGAGTACAAGCTCCACTTCGATTTGGTTCCGGTGGAACTCCATGACGGATTTGTCCTGGAGGAGAAAAAGTACCGGATAAGGGCCATCCCGGTGGACCACTACATCCCCTCCTACGGCCTCCTCTTCGAGGAGAAGAAGGCCAGGACCTTCCTGAGGGAGAAGGCCGAAGCCCTGGGCATCCCCCCGGGACCCCTCTACTCGAAACTCCACAGGGGGGAGCCAGTGGAGTTTAACGGGCGGACCATCGACCCCGAGGAGGTCCTTGGAGAACCGAAGGAGGGGTACCGTCTGCTCTACTCCTCGGACACCCGCCCCCTGGATGTAATCAAGGAGGCCTCCAGGGGTGCGGTGCTGATTCATGATTCCACCTTTGACGACGACCACAGGGAAAATGCCCTTGAGACAAAACACTCCACGGCCTCCGAGGCGGCCCGGGTTGCAAGGGATGGTGGGGCCAGGGCCCTCTACCTTACCCATATAAGTCCCAGGTACAAGGACGGAAAAGTATTATATGAGCAGGCGAGAAAAATCTTTCCAGAGGTAACCCTGGCAAAGGATCTCATGAGGGTAGACATGTCAAGGTTCAAGGCAGGTGCAAGGAAATGAAGAAGCTCCCGGAGAGCGTGGTCCAGGCCATCATCCTCGTACTCTTTGCATTGATAGTCATCAACACGGCGATGGTCCAGGACAGGACCGAGGCCGTCAGAAACGTCGTGGCCTTGATAATCTTAATAATCCTCCTCCTTATGAACCAGCTCTTTGGGGAGATGGAGGAGCCCCCCAGGAAGTACCGTCCCGAGACCGAGGACCTCTTCTACCGGGCTCTCCTGGGCAAGCATATCCTGATAGAGTACACCCCAGGGCGCAGGAACGAGGAGGTCATCAGGGATATAATCGGATACGCCAAGGACCGCACATCCATCGCCCTGGTGTCTCCCATGCCCAAATCTGAGGTCTACCTCCAGGCCTATCTGGAGGATGTGGAGAAGGGAGATGTCCGGCTGGTGGAGCTGTCGGCCCTGGGGGAGGCATCCACCGGGGGCAACCCCATGAGGATTCCCTACCAGAACCTCGATATGCTGGAGGGGGTCCTCACCGGCCTGTCCAAGGGCAGCGTGGTCATCTTCGATTCCCTTACCGATATCGTCACCAACGTCGGTTCAAAGGAGACCCACATGCTCCTGCGGAAGTGGCTGGAGACCTGCGGCCAGGCGGAGGTGAGGGTCATGGGGTTCTTGAACCCTGA
Organism: Candidatus Hydrothermarchaeota archaeon; assembly: GCA_964534545.1. Classification (GTDB taxonomy): domain Archaea; phylum Hydrothermarchaeota; class Hydrothermarchaeia; order Hydrothermarchaeales; family JAADFM01; genus JAADFM01. The sequence continues at coordinate 11,722 of CAZHQS010000038.1, forward strand.
GGCCCATCCCAAGAGGGTGGTCAGCGCCCTGGAGGACCTCTTCCTGGGCGTGGCAGCCATCAGGAACGGCAGGCTCAGGAAGGTCCGGTGAGGCTACTGGATTATCCCTTCGATAACCGACCTCGACCTCTCGATATCCGCCACCTCGTGGGTCTCAATGACCACTGTCCTGGAGAAACCCCTCAGGAAGCGCCCCAGGGCATGGAGGTCCGCTGACCCCCCGCCCAGGTGGAGGTGGAGATCGCTTTCCCGGTGGTTGTCGTGGACGTGTACATGTTCAATCCATGGGGCGAGGCCGCCCAGGAAGTCACCCAGGGGTCCGCTGGTGTTGGCGTGGCCGATATCCAGGGTGAGGGCCAGGCCGGGTACTCTTTCCAGGATCTCTTCCATCTCCACCACCTTGGAGCAGAGGGTCCCGGGGAACTCGGGGGGGTTCTCCAGGCAGAGGGCCACCCCCCTCTCCCCTGAGAAGTCCAGGAGCCCTTGGAGACTCTTGATGTTGATCTCCCTCACCCTCTCGGGGTAGAACATGCCCGAGGGCGAGAGGCGGCCCGGGTGGACGGTGACGGGCCCTGCGCCGAGATAGGCCGCCGCCTCGATGGCCTTCTTGATTTTGTTTATGGACAGTTCAAGGATCCCTTCATTGAGGCTTGCGATGTTGAGGTCCGAGAAGGGGGCGTGGATGGAGGTCTCAAGGTCCAGGCACTCCACGGTTTCCTTGATTTTTCCCAGGTGTTCTTCTGGCAGCTCATCTTCGATAATCAGCTCCCAGCAGTCAAAACCCATGCCGTGGATCCTCTCGGCCACGGTCCAGGGCATTTCCCCCACAAAGGGGAGGGTGGAGGCACCGAGGCTAAACAACCTCCCTTCCCTCCCTGGTCTCGGGGGCAAGCCAGTCTATGAGATCTTCCATATCCAGGTCCTCTATTTCCACCTCCACGGGCCCCAGGGGGGATGTGGAGGAGAAGTTCACCCTGCCCATGTAGGCCGCCTGCTTGTTGAGGCAGAAGCTGGTCCTGTTGCCGGAGACCCCGGCAAGGAGCACCCCCCTGGCGGCATCCAGGAGCCTCTGCTCCCGCAGGAGCCTGTGGAGCCTGTCAAGGTTGCGGCAGGTTCCCATGAGGTAGCCGCCCTCCTCTTCCAGGTCCACCTCGAAGATGTGCCTTACAGCGGTCTCCACCTTTCCCCGGTCCTCGGTGGGGTGAAGCTTCGTGCGGATCCTGACTTCCATGGGTTGGGATTTCCCCCCAAAATATAAAAATATGACAGTCGAAAGGTTAGGGTATGTTTTTCACCGAGCAAAGTATGGCGGGCCAGATAATCTGGGCCCTCCTCTTTTTCTCCTTTATCCTGTTCTACCCCAGGTTCATGATGTTCAAGATGATCGCCGAGATCGAGGTGGTGGCCGAGATGCTGGAGGGATATACCCGCAGGGGTGTCAAGCTCATTGAGAAGGTTTCCAGGGAGAAGGGGGGCGCCAAGGAGGACCCCAAACCCATCATCGAGAGGACCATGGACTTCTTCTTGATTCCCCCGGTTGACCTGGACCCCTACGGCATCCTGGGCAAGATCGAGCACCTGGTAGACAAGACCGAGGACCGGCTCGCCGGGGTCGTTGATAGTATTGCTCCAGGGGGCGACAAGGTCTGGAAGGCCAATACCCTGTCCCTTCTCAAAGGCGGCATCGGCCTGAACATGATGGCCAAGATAGTCCGCCATTATGCCGAGTTCGTGAAGAAGACCAAGAACCTCCAGATAGCTATGATGGTCCAGATGAGCCTGCCCTTGATAAAGAAGATCGCCAAGGCCCAGATGAGGGGGGTGGAGGCCATCGCCGAGGGCAGGCCCATCGGGGACAGCATCGGTCCCCTGGTGGCGGCAGAGCTTTCCACAGGGTCCACGTCCTATGAGATTGCCAGGGAGGTGGTCTGCTGCGAGACAGAAATCAAGGGCAGGAAGGCCTATGTCCTCAAGGCCGACGGCCCGGGGGCGACCCTGGGGAAGCTGGGGGATGCGGTGAAGAAGCTGGTGGAGGAGAAGGATATCAAAAAGATTATCACCATCGACGCCAGCCTGAAGCTGGAGGGGGAGAAGACCGGGAAGGTATCGGAGGGCATCGGGGCGGCCATCGGCGATCCCGGACCCGAGAAGGCCAAGATGGAGGAGGCGGCCCTCAAGAAGGACATACCCCTGG
>CAZHQS010000039.1:0-13544 GCA_964534545.1 Candidatus Hydrothermarchaeota archaeon
CCCTTGGCATGGGCCATACTCTGGTTGGAAGTGTATATAAAATCAGCGCTCATTGAAAAAGGTTAAATACCATGATGGAGTATGTATCCATTGCAACATGTGAGGAGATTGAAGATGGCAGAGCGACGGTTTGTTCACAACAAGTGCCTGTGCTGCGGCCAGGAAATAAGCTCCCACCAGGACTTCTGCTCCGGCAACTGTGAAACAGATTTTTTCAACGGCCAGAGGGGTGCATCGCCCCCCAAAAGGCTATAGGCCCATCTTGCCGGGATTCATGATATTTCCAGGGTCGAATACCTTTTTTATGTCCTTCATTACCCTGTGGCCCTCTCCATGCTCCAGTTCCATGTACTTTGCCCTCAAAAGGCCCACTCCGTGCTCTGCGGTGATGGAGCCCCCAACTGATAATACATAATCGTAGACCTTGTCTCCAAGGGTGCAGGCCCGGGGCAGGGTTTCCTCATCTGCAAAGACCCTCATGTGGAGGTTTCCGTCCCCACCGTGGCCGTAGACCGCCACCTCCAAACCGGCCTTGCCATAAATGGCCTTTACGGTCCGGATGGCCTCACAGACCCGGGATACCGGAACCGATATGTCCTCGGTAACCGCATAGGGTCTGGCCCCCTCTTTATAGTTCACAAGGGCTGGGACCAGGTTCTTCCTCCATGACCAGGGGTCCTCCACGTCCATGCCCTGTCCCAGCATCCCCCTGAGAGTATTGAGCTGGCCTTCCACCTCCCTCTCCCCTCCATCGTATTCCACAGTGAGGAGGAACCTGGCCTTTCCAAACTCCAGACCGTACCTCCTCTTCAGGGCCTCAAGGCAGATATCATCCAGGACTTCGAGGGCAGAGGGCCGGGTATGACCCAGGATACCTCCCATGGCCCCTTCGACCTCCCCCAGGGTCCTGAAACCATAGAGGACCGTTCTCCGGGCCTCGGGGACCGGCAGGAGCCGTAGCACCGCCTCCGTGATGATCCCCAGGGTCCCCTCGCTTCCCACCAGGAGCCGGGTCAGATTGTATCCCGAGGAGGATTTCCTCGCCAGGGAACCGGTCTCTATCACCTCACCTGTGGAGAGGACCACCTCCAGGCCCAGGACATAGTCCCTGGTGGTCCCGTATTTTATGGAGTGGGGTCCCGAGGAATTGTTGGCTACCATGCCCCCGATGGTGCATACCCTGGAACTTGCTGGGTCAGGGGGGAAGAAGAGCCCCCTCTTTTCGAGTTCCCTGTTCAGCCTGTCCAGGACGGTCCCTGGCTGGACCCGGCAGTAAAAATCCTCGCCATTGACCTCCAGGATCCTGTTCATTCGGCTCATGTCCATAACCATTCCCCTACCCACCACCTGGCCGCAGGGATTGGTGCCGGCCCCCCTGGGGATGATGGGCATCCCTTCCCTTGCCGCCACCTTTACGACCTCTACGGTCTCCCTGGTGTTCTCCGGAAATACTACTATGGAGGGTCTCTGCCTAAAGCTGGAGAAATCCCCGGAGTAGACCTCCAGGTCAGATGGGTGGGTCAGGACGTTTTCCCTGCCTACAATCTGTTCCAATTGGCCAATCACACATAGGATATGGCCCCCATTGATAAAAAGGTTTATTTGAGGACAGGTCAAGGTAGACATGATGAAGGTAGCGATTATTGGTGGTTCAGGTTATACAGGAGGTGAACTCCTCCGGATCCTGGCTGGCTATTCAGGGGTGGAGATTGAGGCGGTGACCTCCAGGCAGTATGCGGGGAAAAAGGTCTCCTCGGCCCACCCCAACCTGGCGGGCATCCTGGACCTGCGATTCGAGGAGCCCGACCTTTCCAGGATTGCAGATAGGGTTGATTTCGTCTTCACCGCAACACCCCATGGGAAGTCCATGGATATCGTGCCCATCTTTGCCGAGGCGGGCCTGAAGGTGGTGGATTTAAGCGGGGACTTCAGGTTCGACGACGTGGCTACCTACGAACGCTATTACGGCCACCGCCACAGCCACCCGGAACTGGAGGCCGTCTACGGCCTGCCCGAGCTCCACCGGGATGAGATCAAGGGTGCCAGGATAGTCGCCAACCCCGGCTGCTATCCCACAAGCGTGATCCTGGCCCTTATACCCCTGCTTAAGAATGAGCTAATAGATATCGAAAAGATCGCCGTGGACTCCAAGAGCGGCATCTCGGGGGCAGGAAACCGCCCCAAGACTGCGACCATGTATACCAACGTGGCAGAAGGGGTCAACCCCTACAGGATAACCTCCCACCAGCACCTTCCCGAGATAGAGCAGGAACTGGCCCGCACAGCACCAGATGTGAAGATATCCTTTGTGCCCCACGTGGTACCGGTGATCAGGGGGATGTCCAGCACCATCCACGGCTTCCTTTCTCGAGGCATCGGCGAGGAGGAACTCAGGGACGCCTATCTGGAATCTTACAAAGGAGAACCCTTTGTCAGGATCCTGGAGGCAGGTGAGATTCCCAGGCTGGGCTCGGTCAGGGGTTCCAACTACATTGATATAGGAGGCTTCGGTGTGGACCCGGAGAGGGGCAGGGTAATAGTGATCTCGGCCATAGATAACCTGGTCAAGGGCGCCTCGGGCCAGGCGGTCCAGAACATGAACATCATGTGTGGTTTCGAGGAGACCGCCGGCCTGCGGCAGATCGGGGTGCATCCATGATGGCAAGGGTCGGGGATGTCATGACCAGGGAAGTTATCACCTTTTCACCGGATGATTCCATCCATGGGGCTGCAAGGATTCTCCACGAGAACCGGATAAGCGGAGCCCCGGTGGTGGATGGCGGGAAGGTCGTAGGGATACTGAGCGAGGGCGACATCATGGAGCTCCTGGAGAGCAAGGACCTGAAGGTGAACACCATCCTTCCAAGCCCCCTGGATGTCCTGGAGCTTCCGGTGCGGATGAGGATGGGTCTAAAGGAGGTATCAGAAAAGATAGAAAAGATAGCCTCGGCCAGGGTGGGCGATATCATGTCACATCCCCCCTGTACCATCTCTAAAGACGCCGAGATATCCGAGGCCGCCGCCATCATGTCAGAGAAGGGTATCAACCGCCTCCCGGTGGTGGATGAAGGGGGTGCCCTCCTGGGTATCCTCACCCGGGGGGATGTAATCGCATCCTTTTAGACCTCGAACTTGGGTTCGGCCCTGAGGGATACCCCGAAGCTCTGTCGCATTTCAGAAGGAAGCTTCAGCAGGTCAGAGACCGTAATGATCCCAAGGGTCTCCCCCAGGTCTTCCACCACAAGCCTCTTTATCCTGTTTTTTGAGAAGAGGGCCATGGCCTCGGTTATGGGGGCGTCGGCCTCCACCGTCACGATGGGCGAGGACATGATCTCCTTCACCTGGGTCTTGGAGGGGATCCCGTCCCGGGTGGCCAGCATGACTATATCCCGTTCGGTTATTATTCCAACGGCCCGTCCTTTGTCCAGGACCACCAGGGAGCCTATGTCCCTCTGGGTCATTATGGTGGATGCCTCCTGGACGCTCTGGAGGGGCGAGACCGAGATCAGGTGGGGCGTCATCAGGTCCGCCACGGTGGGCAGGTGGTCCACCTTCACCACCTCCAGGGGAATCTTGAGGGTCTTCAGCCTCTCCACCAGGGCCGTCATGGTTTCAGGGATGAAGAGGGCCTGGACCTTGTGTTCGTAGGCCTTGTGGACGATGAGGCTGGCCTGGTCCAGGGGACGTGAGCTTGGAATCGGGATGATCTCGAAACTTACGGCATGGGCGTTGGCCCTCTTTTCCAGGTCGGCTGTCTTGAGGGTCAGGTCCTGCTGGATCCGTAGGAGAAAGAAGAATACCTTGGTATCCCCCTTCAGGGATACGGCCTCCAGGACCTTGTCGGTGGCGTTCTTTGAAGTTGGACCGCAGTCCGTTATTATGCCAATGTTGAGGGTAGTCATCATATATACAGAAAAAATTCTCATTGGAAATATTTTGGGTGTTTTTCAACATCCACGGGAAAGTTAAAAAACCCAGGTGCCGACAAGGGTTAAAAGCCCTTGTGTGATATGATATGGAAGACAGAAAAGGCGAAAAGGTCAAGGGGATGTTTGCGTCCATCTCCAAAAGATACGACCTCCTGAACACCCTCCTCAGCCTGAACAGAGACTCGTCATGGAGGCGCTTCACGGTGAGGCACTCCGGCCTGAAGGAGGGGGGCCGGGCCCTGGACGTGGCCACCGGCACCGGGAAGCTGGCCATGGAACTTGCCGGGGCCGTGGGGAAAAGGGGCAGGGTGGTGGGGGTGGACTTCTGCGACGAGATGATGGAGCAGGGGGCGGCGGCCATCCGGGGGACCGACCTGGAGGACATCATCGAGTTCAGGAACGCCCGGGCCGAGAGCCTGCCCTTCCCTGACTCCAGCTTCGACTGCGCATCAATCGCCTTCGGCCTGAGGAACGTATCAGATATCGACAGATCCCTCTGTGAGATGGCCAGGGTGACCCGGCCCGGGGGCAGGGTCCTGGTCCTGGAGTTTACCCAGCCCAGGAACAGGATAGTCCAGGGGCTCTACTACTTCTACTTCTTCAGGGTCCTGCCCTTCATCGGAGGGTTGATCTCGGGAAACAGGGATGCATATACCTACCTTCCTGAGTCGGTTATGAAGTTCCCGTCTCCTGAAAGACTAAAGGAAAAAATGGAAAACGCAGGTCTGGCGGCTGTGGAGTACCACCTCCTCACCGGCGGGATCGTGGCCCTCCACCAGGGAACCGTGCCTTGAGATTCCTTTCAAAGGATAACTTTCACCACCTCTACTATGGATATCCTGGTCCATATCTGCTGCGCCCCCTGTTTCACCTATCCCCACAAGAGGCTTCTGGAGGAGGGTCACACCGTCACGGGCTTCTTCTTCAACCCCAACATCCAGCCCGAAAGCGAGTTCCAGAGGAGGCTCGATGCCCTGGAGGCGTACCAGGCGAAGACGGACCTTGGTGTCATCTACGCCGATGCCCCCAGCTCCCGGGAGGAATGGGGGAGGAAATGCAAGAGCTGCTATGATATCCGGCTCCAGGAGGCCGCCAGGACCGCCAGCGACCTGGGATTTGACAGCTTCACCTCCTCCCTCCTCTCCTCACCATGGCAGAAACACGCTCTCATAAAGAAATCCGGTGAGGATATGGCCAGGAGGTTCGGCATCGAATTCCATTACCAGGACTTCAGGGAGGGCTGGAGGGAGACCATCAGGATATCAAGGGAGATGGGCCTCTACCGCCAGAAGTACTGCGGCTGCATCCGGTCCCTTAAAGAGAGCAGCTACTTCAAAGGCAAGAGGGAAGGGGCGAGGAAGAGACTCCTGGAGGAGTTTAAGGGGAAGACCTCTAAAGGTCAGTAGACATCCTCCCTCCGGTCCTGGAGGGCCGGGAGACTGTTCCTTACCACTTCTATTCTATCCAAGTCTATCTCCCCGAGGATCACGTCCTCCTCCCGTCCTCCCTCGGCTATCACCTCACCCCAGGGGTCTATGATCATGCTGTGGCCGAAGTAGCTGGACCTCCCGTCCCCTCCCACCCGGTTTGCGGCCACGACAAAGACCTGGTTTTCAATGGCCCTGGCCGTCAGGAGATGCCTCCAGTGTTGCAGCCTGGGCTCCGGAAACTCCGCCGGCACCACCAGGACCTCCGCACCCTCCAGGGTGAGCCTCCTGGAAAGCTCGGGGAAGCGGATGTCATAGCAGAGCATCATACCCAACCTCACCCCACCCACATCCGTACAGACCACCCTGCCACCGGGGGAGAAGACCCTGTCCTCCCCCATGGGGGGGAAGAGGTGGACCTTGCGGTACCTGCCCTTTACCCTGCCCTCTTGGTCCATGGCCACGGAGGTGTTGTAGACCCTTCCGTCACTCCCCTCCGGAAGGCTCCCGCCCCAGATGGAGATGCCATTGGCCGACGCCAGGCGGCCAAGCTCCCTGGTGGTGGGACCGGGTATCTCCTCGGCCAGTTCCCTGATGGAACCGAGGACGTAGCCCGTTGTGAAAAGCTCTGGGAGGCACAGGGATTCAGCTCCGAGGTCTGCTGATTTCTCTATCAGTTCAGCGGCCCTTTGTATGTTCACCTCTTTGTCCCCTGTTTTTATGTTCATCTGGATGGCCGCTACCCTGACCTTCATGGTAGTAGTTAGGAGCTAATGGTTAATAAATCGAAAGGTTTTTGTTGGGGGATGACCCAGATGGCTCATCATCATGTACAGGGAAAAGGAGCTTCTTGGAAAGGAAGTCATAGGTTCTGGCGGGGGCCTTCTGGGGAGGGTCTTGAAGGTCACCGTCCAGGACGACGTGCCTTGCATCGTGGTGGGCAGAAAGGGGTTCCTCGTCAGCGAGGCCACGGCCCTCAAGGCCGATGACACGGTCGTCATCCCCTACTACAACATCGAGACCGTCCATGATACCATCATCCTCAAGATCACAATGGAGGAGGCCTACGAAGAGAAGAGAAAGCTAGAGTGAATCCAGAAGCTCCTCCAGGACAGGCTTGCTTGTCAGGCCGATGAAGGTCCTGACCTGCTCACCGTTCATATCAAAGACAATGACGGTGGGGATGTACTCGACACCGTACATGTCAGCAACCTCCGGGTCCAGGTCCACATCGAAGGAGAGGAAAATAACCTGGGGATGGTCCTTTTTAAGCTCCTCAAGGACCTTCCTCTGCTCTCTGCAGTTATAGCACCAGCTGGCATTGAATTCCACCACCACCGGGTGGCCGGAGCCCAGGGCCTGTCCCAGACCTTCAGCGGTACTGGGGAACCCTGGGGAGGTCTGAAGGCCCGGGGCCTCCGGGGAGGAGATTTCTGATGGAAGGTTCTCCCCTGGCTGGGAACCCATGCATCCCACGAAGAGGATAAGAAAGGGGAAGAGCCCCCTGGCCCGGCGCTTTCCGAGGTATTTTTTCATGTAGTAGAAAAAATTGAGGAACAGGATCCCCCATATGAGGACATACAGCACCTCAATCACAAAGTCCAGGAACTGGTCTTCCATTTTGTTAGCTGTACTCCCTCCAGGTATATTTGCACTTGGTGCACCGGAAGAACCGGGTCTCGGACTCGTCGGCCTTGCGGGTCTGGAGGAGCCACCACTGGGCTTCCATGTGCTTGCACTCTGGGCACTCAGCCCTGGTGGTGGGGAGGGTCTGGATATCGTCCTCCAGCTCCAGGAACTTCTCCTTTTTCTCCTCCTTGGTGGTGATCTTTCCCTCTCCCTCCTTTGACTCCTCGAAGAGGTTACACCTAGCACAGAACCACTTCTTTTCCTTTACCGCCATCATGGAACCGCATTTTGGACAGAATTTCATCCAAATCTCTCCTTGAAATCTCTGATGATCTCCCTATGGTCGAAGGCCAGTTTAAGGTTTTCTATGGCCTCAAGGGAAAAAAAGGATGCCTCGGCAGCGTCGTCCCCACCCTCTGGTTCTCCGTCTCCCACTTCTGCCGCATAGCAGATGGACACGGTGTGCCCCCGGGGGTCCCGGTCGGGCCTTGAATATACACCCAGGAGCCCACAGATACTGGCCGCCATCCCGGTCTCCTCCTGGACCTCCCTCACTGCCGCCTCCTCGGTGGTCTCACCGCACTCCACGAATCCCCCGGGGAGGGCCCAGCGCCCTTTGTAGGGTTCCTTGCCCCGTTTTATCAGGAGGATACTGCCGTCCCCCTTCCTTACAACCACGTCCACGGCAAGGTCCGGGGCGGGAAAGCCTCCACAATCGCAGGGGCACCCCGTCCCTTCATCGTCCCGGTCTCTGATGTGATTCAAGAGCTCGGTGAAGGCGGTGATGGAAGAGTCTCTAAGGTTCTGGCGGTCCGATGGGTCCAGGTGTGCCTCCAGGATCTCGACGCATTCCTCCAGTCCCACTTGGCCTCTGGCCCAGCTGGAAAACACCAGCCCCTCCACGTAGTCGGCCATGGCGTGTCTGTCCGTCCTCGGCCCAGCCCCATCCCTCATGCCGGCCAGTTTCAGGGCCTCTGAGAGGACGAAGTTGGAAGCCCTGAGGCTTGTGGCCCTGCCCTGAAGGTTGGATACCGCTATGGAATAGATGAGATTGATAAGACCATCCCCGAGGGCGGATAAGGAACGGATGTCCTCTGCCTGGAAGCCGAATCTCATCTTTAAATCTGCTTCCCCAGGTTCTTGAACTCCTTCCCCAGGGACTCGAGGGACCTCTGGAGCACCAGCCGGGCATAGGAGGTTCCCTGGCTGACCATCTCCTTGGCATCGGCCACATGCTTCCCCAGGACCTTCTCTGATATCCCCGTATCCTCGGCAAGTTTGGATATCTTTGCCCTGGCCAGGTCGTTGGCGGTGGTTATCCCGGCCTCGGTGAGCAGAGCGGCCTTCTTGGGACCGATACCTGGTACGTCCTGGAGCTCGACCACCTTCTCCTTGCTCTTGGGGACCGTCTTCTCCAGGGTCTTGACATAGAGGGTATAGTTGGAATGCAGGGGATGCTCTATCCTGTAGGTCGCTTTTATGACATCCTTATCCGCCGCCAGGGCGTCCCTGAGGGCATTGAAGAGGGTGTGGTCCTCACCCGCAATCTCCAACTCCAGTTCCCCGGTATTCTCCTTTAGAACCTTTATCTCCACCAAGGTCGCCTCCTTAGACCTTTCCTGTACCGAAGTTCATGGAGAGTTTCCTGGTGCCGACCCTCCCGCACTCCGGGCACTTCACCTGGCCCGCACCCTTCTTTTCGACCCTGACGTTGCATACAGGGCAGTAGGCCTTGATGACCCCTGCCTCCTTGGGCACGGTGGTGAGCTGGAGCTCCCGTTCCACCTTCAGGATCTTGGCCAGGACGATATCCCCCACCTGGAACTCCCTCTCCAGGTCAGAGACATAGGAATCCCTGACATTGGCTATACGGATTACTCCCATGACGTTTCCGGGAAGTACCCTTTCCACATCCTTTATCTTAACTACCTGTACGATGGCCACCTGGGGCTTGATGTCCCATATCTTCCCGATCACCATGTCCCCGGCCTTGGGCTCCGGGGGGATGCTGGTCCTGGGTTTTACGTTTATCTTGCGTTCCTTCATGTCCATGACAAGAGAACCGGCATTGGAGGCATATATCCTCCCATCCTCTTCATAGGTCCCGAAACCGGGGATAAACTCCTCGCTGAATCCCAGTTCATCGCCCGGCAGGACAAAATCGCCGTTTTCCACCATTCAGTTCACCTCAATCCTGTAAACATCTACCCCAATTTCCTTTTTTTCCATCCTGTGGAACCGGTAGGTATGGGGTATGGAAAAGCTAAATTCCTTAACGTCTGTTACAACGCCTCCCTTTTTATCTATAAAGCTATATATAAATTCTCTGGTGCCTTTTTTGTGTATCGAGTAGACCACCCGGGCTATTTCAAGGGCCTTCGCCAGGAAGGGCCTGTCCGCCCCGGTCCTCTGGACGCCGAAGGGCGGGTTCTGGATAACGGTATGGCATTCCCCTTTTATATCTTTTATGTCCGCGGCGAGCCATTCCACATGGGCTTCCAGGGCGGCTGCGTTCTCCCGGGCAATGGCCAGGGCGTCCCGGTCCCTATCGATGCCCACCACCCTCTTGGCCCCTAAAAGTTTGGCCCCTATGGCAAAACGTCCGGTACCGCAGCCAAGGTCATAGACCACCCTTCCCTCGATGTCGCCCCTCAGGAGGGCAAAGAAGAGGATCTCCGCCACCAGTGGCGTGGGTGTGAGGTACTGCTCCAGGTCGGCCTTGGGTTCTCCAAAGCCCCTGCAACCTTCCAGAAGGATCTCGAGTTTCTTCTTTGTCAAGGGCATAAGATTAAAATAAGCACGGGTTTTTTAAATACTTCTGGAATGAGGGTTTTAGCAGTAGCCGATGATACCGATCCCAACTTTATACGGTTGAGAAGGGTAATCAGGGCCGTTGCCGAAAATGATATGGATATCTCCTTTGTACTCCTGGTCCACAAGGAGGACCCGGATACCCCGGCCCTCTCCAACAAGCTGGAGGCCATATCCAGGATGGAGGGTACCAGGGGGCAGGTGCAGGTGGTGGAGACCTCCAGGGTGATATATCCCGCCTACACCATCGCTGACAAGGCCAAATCAGAGGGGGCCATGGCCGTATTTGTGCCAGAGGAGATGGAAGAGATCATCAAGGGTCTGGAGGTCCTCTTCGAGGGTAAAATTGCCATCGAGATCATAGGCGGCGCCTATCCAGTCAAGGACATGATGACCTCACCTCCCATATCCATCAGACCGGAGTACACCGCCCAGGAGGCTGCCTCGGTCCTGAGGCAGAGGGACATCACCAGCACCGTGGTCATGAGGGATGGCGTGCCTGTGGGCCTTCTGACCATGTCCGACCTCCTGAAGGTCGTCCAGGGGGGACAGAGCTCCAGGGATGTGAAGGTAGAGGATATAATGACCACCCCCCTCCATACCATCGAGGCCCACCAGGCCGCCCTGACGGCGGCCAAGGTCATGGCAGAGAAAGGTGCAAGGATCCTGGGTGTCACAGACCGGGGGGAACTCATAGGGGTTATTACTGCAACGGATTTCTTTAAACTCCCCCCAAAGGAGATGGAACGGTTCAACAGTTACCTGGCAAAGATCATCAGGATGTACTAGAACTCGTCCATCCTGTAGTCCTCCCACTCCCTCTCCCCCAGGACGATCTCCAGTTCCTGGGGGCTCAGCACGGGCTGTTTGTACCTGGAGGCATCGTCGATGGTTATCCTGGGGCATGCCGTGTTCACCAGACAGTCCAGCTTCCGGAAGGAAACCAGGGTCTCGGGGGTGATGGAGTTGGCGCTTATCAGGTAGGCCCTCTTCCCCTTCTCCCCTATCATCCTCTCCAGTCTCAGGGCCAGTTTGAGCCTCTTCTGGCCCATTTTCTGGCCGACTATTATACCGAAGGTCTCTGCCTCCATGGCCCTGGCCATGCGGGCATACCTCTGCTTCAGGGTCCTCTCGACAAGGGGTGTCATATCCCTCACCTCTCCGGTGAGGATGTCGAAGGCCAGGACGGGTTTGCGGGCCGATAGGGCCACCCCCAGGGGGTGGAAGTCCCCGCTGCCCAGGTAGACGTAGCAGTCCACCATCCCGGAGATGGAGGTGGCCGTCCTGAAGGAGCAGCCCAGTACCTGGCCCGGATGGTGGGCCCGTCCTGCCGGGGCACCGATGGCAACCTCGTATCCCTTCCCCTCCAGGAAGGTCTTCACTTTATCCAGGAGTTGAACATGCTGGACCGTGGTGAAGAGCCCGACCCTCTTGCAGAGACGGTCCAGGTGCTTCTCCAGGAGGGGGATGGGATCGGCGTCTATCCTGACCTCGATGTATTCCACCGGGATGGCGGTATTCTGGAGGATGGGGGAGTGGCCGAAGTGGAACAGACACTGTGCCCCCAGGGCTTCCATGGACTCATCTGCCAGGTCACAGGCGCCGTAGCAGGGGTCAGCGGCGATGATGATCCCGACCCCGGCCTTCTCCTTTATCTCCCCTGCGATGCTGGCGGCATAGTCCGCAAGCCCTTCAGGGAACTGGAGGGCAACACTCCTGTAACCCTCTTTTTTTATCACCTCTAAAATCCGGGGTATCTCAAAATCGTACATCACAATATTCCTTCCAGATCCTCCAGGAACTCGTCGATGTCCTCCATCCTTATGTGGGGCATGATGACCAGCCGTATCTCACCCTTCCTTGTCCGGGATACCACCCAGCCCTTTTTTGACAGCCCTTCGGCTATCCTGTCCTTTTCCCCGTGGTCGAAGACCAGGATGTTGGTCACAGGTCTGAAGACCTGGATACCGAGTTCTGCAAGGCTCCTGTACAGTTTCATGGTCAGTCCCATGCAGTGCCTGACCTTCTCCCGGTAGCCCTCCCTGCCCAGGGCCTTCATGACGGCAAAGGTGGAGGCCGCCGCCGCGCCACTCCTTGTCCCAGTGAGGGTATACTGCCGCTTTTCCGTCAGATAGGGCGACTCGGTCTTGATGTTCTCAAGGATACTAGAATCCCGGAAGAGGATGCCCCCGGAGGGTATGGCCGAGAGGCCCATCTTGTGGGGGTCCACGGTGATGGAGGATACCCCGGGGAGGGAGAAGTCGAAGGGCCAGGAACCATAACCCAGGTCTTCCAGAAAGGGCAGGACAAAGCCCCCGAAGGCCGCATCCACGTGGAGGTAGACCGAGTTTTCCAGGGCCACCTCAGAGAGGGCCGGGATATCGTCCACGATACCGTACTCGGTGCTCCCTGCGATGCCCACCATGGCAGCCGTGTTTTTGCCCACAGCCTTTTCCACCGCCTTGGTATCCACAGTATGGTCATCTTTAGCCGGAATTTTTACCGGACGAAGCCCCAGGATGTCGCAGGCCTTCTGGAAGGAGAAATGGGCGGTCTCTGGGAGGATGACCTCGGGGGTATCCTTCCCGGCGGTGTTCCTGGCGGCCCAGAGGGCCATGAGGTTGGCCTCAGTACCCCCGGATACAACAAAACCCGCGGCAGAAGGGTTTCCCAGCAGGTCACCGAGGATCCTGACCGCCCTCTTTTCCAGGTCCTTTGTCCCCTTAAAGAGGCCGGCGTCCCCCAGGTTGGTCTCGAAAAACATCTCGCTTGCCCTTCGGGCCATGGGGTGGGGGGCGGTGCACATGGAGCTCAGGATCCTGCCGTCCCGGTACTTCAGGTCCCAGGAACGGGCATCCCCTAGGATATCCATGATTTCATCTTCTTCAAGGCCCTTCTCGTCCATGGGATGGGATATGTCCTATGGGTTTATATCCTTTTTTTCTCCAGCCTAACCTTCCTTCTTCCTGATGGCCGCCTCCACGAAGGCAAGAAAGACGCGGAGAAGACATTTCGCTTCTCTGGATTTTAAAAAGGTATATAATATTGTAAAGGTTAACCAAACCTCATGGATATAGAAAAGGAAATCAAGCAGAGGCTTCACAACATAAGGCATACACTGCACGCAGTGGAAGAGCAGTTCCGAGATGGCCTTGTAGCAGACGACGTTAATGACGCGTTAAGGGCTGGCTTCGAGATAATCGAGGACTATCCAGACGACCCCCGCGGGCGCAGTTGCCTGGTGTTGTGCTGGAAAGGGAAGAAGCCTCTGCACGTCGTGTGCGCCCCCCATGAAGACGCACTTATAATAATCACAACTTATGTACCGAAACTGGAGGAATGGGAAAGAGGATACAAAACGAGGAAGCTACCATGAAGACCTGCTACCAGTGTGGAGGCCCGATTAAAAGGAAGTTTGCGGAGGTGAAGATCGCCGACGCGGTGGTTACAGATGTCTATGCGGATGTCTGCCAGCGCTGCGGCGAGAAGTACTTCGACTCCAGGACCGCAACCTTTATCCAGAAGGCGGCCTCTTTCATCGAATCCTTGAAGAAGGAGTACCTCCTAGAGGCCTCGAAGAGCGCCATGGGCGAAGGATAAACCACTGTGACCACTGTCCAGCCTGTAGATGTGAGGAGCCTGCTCCAGAAAGAGTTCGCTGAATTCGAACATTCCTAAATTGGGGGACTTTATTCAACCTAAGTTTGACACTTAGCTCCGCTAATTTATGCGAAAATTCCATTTGACA
>CAZHQS010000040.1:0-13515 GCA_964534545.1 Candidatus Hydrothermarchaeota archaeon
TCCATCCTCGTGGCTTTGGGAGCCATGGACCCCGGTTCAAATCCGGGTACCCCCATTCCAAATCACCTTATCATCTGATGGAACTGAGAAGGTTTTTTATAATTGGGGATAACAAGATTATCCCATGTGTCGGGGTTCACTGCTATTGCTGTCCCTTTTTCTCATAGCAGGCTGCTCATTGATACCAGGAAGCAAGCCCAACGACCCGGCCTTCTATGTCCTCACCCCCTATGACTTCCCGCCGGGTTATATAGTAACCGATGAGGTCGTACAGACGACGGAAGAGAGCGGGATAAAGGGCTTTTATCTTAGCATGGATGTGGAGAAGCAGGGTGAGGATGGAGGCACCATGACCTGGCTCAATGTCGGCTATCAGGTCCTTGTACCAGGGGCTGGGGACAGCAACTTTCAGGAAATTAAGGAGGTTGTTCCCCAAGATTTTATAGAGCTGGAGCCCCCCGTGGTAGGAGATGAGAATTATTTCTATGCGAGTCCGGACTACACCGATGAATATGGGAGGTACATCTTCTTCTACAGAAAAGGTAAATTCCAGGCCCTTGTCATGGTGGAATCAAGGGGCATACCTGTTAACGACATCATCTCTCTCCTGGAACTACTGGGGGAGAAGATCAATTGATGAAGGTTATTCCTCAGGGCTCCAGACGTTCTTCATCCCTTTGGTCGGTCTTGAGTTCGCTCATCATCGGAATAACTCCAGGTGGACCTCATGGCGGTCCATGTCCATTACTACGATTCGGGCCCCCTCCACGGTTTCTGTCTCCCCCAGGACTCCCCTGATAAGGACGTGGTCACCTTCATCCTTGATGTAGATGGCCTCTTCCATAAGCATCTCCTTTTTATCCCCCTTTATGATGAAAACCTTGGATTCGCACATGAATCCTATTTTGTTGACCAGCCATATATCTTTGACGCCGGTTAAACTTATAAAACCTGGGATTTAATAGGGTGTCTCATGGTCGGTATCCTCAAAGAAGACCGGGTCCTGATAAAGGACGAGAAAAGGGCTTCGAGGCTTCAGCAGAGGGGTTTCGGCAGGAGAAAGGAGGGCATCCTCGAGCTCTCTCTGATAGAGGGATTGTACCTGCTGGAAAAGGGCACCATCGAAATCAAGGAAGGCAGAAAAAAGTTCAGCTTTGAAACCTTCCTGGAGACCTTGAGGGAAGAGGGGCTCTACAACAAATACATGGTCTACAGGGACCTGCGGGAGAGAGGCTATGTTGTCAAGACGGGCTTCAAGTTCGGGGCCCATTTCAGGGTCTATGCCAGGGGCGAGGGCCTCCAGGGCCACTCCAGGATGCTGGTCCACGTGGAGACCGAGGATTCTGCCATGGGGTTCCCGGAGGTCTCCCGGGCGGTGCGCCTGGCCCAGGGGGTCAAGAAGGAGATGGTCTTTGCGGTAATAGACGGGGACGGGGACATAACTTATTATAAGGTTGACAGGATTACACCTTGAAAGGTAGCATAAAATGGCAGAGGAAGAATTCACCGTCACTCCCTGGGAAGTCCAGGGGGAGATAGACTACGACAAGCTCATAGAGAAGTTCGGCACAAACCGGATAGACGACGCCTTGTTGAACCGCATCGAGAAGCACGCCGGCTCCCTCCACCCCATGCTGCGGCGGGGCATCTTCTACTCCCACCGCAGCCTCAACTGGGTATTAACAGAGTACGAGAAGGGGAATCCCTTTGTCCTCTACACCGGCCGTGGTCCTTCGGGGCATACCCACCTGGGCCACCTCATGCCCTGGATTTTTACCAAGTACCTCCAGGACGCCTTCGGTTCGAAGCTCCTCTTCCAGCTCACCGACGACGAGAAGTTTCTCTTCAAGGAGGGCCTCACCCTGGAGGATACGAAAAGCTACGCCTATGAGAACGCCCTGGACATCATAGCCCTGGGCTTCGACCCTGAAAAGACCGAGATATTCCTGGACACCGAGTACATCCACAGCCTCTACAAACTCTCCCTGAAGGTGGCAAAGCGGGTGACCTTCTCCACCGCCAGGGCGGTCTTCGGCTTCGACAACAGCAACAACATCGGCCTCATCTTCTTCACCTCGGTCCAGTCCGCCCCGGCCTTCCTGGAGTCCGAGAGGCAGGGCAGACCTGTGCCGTGCCTGATACCCTGCGCCATCGACCAGGACCCCCACTTCAGGGTCACCAGGGACGTGGCTCCCCACCTTGGGTACCCCAAGCCCGCCCTCATCCACTGTAAGTTCTTCCCCTCCCTGGCCGGAAGCGACAAGATGTCGGCCTCCAAACCCGAGTCCAGTATCTATACGACGGACGAGCCGAAGGTGGCGAGAAAGAAGATCATGAACGCCTTCACCGGCGGCCAGGACACCGTGGCCCGCCAGAAAGAGCTTGGTGGCAACCCCGCGGTGTGCTCCGTTTACCAGTACCTCTTCTATGTCTTCGAGGAGGACGACAGGGCGGTAACCGAGAGGGCCGAAGGCTGTAGGGGCGGGGCCATCCTCTGTGGGGAGTGCAAGCAGTACCTGGCGGAGAAGGTCCTCAAGTTCCTGGAAGAGCACCAGGAGAAGAGGGAGAAGGCCAGGGATGTTTTAGAGGAGTTCCTGGTCAGGGATTGAGGACACCCTTCAAAAGTTTTTTAAAGCAGGCCCCAGATGTTAGAGAAGAGGTTCTATCATGGACGTAAGACAGACCTTTATCATCGGTGTAGCAGTGGTGCTGTTTACCGTCTTCTATCTCGAAAAGGAGCTTACCAGGGAACAGATCTACTGGCTCTTCTCCGGCCTGGGGGTGCTCCTGGGAATTGCAGCGGTGTACATCTCCTATACAAAACTGCCGGTGACCGACGGCGCCGAATATGCCGCTGAACTCAAAAAGTTCCAGTATTATATTACCTTCGCGGTCGTCTCAGTACTAATGGCCATCTTCTACTACCCGGGGAGGGAGGAGGGGTTATTGGCATCAGAAGGGCCCCAGGTGGCCAAAGGGAAAAAGAAGAAGGGTAAAAAGCCCAAGAAAAAGCAATGAGGCTCATTCATGTACCAGTTAACGGAGGAAGGAAAAAAATACCTTGAAGAAGGTCTTCCGGAGAAGAACCTCATTGAGCTTCTGGATGGGCCGACCCCTGTCAGAGAAGTGCAGGGGAGGGTCAATAACTTCGCCATCGCCCTTCAATGGGCCAAGAAGAAGGGCTGGGTGGAGATCAAGGAGGGCAAGGTCATTCCCTTGGAGCAACCGGGGGACATGCCCGAGGAGGATGCCCTGGGGCGGATATCAAGGGGCGAAGAGGTGGAGGGAGAGACGTTATCCTTACTATTGAAGCGGAAACTCGTAAAGGAGGTGAGGGAGGACATAGTCAAACGGGCCGAAAGGCTCGCCGGCAAAGAGGTGACCCACCTCACCGAGGAGCTCATCAAGACCCAGGTCTGGAAGGATGTCAAGTTCAAGACCTACAACGTGGAGGCAAAAGGCAGAAGGGTGTATCCCGGGAAAAGGCAGCCCTACCTCCAGTTCGTGGAAAAGATAAAGCGCAAGCTCGTGGAGCTGGGCTTCAAGGAGATGACCGGGCCGTTGGTGGAGTCCGAGTTCTGGAACTTCGACGCCCTCTACCAGCCCCAGAACCATCCCGCCAGGACCTGGACTGACACTTACCAGATGAAGAATCCCTCCCACGGCCGGCTTCCCGACGCGAAGATAGTGGACCAGGTGAGGCAGACCCATGAGAACGGATGGATCACAGGGTCCACAGGCTGGGGGTACAGGTGGGACCCCCGCATAGCCGCCAGGCTCATGCCCAGGGCCCACGGGACCTGTCTCTCCGCCCGGACCCTGGCATCGGGTCCCGAGATCCCGGGGAAGTATTTCGGCATAGCCCGCTGCTACCGCCCTGACGTGCTGGACGCCACCCACCTCATCGAGTTTAACCAGGCCGAGGGTATCGTCATCGGCGAGGATTTACATCTCAGGAACCTGCTGGGCATCCTGGAAATCTTCGCCAAGGAGATAGCAGGGGCCGAGAAGGTGAAGTTCCTCCCGGACTACTATCCCTTCACAGAGCCCTCGGTCCAGCTCTCTGCCAAGCACCCCGACCTGGGCTGGATAGAGTTTGGAGGAAGCGGCATATTCCGTGAGGAACTGACCAGACCCCTGGGGGTGGATGTCCCGGTCCTGGCCTGGGGCATCGGCATAGACCGCCTAGCCATGTTCAAGCTGGGAATCAACGACATCAGGTACCTCTTCGCCAATGACCTCAAATGGCTCAGAGATGCCAGGATGGTGTTCTAACATGCCCACGGTAGAGTTTTCCCTTCAGGACCTCAATGAGCTCCTTGGCAGGGAGGTCACCATCGACGAGCTCGAGGACGAGTACATCCTCTATGTCAAAGGCGAGGTGGAATACTTCGACGGCGACACCGTCAAATGCGACATGAAGGATACCAACCGTCCGGACCTCTGGAGCATCGAGGGCATCGCCCGGGAACTCCGGGGGCACCTGGGTATCGAGGATGGTCCCGCCAAATTCGACCTAAAGGATTCCGGCATCGAGATGAAGGTGGACAAGAAAGTCGAAAAGGTCAGGGCAAAGACCGTGGCCGCCGTGGTCAAGGGCCTAACCTTCACCGATGAAATCATCAAGCAGACCATCCAGCTCCAGGAGAAGATCGCCATGACCTACGGCCGCAACCGCGACCTGGCAGCCATCGGTGTCTATGATTTTGATAAAATCGTGCCCCCGGTCATCTATACCACCGTGCCCCCTGACGGGATAAAGTTCGTGCCCCTGGACTTCGAGGAGGAGATGACCCCTGCCGAGATCCTGGAGAGGCACCCCAAGGGCAGGGAGTACGGCCACCTGATTGAGAAATACGAGGAGTATCCCCTGATGATAGATTCTGCCGGGAACGTCCTGTCCATCCCCCCCATCATCAACTCGGTCTATACCGGGAAGGTCACCGAGGAGACCAGAAACGTCTTCATAGAGATAACCGGTCACGAGATCAAGCGCATCCTGGTGGCCTTAAACGTCCTCACCACTGCCCTGGCAGAAAGGGGCGGGGAGATACAGACTGTAAAGGTCACCTACCACGACCAGACCATCGTGACCCCTGATCTCTCCCTCCAGGAGCATGAAGTGGACCCGGAGTACTGTCGGAGGCATCTGGGCCTGGATTTGACAGACGAGGAGATTGCGGGTCTTCTGAGGAAGGCCAGGTACGACGCCCTAGTCGAAAACGGAAGGATAATCGCCCGTGCCCCGGGCTATCGCAATGACATCATGCACCCGGCCGACATCGTGGAGGACGTGGCCGTAGCCTATGACCTCAACAAGATGGACCCTGAGCCCCCCTCCATCAATACCATCGGAGGCATCAGCCAGAAGGAGGCATATTCTGCCCCCGTGCGGGAGGTCATGGTGGGCCTGGGGTACCAGGAGATCCTCACCTTCTCCCTGACCAACAAGGAGAACCTCTTCCAGAGGATGAACCTCCCCCTGGAGGAGGTCTGCGAGATCAAAAACCCCATAAGTGCCTCCTGGACCGCCATCCGCAACTGGCTCCTTCCCAGCATCATGGAGTTTTTAAGCCACAACCTCCACAACCAGTTCCCCCAGAAGGTCTTTGAGGTGGGGGACGTATCGGTGGTGGACGAGTCCCAGGAGACCTTCTCCAGGACGGTGCGCAAGATGGCCTGTGCCCGTTCCGATACCCGGGTCAGCTACGAGGACGCCTCCTCGGACCTGGACGCCCTCCTGAGGCTTTTGGGGATTCAATATTCCCTGAAACCCAGCGGCAAACCCTTCTTCCTCCCGGGCCGGGGGGCGGACATACTCACCGGGGACCTGGAGGTCGGGTGTCTGGGAGAGATTCACCCCCAGGTCCTCAACAACTGGGGCATCGAAAAGCCGGTGGTGGCCATAGAACTGGACCTGGACGCCCTCTTTTCGCAGTAAGTTATTTTAAACCGGTTGCATTTAGGTTATTCAGATGATAGACGACATACTGGAGACCGATGTCCTTGTTATCGGGGGTGGGGGCGCAGGTGCAAGGGCGGCCATTGAAGCGGCCAAGAGCAATGCCAGGGTCCTTATAGTAGTCAAGGGTCTCTACGGCAGGAGTGGCTGCACGGTCATGGCCGAGGGAGGCTACAACGCTGCCTTTGGTTTCACCGACGAGGACAGCCCGGACCTCCACTTCGAGGACACGGTCCTGGGGGGACGGTACCTGAACAATCAACGGTTGGTGGAAATCCTGGTCAGGGAGGCGCCGGAGAGGCTCATCGATCTGGAGTGGTACGGGGCGGCCTTCGACCGGATCAAGAACACCATCCTGTCCCAGCGGGCCTTCGGCGGCTCCAGCTCCCGCAGGACCTGTCACAAGGGTGACCGGACGGGCCACGAGATGATGAACGCCCTGAAGGAGGAGTCGGCCAGACTGTCAATTGATGTCATGGAGGAGGTCATGGTCACCTCCCTTTTGACCTCCAAGGGAGCTGTCAGCGGTGCCACGGGATACCATATCGTCACCGGTCAGTTCCTCCTCTTCAAGGCCAAGGCCGTGGTTCTTGCCACCGGTGGGGCAGGGCGGATATACCCGGTTACCACCAACCCCTTCCAGAAGACCGGGGACGGCTACGCCCTGGCCTACAACGCCGGGGCGGATCTCATGGATATGGAGATGGTCCAGTTCCACCCCACGGCCATGGTCCATCCCCAGTCGGCCAGAGGCCTCCTGGTTACCGAGGCCGTCAGGGGCGAGGGGGGCAGGCTCTATAACAGGAAGGGCGAGAGGTTCATGGCCAGATACGACCCCGAGAGGTTGGAGCTGTCCACCAGGGACGTGGTGACCCGGTCCCTCTTCAGGGAGCTGGAGGAAGGCCGCGGTACCCCCGAGGGGGGTGTTTACCTGGATGTTTCCCATCTGCCCAACGGCATCATCGAAAATAAGCTTACCATGATGGTGAGACAGTTCTCGGATGCCGGGGTGGACATCAGACATGAGCCCATGGTCATCTCCCCCTCTGCCCACCATTTCATGGGAGGTGTATGGGTGGACGAGGATTGCGAGAGCACCGTAAGGAACCTCTTCGCCTGCGGCGAGGTTGCCGGGGGGGTCCACGGGGCCAACCGGCTGGGGGGCAATTCCCTGGCAGAGACCCAGGTCTTCGGCAGGAGGGCCGGCCTGGCGGCAGGCAGGAGAGCGGCAGCAGGGGAGTTCCTGCCTTTGGATATGGCCCAGGTAGAGCAGGAGTACAAACGGGTATTTTCCTACCAGGAGGGCAGGGGCGGTGAGTCGGTGTATGACCTCCGCTCGGCCCTGGAGGAGACCATGTGGAAGAACGCCGGCATCGTCCGCAGTGAGAGGGGCCTCAAGAAGGCCTTGAAGGATATAGGTGACATCCGGGCCCGGCTGAAGAGGGTATCCGTGGACGGGGGCAGGAGGTACAATCTACAGCAGGTCCATGCCCTGGAGCTTGAAGGGATGCTCCTGGTCTCAGAGATGATTGTGAGAAGCGCCCTTCTAAGGACCGAGAGCCGGGGGGCTCACTACCGGGCGGATTACCCCAAGGAGGACCCGGCCTGGGTCAGGAACATCATGGTCAAGAAGGGGATGGAGCTTGAGACCCTTCCCTGTGTGGTGACGAAACTCAGACCGGAGGGTGCTCCATGAGGGTCAAGGTCCTGAGGTACGATCCCGTCAGGGACCAGAAGCCGTGGTACCAGGGGTTCAATGTCCCCATCAAGGAGAAGGGCATCAAGGTCCTGGGGGTCCTGGAGTACCTGAACAGGGAGATGGGGGCCAACATTGCCTACAGGTCCTCCTGCAGGTCTGGACAATGCGGCTCCTGCGCCATGATGATCAACAGGAAGCCCGGCCTTGCCTGCCGGACCCCGGCCAGGAACGGTATGGTGCTGGAGCCCCTGAGGAACTTCCCGGTCATCAAGGACCTGGTGGTGGATATCAGGCCCACCAAGGAGAGGATGGCCAGGCTCAGGCCCTATCTACACCGGGGCACGGAGAAGTTCACAGGTAAGGTGGAGTCCATAAGTCTGAAGAAGACCAAGTTCAAGGAGTTCAAGGACTGCATCGAGTGCTACTCCTGTCTGGGGGGGTGCCCGGTGAAGGAGAGCGACTGCGAGTACGCCGGCCCCACCCTCATGCGCCTCCTTGCGCGTTTCGAGCTGGACCCCAGGGACGCCGCAGACCGGCTGACTACAGCGGTGGAGGAGGGCCTCTACAAGTGCACCACCTGCGGCAAGTGCACCGCCGTCTGCCCCGAGGGCTTCCGGATCCATGAGGACGTCATCGAGAGGATGAGGGAGAAGGTCTACAAGAGGAGCAAATAAATTTATTGGGGAGGGAGGTTTAAACTCCAAGGATGATCAAACTAGTGGTCTGCGACCTGGACGGCACCATCACCCGGAGGGAGAACGTGTGGATGGAGATCCACCGGGCCCTGGGGACCGTGGAGGAGGCCCGGGAGTGTTACAGGAGGTACATGGAGGGGGGATACTCGAGCTACAGGGAGTGGGCCGAGGCGGAGGCGTCGCTGTGGAGGGGGACAACCAGGGAGAGGCTCATGGAAATAATGGAAGACATCCCCCTGTACTCCGGGATAGAAGACATGGTATCAGGGTTCAGGGACCGGGGGGTGGGGGTGGTAATCCTCAGCTCCGGCCTCACCATCCTGACAGATCTATTGAAGGACAGGTACGGCTTTGACCATGCCATGGCCAACGAGCTGGTCTTTGACGGGGAGGACAGGGTCACCGGGGAGGTCATCCCCTGGGTACCCTTTGATGGAAAGGACAGGGTCCTTAAGGAATATCTGGAGGAGGTGGAACTGGACCCCTCCCACTGCCTGGCCGTGGGAGACGGGATGAACGATATCCCCCTCTTCAGGATATGCGGATACGGCATCGCCTTCAACCCCACCCACAACCTGGAGCCCCATGCCGATACCGTGGTCACCGGTGATGACCTGGGGACCCTTGTCTCCGAGTTTGACAGGCTCAGCCGGGCCTAGGGGCAGGTGGACCCCCCAGGTACCGCCAGAGGGCAGCCACCGATAGGACCCCTGCCATGGCAAAGGTCAGGGTGGAGGCCAGGGCGGCCCCCATGACCTGGTACCTGGGTATCAGGAGGAGGTTGAGGGAGAAATCAAGGAGGACGGCAATCAGCAGGATTGACATGGGGACCTTCGGTCTGTCAAGGCCCTGGAAGATGCCGGAATTGAGGGTGAATATCCCCAGAAAGGCGGTCCCCACCACCAGGACCCGGAAGGGCCCGGCAGCCTCCTGATAGGCAGAGCCGAAGAGGAGGCCGATGATCTGCTCCGAGAACAGGATGGAGAGGAGGGTGGCAGGTATGAGGACGGCCAGGGATATCTTGTAGGCGTACCTAATCCCCTTCCCAGTCATGTCCTCCACCCCCCTGCTCTTCCATGCGGCTACTGAAGGGATGAGGGTGGCATAGAGGGCCGTGGAGAAGACCAGGACCAGCCTGGAGGTGGGGGAGGCGGCGGAGTAGATGCCCACCTCCACCGGGGAGAGGAAGTACCCCAGGAGGATTATGTCCACATAGGCCAGGAGGAAGGAGGCCACGGCGGTGACGGTCACGGGGACTGAGAAGCTGAAGACCTCCCGGAAGGCACCGAAGCTGATGCTGGACCAGTTGAATTTCAGCCCGGTTTTTTTAAACATGACATGGGCCAGGGGGATGACCAGGAGGAACCCCAGGGTGGAGCCTGCGATGGCGGAGATGGCGGTGGCCGTGTAGTAGACCATGGCCGCAGCGAAGATGACCCTCAAGCCCTGCTGGACCGAGAGGACCCCGCCCATGGAGCCCATCCTCTTCAGCCCCTGAAGACCCCCGGTATAGACAGCGGTCATCATGGCCAGGGGTACTGCCACGGCGGATATCTTTAAGGGAAGGACCAGGGCGGCCTCGTGGAAGACCCGTGTGCTTATGGCCCCGGCTGCCAGGTAGAAGATGAGGGAAAACAGAAGGCCGAAGGCGGTGAAGTAAACCAGGGAGGAGGAGATGACCCGGTCCCTTCTCTGGTGGTGGCCCCTTGCCTCAGCCTCGGAGACGAATTTGGCGATGGTGGGCGCTATCCCGGAAGAGGCCATGACCACGGCCAGGAACTGGAGGGGCAGGGCAAGGTTGAGGAGACCGAACTCCCCGGGCGTGAGCATCCTGCCCATGAGGACCCGGTAGAAGTAGCTCCCGAACCTGACGATGAGGTTGGAGGTTGTAAGGATGAGGCTGCCCTTTAGAATCTCCTTCATTGGAGAGAAGCTTTGGGATTTAATTCATAAATGCCTTTTGATTAGTGGAGGTTGAACTTTAAGACATAAATTCCCATCAATCTGTGCCAAGTTTTTCAATCAATTCATCGGCATTTCTGAGATGTGATATTGCAAGGTTCATAGCTCTCTCGGCTGATGTCACATCCCCGTTCTGCATAGCTTCGCAGTATTCAGCAAGTTTTTTCCATCCCAGGCTCATGGAAGTTGTTATCTCTATTAGGTGGGAAACGTCCTCATATTCCGCATCTGTCTCAGCAGCATTCCTAGCATGGAAAAGAAGGACATTTCCTTGGAAGTATCCCTCTTCCGCCTGATGAAACATCTCATTGCATTTCGAGTAATCCCCTGAAACCATGGCTGCAAAACCTTCCTCAGTAAAATTCTCCGACTCTTGGATAATCTCAATTCCTTCCGTAATCCGCCTGTCATACTCACTCTCCATACACCCCCCGCTAAAAGAGGCGGTTAGCATCAGTATGATAGGAATGCACACAAAGGCATCTGATTTTCCGCCCATATCCATTGCTCCACTTTGAATCACGTAACAGCGCCTATAATCAGTCCCGCGATTACCAAAAACCAGTATATGCTGCAGAAAAAAGTTGTCAATGTAAGCTTGGTATCCTCGGAAGATCCTACATAGGCCATCACAATCAGGCCCAGGAACATCCAGCCAAAAACCGAAAAGGAAAGGGCCAATAACAAGACTGTAAAACCTATGAAAATTTTTTGCAGTACACCCTGCATTTGACTCACCCCGTTATTACAAATATATACAGACGTGGTGAGTATATAAAAGGTTGGTTTTTAAGGGATTAGAAAAGTCGCCCGTGCTCCACCTTTATGCACCGGTTCTGGACCACCTTGAGACCGGCGGCCTCGGCCTTTTCGGCGGCCTCGTCGTTGCGAATGCCGAGCTGGAGCCAGAGGGCCCTGGCCCCTATTTTTATGGCGTCCTCGGCTATGGGGGGGACATCCTTGGAGGGCCGGAAGACGTTCACGATGTCCACCTCGATGTCATCCGGTATATCCAGCAGGCTTTTGTAGGCCTTCTCCCCCAGGATCTCCTCGGCGAAGGGGTTCACGGGTATGACCCTGTAGCCCGCATTCTTCATGTACAGGGGGACCTTGTGGGCGTCCTTCTCCGGGTTGGTGGAGCAGCCCACCACCGCGATTATCCTGGATGAGGACAGAAGTTCCTTGATATCTTCATCTTCCATGTTTTCACCTCATCTTAACCAATATAATAACCCATCAACCTGGCGGAGACGAAGACCAGGCAGAGCAGGAGGAGGATAAAGACCTCCTTCAGCATGAGGATGTAGGCCTCCCCCCCCAGGACGTGGCGGTCCCTGTAATAGATATCTATCCTTTCAGTTACGGGGCTCAGGAACACCACCGCGAAGATTATCCAGGCGATGATGAGGGAGGTATTCCCTTTGAAGTGGGCCATGGTCGCCATAAGCCCGGCAAAGAGGACGACCCTGATGCGGCGGTTTGCCAGGTAGGGGTAGAACCTCATGAGGCTCCGGTCCATACTAAAGGCCGGGAGAGACATATCATTTTCCCTCTGTTCTTAACGTCTCATTATAGTTTTTGATGAAATCCTTAAGCTCGGCCATGCGGTCCCCCACCAGGGCCTCCACTCCTTCCATAAACTCTTCGGCCCTTTTTGCATACTCCTCCCCCAGTTCAGCCCGGAAGCGCTCCACCACGGCCTTGCGGCCTCGGAGTTCGTGGCGCCCCTCCTCTTTTATGTAAAAGAGCAGGTTGTCGGCATAGCAGACGATCCTTTCCTCCAAGGTCTCAGGGACCAGGTCCCGGGACCCCAGACCGAGTTTTTCTGCCTCTTCCCTGGTGATGCCCACCCCCAGGTGGGTCTCGGCTATACGGACAACTCCCTTGGGGAAACCCTCGGCCCTCAATATCTCACCCCCCAGGACCCCGTGCTCCACCACCTGTTTTGCCTTTGTCCTCCCGATGTCGTGGAGGATGGCGCCCAGCCTTAGGGTCCCCATGTTGATATCCTCATCCACCAGCCCGGCTATGAAGGTGGCCAGGTCCAGGACGATTTCAGCATGGACCACCATGGACTCCTTCCAGTCCGGCCTGAACCTTCTGGCATAGTCCTCCAGGAGTTGCCATGCCCCTTCTTCTCCAGAAGCTCCATCCATGGTTAAAAATTGGGATTACTATTATATATTTCTAGGGATTTCTTGGAGTGTATGAAGAACATCGTCCTTACCGGGTTCATGGGGGCAGGCAAGTCCTCGGTGGGCCGGGCCCTATCCGAAAAGACCGGTATGCCGGTTATCGATACCGACGACGAGATAGAGGAAAGGGCAGGGATGGCCATCACCGAGATATTTGAAAAGCATGGGGAGGACCACTTCAGGGAGCTGGAAAGGCAGGTGGTGGCCCAGGTCTCCGCTCTGGAAGGCCACATCATCATCACCGGGGGCGGGGTGGTACTGAAAAAGGAAAACATGGACAACCTCAGAAAGAATGGCGTCATCTTCTACCTCAGCGCCCCCCCTAAGGTCATCTACGATAGGGTAAAGGACGAGACCCACCGGCCCCTCCTCCAGGTGGAGGACCCCCTGGGGAGGATAAAGGAGCTTCTCGAGTTCCGGGCGCCCTTCTATGCCGATAACGATTTCACCATAGATACCTCGGGCCTGACGGTGGATGAGGTGGCGGAGGAGGTATTAAGGACCATGGGCATGAGAGACAAATAAATGAATGATTTCAAAAACTGATTTTCTTTCTAGGTTGGATACGTTGGAGTTTAATAGATGGCAACTTTAAACCAAATAAGAAAATTATATATGAAATCACTATTTGAGAAACAGGAATAATGAGCACAAACATAAAAGAAATACGTGCTAAAGAAAAGTCGGTTTATGATGTACTCAATAACGCAAAGTACACCGTGGAGGACTTTCAAAGAGAATATAAATGGGAACGAAAACATATTGAACAACTAATTGTAGATTTCGAGTCCAGTTTTTTCTCAAATTATAAAGAAAACCATGAAAGAGAAGAAATAGAAAACTATAATGCCTATTTTTTAGGGCCTATTGTAATTAGTACAAAAGGTGGAAAGAACTCTATAATTGATGGCCAGCAAAGACTGACTTCATTAACGCTACTTCTGATTTATTTAAATAATCTTCAAAAGGAAAGAGAGAAAAAAGTTCCTGAGTATGAACCAG
>CAZHQS010000041.1:0-1710 GCA_964534545.1 Candidatus Hydrothermarchaeota archaeon
ATGAAGACCTCGCAGAAGTTCTTGATGACCTCGGTGGAGCCGTTGCCCACCGTTACGGACTCAGGGGCCACCCCGAGGTAGTCACCAATGGCCTCTTTGAGCCTCCGGGCATCGGGGTCCGGATAGACCTGGATATCCCTGACGGCAGCCCTCAAGGCCGCCATGGCCTTTTTCGACGGGCCGAAGGGGTTCACGTTGGAGCTGAAGTCCACCACGTCCCCGTAGCGGAAGGCATCCCCGCCGTGAACCGCCTTTTTGGCCTTTTTTATCCTCTCTGGTATGGTGTCCTCTATCATCTGTAGGATCTTATGTGTCTATCCATCAATATATGGGTGTTCCCAATAGTTCTACCAAAATCATGCCCAATTGAGATTGAACATCTCCCTGAGGGCGGTCTTTCGTATCACGAACTCAACTTCGTCCCGAAATATCACTTTAAAGGCGTGTTCCGCCACCTTCTTATAAAAATCGCAATAATAGCTCTTGGCATACATGCTCCCCTCTGTCGAATATATTTCGGCGGGGCAGGGGGCGCCGCACATATTCTTGAAGAGACATGTCCTGCATTCCTGGACCTCCTCCACCACCCTCTCCCTGACCTTTAAGAAGTTTCTAGAAGCAACGATATCTTCAATGGAGTCAGAGAATATGTTCCCCCCAAGGAATCCGTCCATGCCGATAAACTCCCCGCAGGGGTATGCCCTTCCATCGGCAGTTATTGAGAAGAACCTCCGGCCCCCGCCGCAGGGGGAGATGTCGCACATCAGGACCCTGGCCGAGGGGGCAATGATCCCAAGGAGGATGTTGGCGAAGTCCCCGATGACGATCCTCCTCCCTTCTTTGGTCAGCCGAATGGACTCGTCCACCGCCTTTATGAACTCCGATGCCAGTTGCAGGGGATCGGGTCTGAAGGAGCGGGAACTCACTTGAGTTCCCCTGACCGGGTTCATCAGACAGAGACCGACCTCTTTTTCATGGAGGAATCTCACCATATCCAGGAGCTGGCCTACATTGTGGTTTGTGATGGTTGTGACCACATTGAGGCCCCTGTAGCCCCTGAACCAGTCCAGGGCCTTCACTACCGCCTGATAATGCCCCTCGCCCCGGAGGTAGTCGTTGGTCTTCTCAACTGGGGAATCCAGGGATATGCCGATATTGAGGCCTTTCTCTTTGATGAAGTCGGCGTCCTCCTCCTGGAGCAGGAGCCCGTTTGTCTGGATACCGAAATTCAGATCTTTGTGGTACTGGTCAATGACCTTGAAGATGTTGTCCTTGTTGAGCAGGGGCTCGCTCCCGTGAAAGACCACCGTGCCCTTCATACCCTTTCCATCAAAAAAAGCGGTCGCCTTTTCTACAACCTTCTCCAGTTCCTGGTAGGTCATATTCTTCCTTCTGGCCTTTATCTCCTGGGGCAGGTAGCAGTAGGGGCAGCTGGCGTTGCACCGGTCGGTGGGGTTTACATAGAACAGGATGATATCAGAGTTGAACCTGAACTCCTTGATCTCTTGAAAAAGGTCCTCTCTCACCTTGGTATAGAGATCCTCCAGCCGGTTTCTGTCACCCATGCCCCAGAAATTCGTTTCTGAATCTACCAAAAATTGCCTACTGTCCACTACCAGGGTCTCGAGCATTTAAAACACCCTGAAAGAGTCAGAAGGGCGAATCGTCGCTCTGCATTACGTAGTGGGTAAGGCCTGCCCCTTTGTACTT
>CAZHQS010000041.1:1810-13203 GCA_964534545.1 Candidatus Hydrothermarchaeota archaeon
GACCATCTGGGGGGTGACCTCCTTCGGGTAGGCGCTCACCCCCTCTGCGGCAACGCCGTGGTCCCCGGCCAAGGTGAATATCACCTTATCTTTCAGGGGCGGGTCGAGCCTGCCGGTGATGCCTGCAACCTTTACTGAAATCTCCTCCAGGACACCCAGGCTACCCTGGGGTTTGGTCAGACGGTCCTGTCTCTTCCTGGCCTCCTCCATGGCCCCCTCGTCCAGGGGGGCGATCCTTTCTATATATTCATTTATGACTATCATGGGTGGTGAGTCTCACTGGTCCCTTAAATACTAAGCGATGTGGGAAATGTGTGTTAGCCAAAGAGCTAACGGTTACATTTCACTGACTCACAACCCCTTCCCCATATACGGCCCAAGCCCTTCGTAACCGTATTTTCTGTAATAGTCCCTGGTCCCTATGGCCGAGGTCACCAGGACCTTTCTTAGCCCTCTATCAGCAGCCATCTCCTCGGCCGTGCCCAGGAGCAGCCCGCCCCAGCCCCCGTGCTGGCTGGCGCCTTCCAGCCTTTCGCCGAGGGGCACGGTGGGACCCAGGACCCTTAGTTCCCTAACCAAGGCGGTCTCGGCATCCACCTCGGGCCTGTGGGCCTGGTCCGAGGGGAAACGCAGCCGCAGGTAGGCAATGAGGGCATCGGCCCGGGTATCCTCCACCGAGAGGAAGACCTCCCCGCCTTCCGAGGCCGGATATTCCTCCTTTAGCACATGGATGTCCTCCGGGTTAACCTCCACCCCCTCTTTATATGCCAGGTGGCCCACATCCCTGCACCTGATACACCTGCATCTTTCCCCCTCATCCTTCAGCCTGTCGTAGACCATGGCACCCAGGTCCCCCCGCCTGATGCCGGCTTCCACCAGCTGAACCGGAATGTCCCTCTGGATGCGCATGGTCCTCACCCATTTTGGCAGGAGCCTCTTCACCTCTACCAGAAGGTCCACCGCCTCCTGGTCGGTGTAGGGTGTGTACTGCCCGGCCTTCCACAGATCATATAAACCCGTGTCCTTGATGACAAGGGTAGGGTATATCTTCAGCATGTCGGGCCGGAATCCCGGGTCATCAAAGAGGGTATGGAACATATCCAGGTCGGTCTGGGGGTCTGAAAAAAGGCCGGGCATCATGTGGTAGCAGACCTTCAGGCCCGAGTCCTTGAGAATCCTGGTGGCCTTCACCACATCGGCCAGGGTGTGGCCCCTCCTCACCCTCCGGTAAACCTCATCTGAAAGGGTCTGGACCCCCAGCTCCACCCTGGTCCCGCCCAGGGAGAGCATCCTGTCCACGTGCTCCTTTTTCGAATAATCGGGCCTGGTCTCGAAGGTGATGCCAACATTCCTGACAGGGGCCTTTTCGTTTTCCTCGAATATCCTGGTGAGGGTTCTTTGCCCGGCATCAATCTCTGGATATACGTTCATGGCCTGGATGCACCGGCCCACGAACCACTCCTGGTACTCCAGGTCCTGCGCCAGAAAGGTCCCGCCCATGACGATGAGCTCGCTCTTGTCAATGGTATGGCCTGTGGCCTCAAGCTGCCTCAGCCTGCCATGGACCTGTTCGAAGGGGTCGTAGCCTGCCCTCTTCGCCCTCAGGGCCGCGGGCTCCCTCCCGGTATAGCTCTGGGGGGCATCCTCCCCCCTGGGACAGTAGATGCACTCCCCCGGGCACCCATGGGGTCGGGCCATGACCGCCACCACTGCCACGCCGGAGAGGGTGCGGACAGGCTTCTTCATCAGGATGCCCCGAAGGACCTCCCTTTCCCCTTCGGGAACAGAGTCCAGGATCTCGGCATTGGAAGGTATCCTTGCCAGGCCATATCGCTTGGAGAATCTCCTCTTTGCCTTCAAGGCCTCTTCTTGAGTCCTTGCCCCCTTTATTTCCTGGATCAGATCCTCGTACATCACAATTATTATATTATATAACCTCGCAAAAGCCACCTGGAGGAAATTTCATTGAAGAAGACGGTTATTTGTCTGGGGATGGTCTTACTGCTTTTCTCTTATCCCACCTGGGCCCAGGAGCAGGACATGAATACCAGCATCCAGACCAGCTTGAGGGTCTTCTACGTACTGGAAGATCCTGACCACGGGACTGTCAGAATAATATATGAGTTCAAGAACACGGCCGAGAAAGAGATAAATCTCCAGCTGTCCGGCACCCAGGGATTCCCCATGTCAGGGTCCCAGCTTGTCCGGGCCTACGATATCCCCTCGGGAAGCCTTGAAACCAACATTCACCCAGGGACAGGGGTCGGGTTCCGGTTTTCCAAGGGCATCCTCCCCAGGGAAACCTATAAGATCGTCTTTGAGATGACCCTCCCCGGCGCCACCAGCCAGACAGAGAAGGGCTGGCACTTCAGGCAGGACCATGACAACCCCTTTGACTGGCCCCTCCATGAGTTTGAGATTGGACTCACCCTCCCAAAGGGCTGGTATACTCTCTATGATCCCCTGATGATAACCCCGGGGGCCAGGATAGAAGAGGAGGACTTCAGGAAGACTGTGATCTGGGTTAAAGAGGACATGGAACCCGGGGAAGAGATCACCACCGTATGTGAATTCGGCCCCAAACCCCATATGTATGCCATTGGCCAGACTGTTTCCATCATCATGGTTATTCTTGCCTTTATCTTCATCTTCATCATCAAGAAGGGCTTCCCGTCCCCCATGGGGTTTGTCCGGACCATCCCCGGGGAGGACAAACCAGAAAAAAGCAACGTCATCGGTGCCATCGAGGACCTCATAAGGGACGCAAAAAAGGAGGTCCTGATAACATCGCCATGGATCTACTATGTGGACTGGTTCACCTCCAACATCAAACAGCTCACCGACAGAGGGGTGAAGGTGAGGATCCTCACCTGGCCCTCCTATGAGAGGAAGAAGGCCGGGAGGGACTGGGTCCTGGTGGAGAACAAGAAGCAGGGTTTTGCCCTCTCCAGGTTCCTGGCCATGTTCCCCGAGGATACCGTCAGGCTCAACCCATCGGTCCATGCCAAGATGATCGTGGTGGACCGCCTCAAGGTCATGACCTCCTCATCCAATCTCACCCAGACCGGCCTCTGGGAGAACTACGAAGCAGGCATCTGGATGGAGGATGAAGAGATGGCAGGCAAGGCGGCCGACTACTTCAACAAGATCTGGATGGCCGAGGACACCGTCCCCCTGAATCAGGATATGTTCAATCCCCACAAGCTCAAGAAGGCCCTGGGCTGGGACTGGTAGCCTCAGAAGACCTTTCCAGGATTCAGGATATTTTTTGGGTCAAGCTCGGCCTTGATTTTTTTCATCAAATCCAGAGAAGTCCCGTGCTCCAGTCCCATGAAACCCTTCTTCTCCAGCCCTACACCGTGCTCCCCCGAGATGGTCCCACCCAAAGAAAGGGTCGCCTGGAAGAGCTCCTTCATGGCCTCCTCCAGGTTTTCGTCCCTTTCCTCCACCAGGAAGGTGGGATGGAGGTTGCCGTCACCGGCATGGCCGAAGGTGGCGATGGGGATGCCATACCCCTTGGATATCTCCCCTATCCTTTCCAGGATTTCAGGCAGCTTCGATATGGGGACCGTCACGTCTTCCAATACAAGGTTGGGTGCATACCTGGCAAGAGACGGCAGGGCGGCCTTCCTGGCCCTCCACAGGGCCTGCCTATCCGTCCCTCTTTCGACTTCCTCGGCATCCGCTAAATCCAGGGCCTTTTCCAGCAACAGGTCGGCCCCCTGGTCGAAGCCGTCCATCTCAATGAGGAGTAAGGCCCCGGCCTCCGGCAGGCCCAGACCCATGTACTTCTCCACGGTCTGGACGGTATTTTTGTCCATGAACTCCAGGACTGCCGGGTTCAAGCCCGACGAGATGATCTTCCCCACTGCCCTTGCCGCTTCAGCTGCCCCTGGAAAGGCCAATCTGGCCGCTGCATAATGGGTGGGTTTGGGCAAAAGTCTGAGGGTAATCTCCGTAAAAATCCCCAGGGTGCCCTCCGACCCCACAAAGAAACCAGCCAGGTCATAGCCCGAGGAGGACTTCCGGGCGCGGGTGCCTGTCTCTATCACCCGCCCATCTGCCAGGACCACCTCCAGCCTTGCCACATAGTCCCGGGTGGTGCCGTACTTCACGGCCCGGATGCCGCTGGAGTTGGTGGCCACCATGCCGCCGATGGTGCAGACACTCCCGCTGCCGGGGTCGGGAGGGAAGAAGAGGCCGTGGCTTTCAAGATGTTTGTTGAGCCTCCCATAGACCACCCCGGGCTCCACAGTGGCCAGACGGTCCCTCTCCTGTACCTCGATTATCCTGTCCATGAGGGTGAGGTCCAGGACCACGGCCCCCTCCTCCGGGACCGGCCCCCCACTGAGGCTGGTGCCGGCGCCTCTGGGCACGATGGGTGTGCCGGTCTCATATGCCTCCTTCACAATCTCGACGACTTCATCCTTGGATACCGGCCTTAAAACCAGCCCCGCCCGCCCCCTGTGGTCGGTGGCGTCATAGGAGTAGGTGAGGAGCTCCTCTGGCTGGGTGAGGCGCCTCTCCTCGGGGATGAAGTCAAAGGGCATATCCAGAAGTTTTATTATGCATAGGATATAAGGCTGTTTGCAGCATGGTAAAGATAGTTGGCATGATTTTTGGCGAGGTCGGCTACTCCGAGTTCAACTTCATAGTGGGGAGTGGTTCCAACCTCCAGAAGGGCGCCTATGTCAAGGTGAACCACGACTCCTACGGCTGGATTCTTGCCCAGGTGGCCTCCATCCGCCGCTACAACGAGATGTACTCCTTGAACGCCATCACCGGAACGGCCCCCCGGAGGGAGGAGTACCAGGAGCGCATCGTGGCCAAGGCCAAGGTCATAGGGTATGTGGACGCCAATATGCTCAAGATGCCCAAGATGCCCTTCAAGCCCGGAGCCAAGGTCTACCAGGCCGATGCCACCCTCATCCGGCATGTCCTGAATCTCGGCGCCCGGGGGGGCATCTATCTCGGACTCCTGGAGGGGCACCAGGCCAGGATACCCGTCCACCTGGACATCAACAAACTGGTCCAGAAGCACGTCAGTGTGCTGGCCAAGACCGGAGCAGGCAAGTCCTACACCGTGGGGGTCCTCATCGAGGAACTCATCGAGGCCAAGGTCCCCATTGTCATCATTGACCCCCACGGGGAATACGCCTCCCTGAAGAACCCCAACACCAACCCCAAGGAGAAGGACCTGATGTCCAGATACGGCATCTCCCCCCGAGGATATCCCAACATTACTGAATACACTCCAAACCTCCATGTCAACATCCAGGCCGACAAGAAGTTCGCCATGGACATCACCAAGCTCACCTTCCACGACTACCTGGAGATGCTGCCCACAAAACTCACCGACGCCCAGAAGGGCATCCTCTTCGAGGCCCTCAAGATTACCAAGGGCTACGGCAACTACACCCTGAAGGACCTGATGGACACCATCCAGGAGCACGAGAGCAAGGTCAAGTGGAATCTCATTACCGGCCTGGAGATGGTTAAGGATTCAAAGCTCTTCGACGGCCCTCCTGTCACCCCGGTTGACCTGGTAAAGAAGGGCCGGGTGTCCATCCTCAACCTCAGGGGGGTCCAGCCAGATATCCAGGAGATAATCGTCACCAGGATAGCCTCCGAGCTCTTCGAGGCGAGGAAGAAGGGCAGGATACCGCCCCTTCTGCTTCTGATTGAGGAGGCCCACAACTTCTGTCCAGAGAGGGGCTTCGGCAAGGCATCCTCCCTGGGGGTCATCAGGACTATAGCCAGTGAGGGCCGCAAGTTCGGCATGGGCCTGTGCGTGGTCTCCCAGAGACCGGCCAGGGTGGACAAGTCGGTCCTGTCCCAGTGCAACACCCAGATAATCCTGAAGGTCACCAACCCCAACGACCTGCGGGCCATAAGCCAGTCCATCGAGGGCTTCACCGCCGACCTGGAGGAGGAGATACGTCAGCTCCAGCCCGGGGTGGCACTGGTGGTGGGAGAGGTGGTGGAGCAGCCCATCTTTGTGGACATCCGTGTCAAAAAATCGCGCCACGGCGGGGCCTCGGTGGAGCTGGTCAGATCAGGGAGGAAGGCCAAGGCCCCGGCACCCTTTACGGGCGGACTTTTGAAGAAGTTCTTCTCCAGGTAGAGGGGGAAAAGCTTTAAAAGCCCCCTGTTTTTAAGGGATACCTATGACTCTCAAACGCCTGGTGATGAAGTTCGGCGGCACCTCGGTGGGCTCCGGAGAGCGCATCAGGGAGGTGGCCGAGATTGTGGCCGGCAACCGTGCCTCCGAGACCGTGGTGGTGGTCTCTGCCATGAGTACCGTGACCAATCAGCTTGTGGAGATGGCGGAGAAGGCCATAAACGGCATCACCGAGGATGACATCAAGAACTTCGCTGGGCACCTGAAGGAGAAGCACGCCCAGGCCATCAGGGCCGCTGTGGCAGAGGAGCACCGGGAGCTGCCCCTCATAGAGGTGGAGAAGCTCTCCAAGGAGCTGGAGAAGGTCCTGGTGGGGATTTCCTATGTGGGGGAGCTTACCCCCCGCAGCAGGGATTATGTCATGTCCTTCGGGGAAAGGCTTTCAGCCCCCATCGTGAGCGGGGCCTTGAAGAGCCGGGGTGTTGAGTCCAGCTGGTTCACGGGTCACGAGGCTGGTATCATCACCGACTCCAACTTCGGCAGGGCCCATCCCATCTGGGCCAAGACCAACAAGAAGGTCAGGGCCAAACTCGGCAGGAGGATAAAGAAGGGAGAAATCCCTGTGGTTACCGGATTCGTGGCAGGGGACGAGCAGGGCAGGATCACCACCTTAAGCCGCGGGGGGTCGGATTTCTCTGCCGCTATCATAGGATCGGCATTGAAGGCCGACGAGATATGGATCTGGACCGACGTGGACGGGATATACACCACCGATCCCAGGATTGTAAAGAAGGCCAAGACCATCGATGTCATCTCTTTCGCAGAGGCCATGGAGCTGGCCTATTTCGGGGCCAAGGTCCTCCATCCCAAGACCATCGAGCCCGCCATGGAGAAGGATATCCCGGTGCGGGTGAAGAACACCTTCAAACCCGACCATCCCGGGACCCTCATAGTCCGGGAGCAGAAGAAGATAGACGATATCGTAAAGGCAGTCACGGTCCTGGACAACTGCGCCCTCCTTACCATCTCCGGGGTGGGGATGATCGGCGTGCCCGGGGTGGCGGCCAGGGTATTCACAGCCCTGGCGGCAGAGAGGGTGAACATCATGATGATATCCCAGGGGTCCTCGGAGGTGAACATCTCCCTGGTGGTGGAGAAGGGGGACCTGAACCGGGCCATAAAGACCATCAAGAAGGCTTTCCCTGGCAAGGACATCGTAAAGGACGTGAACTATGATAAGGACATCGCGGTCATCGCGGTCATCGGTGCCGGCATGAGGGGGACAAGGGGGGTGGCGGCCAGGGTTTTCAAGGCAGCGGCCGATGCAGGGGTGAACGTCCTGATGATTGCCCAGGGGTCCTCGGAGGTGAACATCTCCTTCGTGGTGGCTTCAAAGGATGCCAAGAAGGGTGTCAAGGCCCTGCACCAGGAGTTCATCGTTGAATGAGCACACAACTTGATTATGCGAGAAGGGGGATTGTAACAGGGGAGATGGCCCGGGCCGCCCGGGATGAGGGCATGGATGAGGAAAGGCTCTGCCGCCGCATCGCCACTGGCAGGGCTATTCTGATGACCCGGGACCGGGAGGTCCTGGCCATGGGGGCCGGGTGCCGAACCAAGATCAACGTGAACATCGGGACCTCCCCGGAGAAGGTGGACCCCGATGCAGAGGTGGAGAAGGCCCAGGTGGCAGAAAGATGTGGCGCCCATACCATCTCGGACCTGTCCATGGGGGGTGATATCGATGAGATCCGCCGCCGCGTCATGGAGGCCACCACCGTGCCCCTGACCACCGTACCCATCTATCAGACGGTGGTGGAGACCTCCTTCGAGGCCATGGCGCCGGAGGATATCCTTAAAACGACAGAGAAGCACATCAAGGAAGGGATAAGTTCCGTGGTCCTCCATGCAGGGATCACCCTGGAGATGCTGGAATCCTTGAAAAGGTCAAAGAGGATTCTGGGTATGGTCTCCAAGGGCGGCAGCCAGACGGCGGCATGGATGCTCCACAACGGGGAGGAGAACCCCATTCAGGAGTGTTTTGATTCCTATCTCGAGCTCCTCAGGGAGAAGGATGCGGTCCTGTCCCTGGGCAACGCCATGCGCAGCGGCTGCATCCACGATCCCATGGACGGCCCCCAGAAGGAGGAGATCAAAAATAACGCCCGGCTGGCAAGGCAGGCAAACCAGGCCGGGGTCCAGGTCATCATGGAGGGTATGGGGGGCCACGTGGCGCCCCAGAGAATCCCAAGGTACGTCCACTATTACAAGCAGATCGCCGACCGCCCCCTCTTTGTGGCCGGGCCCCTGCCAACGGACATCGCAGTGGGCCACGACCATATCGCAGGTGCCATTGGCGCTGCGATAGCAGCGGGGGCCGGGGCGGACTACCTCTGCTACATCACCCCCGCGGAGCACCTGGGGTTACCGGATTTGGAGCAGATGAGGGAGGGCCTCATGGCCTACAGGATAGCGGCCCATGTGGGGGACACCATGAAGTTCGGCCCGGGGGAGCAGGACAGGGAGCTGGCGGTGAAGCGGAGCATGCTGGACTGGGAGGGACAGTTCGCCCTGGCCCTGGACCCGGAGAGGCCGAGGGAGCTCCATCCTGGAACCAGGGGCAGCTGCACCATGTGCGGCCGTTATTGTCCGAAGGTCTTGCTGAAGCAGTATATGGGGTAAAAGGAGGACAAGTCCAAGGGACGCTGGCGTTTAATCTGCTGGGAGTTTCTACCTGCCATACCACATACCTATATAAACGTGAATATTCGTATTTAGATTGAAGAAAAATGGACGAAAGGATAGTGATAGACTCCAAAGTAATGGTGGGTAAACCGCTCATCAAGGGTACCCGTATCACCGTGGAAGCCATCTTAAAACTCCTCAGCGCAGGGGCAAGCACAGAAGAGATTCTTGAGGATTATCCCCAGTTGGAAAAGGATGACATCAAGGCCGCCCTGGACTACAGTGCAAGGGTCATCGCAAACGAGGAGGTGTATCCTCTCACGGGGGGAAAACGTGCCAAAGTTCCTGGTGGATGAAAGCAGCGGAAAGAAACTTTCCTCTGAGCTTGTGAGGATGGGCTTTGATGCCCTCTATGTGGGGGACCTCATGAGAGGAGCAAGGGATGAGGATGTCATTAAAAGCGCCTACAGGGAAGACCGAATCCTCGTAACAAACGATAAAGACTTTGGGGAACTTGTTTTCAGGTTGAAGGCCAAATCCAAGGGCGTCATCCTGCTCAGGCTTGAAACCGATATGCCTTCGACCCGCATAAAGTATGTTAGGATACTCCTCGAAGACTTTTTGGAGAGGCTGGAAAACAGTTTCATAGTGGTCACCGAAGACAAGATCCGGATTCGAAAACTTGGGTGAGTTGGGTAAACTGAAATGCCCTGGACCCGGAGAGGCCGAGGGAGCTCCACCCAGAAACCTGGGGCAGCTGCACCATGTGCGGCCGTTATTGTCCAAAAGTCTTGCTGAAGCAGTATATGGGGTGAGGGGGTTGAGCCGAGAAATAGTTAAGAGGTTTCTTTCTGGGATCCTTCCTTATTTTTAAGGGATTCCTTGTACTGGTCAGGAGATAGGCTGATCTTCTTACTGTATCTGATCAAATCCTTTTTGAAATCTTCATCCATGGCCTAGATTGGTGCATGGGGAGTATAAATGTCTTGCTAAGTCCCCCATAAAATAAAATACCTGAGGGATTATAGAATATCTAAAAGAGGAGGTGGAAACATGGGAGGACCAATACCGAGCTCCTGGATGTTCAACGCCCTTTTCGGGCATGAGACCATCATCATGGCCTGCAACACCAGGATTACCCACGTATGCCGGGGGATATTCCGGGCCGCCAGGGACATGGACGCCGCGGTCATCATGGAGCTCGCCAAGAGCGAGTCGGATATGAAGGGAGGCTACACCGGGCTGACCCCGGCGGGGTACTCCAAGCGCACCCGGGAGGCGGCCGACGATGTGGGGTTTGACATCTGGGCCCTCCACGGGGACCACATCACCATCAAGGAGGGGACCGAGGAGGAGATGAGAGAGACCAAAAAGCTCGTCAAGGCCCAGATAGAGGCCGGCTACACCAGCTTTGCCATCGACGGCTCCCACCTCTTCAACTTCCAGGGCAGGGACCTGAGGGAGGAGCTGGCCGAGAACATCCGGGTCACCACCGAGATGGCCCGGTTCATCCAGAAGGAGATGGGGGACAGGGAGTACGGCCTGGAGGTGGAGGTGGGGGAGATAGGGCGAAAAGATGAGGAGGGTATGGTCCTCACCCGGCCCGAGGAGGCCGTCACCTTCATCAAAGCGCTGCACGAGAACGGTGTGAACCCCTACGTCCTGGCCATCGCCAACGGCTCAACCCACGGCAACATCTACGACGAGAATGGGAACCTCGTCGCCCAGGTGTCCATCGACGTTCCCCGGACAAGGGCGGTGGCGAAAGCCTTGAGGGATAACGGCCTCAGGGTGGGAATCGCCCAGCACGGCATCACCGGCACCCCCAGGGAGTTCATAAACACCCAGTTCCCGAAAGGGGACATCATCAAGGGCAACGTGGGCACCTTCTGGATGAACCTGGTCTGGGAGGTCTTCAAGGTCTATGAGCCCGAACTCTACAAGGACATCTGGGACTGGACAGTGGATACCTACGGCACCAAGATGCCTGGGAAAAAGGATACCGAGGTCTTCGGCAAGAGCTCAAAGTTCGCCATAAAGGAGTTCTTCCGTGATATCTACAGCATCCACGACGACACCGTCCAGGCCATCGAAGCTTACGCCTATGCCGAGGCGCTGACCTTCTTCAAGGCCTTCAGTGCTGGCGGCACCGCATCCTTGGTCAGGGACTACTTCCCCTGAACCTTCTTCTCTTTTTTGAAAATCCGCCAGTCTATAAGACCCGGTATTATCCTTTTTTCCAGGGCCTTCAACCCCAATATCTCATCCGTCAGATTTCCGATACATCTCTTGCACAGACAACATACGCTATGGGTCCTCAAGGTCCTTACCCCTCCTGTAAAACTTCTGCCCTGCATACCTGCTTGGTTATGGGGGAGGCACCGGTCTTTTCAAGCACCTTCATCCCTGCTTTACGGGCAAGGTATTCCGAAGCATCCCGGTTCCATTCTTCCATGTCTTGCAGATATCCCTCTTCATCGAGATGGATGTCCTTCCCCTTGATATCAAATGCTGCCATAAAACCCCTTATGCAATATATCATGGGCTTTCAAGATATTTAAGATTTTATCCGAATCTCTCTCAAATC
>CAZHQS010000042.1:0-13099 GCA_964534545.1 Candidatus Hydrothermarchaeota archaeon
GGACCCGAGAAGGCCAAGATGGAGGAGGCGGCCCTCAAGAAGGACATACCCCTGGAGGCCCTGGCCATAAAGATGTCCATCGAGGAGGCCATCTCCCCCTTGTGCGATGACATCAGCTCCTCCAAGGACCGGGCGGTGGAGCTGGTCACCGAGAGCATCGAGCAGGTCCCCGAGGGCGGCGAGGTGGTAGTCGTTGGGGTGGGGAACACCTGCGGTATCGGGAACACCCCGGAGTCGGTGAAGGTCCTCAAGTGCCCCAAGAGGAAGAAAGAGGAAGAGGAGGAGTCCCTGGCCGATAAGATCATCAAGAGGTTTGTGACAAAACCAAGACCACCGCCCATAAAGGAGGAGAAAAGGAAAGGTGGATGAGGGAGAGAAAGCGGCCCTGGTGCTGGTCCTGCTGGCCATGGTATCCCTGGGTTCCCTAGGGGGTCCCCTGGCCCTGACCCTGCTGGTTTTTCCCCTGCCCCTGGCATGGGTCTCCCTGATATCTTTCAAGGGCTTCAGGAAGGGTGCCCTGGCCTCCCTGGCGGTGGTGCCCGGGGCCCTCCTGGGCGGGAAGTTCCTCGTCTTTGCCCTGGCCCTCCCCCTGGGGTGTATCTGGGCCTCCTTTCAGACGAAGAACATCTATAACGGCAGGAACGAGTTCTACACCATATCCAAGGCTGCGGGGGGCGCCCTCATGGTCTGCGGCTTGGTGGCTTCAGGGGTGCTCATCCATGCCTATAATACCTCCCCGCAGCTCCAGGAGGAGGTGAGAGATAGGGTCATCGAGGAGTTCATCAGGGTCTCGGCCTTAAGCGGCGGCAGCCTGGAGGCCGCCGCAGCCCAGCAGAAAAGGGCAATGGTCGAGCTTTCAAGGGAGGTCATCACCGCCAGCGAGGTATATGTCAAAAGGGAGATGACATCCTCCGGGGAGCCCCTGACCCCGGGACAGCTTGCGGCCCTGGAGAGGGGCTTCGAGAAGGCAGGGGAGGAGATCCCGGCATCCCTGGAGGTAAGCGCTGGCGGGACCCCGGGGGTGGAGGAGATGCGCCCCCTGCTGGAGGAGCAGATGGGGCCCTACCTGGTGCCGGGGCGCACCTCGGCGGTACTGATCCTTGTGACTGTGATGTCCATAGTCTGGGCCCTCCAGCTCCCCTTTGGCATCCTGGCAGGGATATATGGGAAGCTAATTCTGAAGCGGCTCTTGGGCTGACCAAAAGTCAAAGGATTTTTATAGGGTCAGGACGATTTAACGATGGGTGGTCGCTCCATGGAAGATAAGGGGGAAAAGAAGAGGAAGATCCTGGAAAGACTGGAGGAAAATCCCAAGAACGTGAAAATTGTAAGGAAATACTGGAGCAGTAAGGATGTCCCTGAAATACGCGGTCGAGATCTTTTACAGCGAGGAGGACGAAGGCTACATCGCCATCGCTCCCGAGCTGCCGGGCTGCTCAGCCTTCGGCGAGACCGAGGAGGAGGCGCTTAAGGAGATAAAGGTTTTCCTAGTGTGGCTTGAGAATTACCTGGAGATAAAGGTGGTGGAAGGGACAGGATGAACAAAGATGAATTTGTCAAACGGGTTAGGAATGCTGGTATCGAGAGGGATGAAGAGCGGCGCATATATGCTGCTGGGGTCCTGAACGAGGCGTTGAAGAAGCACGGCACCAAGGTGACGGTAGTCGGTGGTTCCAT
Source organism: Candidatus Hydrothermarchaeota archaeon (assembly GCA_964534545.1). GTDB lineage: Archaea > Hydrothermarchaeota > Hydrothermarchaeia > Hydrothermarchaeales > JAADFM01 > JAADFM01. The sequence goes on from CAZHQS010000042.1 coordinate 1,678, forward strand.
AGTCGCCATCTTTACGGCAGGCCACTACACCACCGCGGACATCGATATAGTGGCGCGAAAACCAGAGATTGTAAAACAGGTCCTGGGAGAATGCGGGTTTACAAACGTTTCTGGAATAAGGTATGTCCACGAGGACCTTGGACTCATCCTGGAATACATGGGGGAGATACCAAAGGCGGAGAGAATTGACACTATTAAGGTAAAGGAGGTCGAGGTGGATATTATCAGCATCGAGGATGTCCTTGTATCCAAGCTGGAGATGCTCGAGAAAGGCACAGATGTGGAAAAATCCGAGACCCAGGTTAAGATTATCGCATATCTTTTGGGAAACAAGATAAACGAAGACGCTATAAGAGATAGGCTGATTAGGGAAAATCTCTGGGAACTCTGGACCCGAATAAAAGCAGAGGTGGATGAATATGGACCCTGAAGACACGGAATCTCTGGCAAAAGCCCTCAAAAAGATATGGGACAAGAGGGTGGAGAAGGGTGAGATAGAGATTTCCAGGGATAAAGATGGGAGGAGGATAATAACCATCCGCTAGGTGTTCAGAAGATGGAGACCTTCACTAGACACGTCCAGGAAGAAGATAAGGAGTTCCTTGAGATTATGGAGAAGATCGTGAAGATCTCTGGTTCGACGAGAAGAAAGGCCCCTTCAGGGACATCGGAAACGATGTCTAGGAGAGGGATAAACAGATTCTAACAAGAGGGGCCGGAGGACGAAGGGACCTCCGCTTCCTTCAAACATGCTCCTTGCCGAAGAACTTGTGGGGGATGATGCCCTCGTACTGGCCCACCTGGGCCACCATGGCATTGGTCACCACATAGGCCGAGGTCTCAAAGATCGGCAGCCGGAACTTGTCTATATCCGCCGGGCTCACGATGCTGTTGGAAGTGGAGTCGATGAAGGCCCTCTGGTACTCCTCCTTTATGGGGAGGTGCAGGAGGTTCCTCCCTTGGCCCACGAACTCCAGGAGCTCCCCGAGCCTCGATGAGGGGTTCATGGTCAACCCGAAGACGTCCACTCCATTCCTGTCGGTCCTCACCCGCCTTATCCTGCCCCCCTCCCGGGCCAGGCCCAGGGCGTCCATGACCACGTCCAGGACATCCAGGGTGTTCCCGCTTCCAGAAAGGACCACACAGGCATCCCCCGAGCGGAAAGGCTTCCGGTTGGAGTCATCGTACATGAAGACCGACTTGTTGGCGTGGGCGAACCTCATCTCGAACTGCTCGGCCACATGGCCCGACCGGGAGACCCCGTAGAAGACGAAGAGGCCATGGCGGTTGGTCAGCCTGTTGATCCAGTCTGCCAGGACCCCGTCTTCCACCCACTCTTCATCCAGCAGGAGCCTCAGGTTCTCTTCGAAGAGGCCCAGCCTCCTGCGGAACTCCGGGCAGGACCCACCGTCCTTGCCTTCCAGCCTGCCCCTGATTTCTGGTACCAGGGCGTTCAAAAACAGCCACAGCTTGAGCTCAAATTCCGACCCCAGGGGTGAGAGGGCCTTGGTGGATTCATCCACCTTCCTGTCCATCTTGCTGTGGCTCTTCAGGAGGAGGACGCTCCCGCCGGCATCCTTCACCAGGTTGTAGGCCGTGGAGCCCTCCTTTCCGGTGATGAGGACCAGCCTGGCCCCGCAGTCTATGGCGGTCCTGAGATACCTGTTGACCTCCTTGGTCTCCCCGGAACCCGAGGCCACCAGGGTAAGGCTTGAGCCCGCGATGTACTTCAGGACCCCGTCCCTTAAAGTGGCGGGATAGAACCGGTAGCGGTCGGAGAGCTTGAAGGTCACGTTGTAGAGGCCCTGGAGGAAGGACTGGGCCGACAGGTCGCTCCTGCCCTTGCTCAGGATGTGGATGCTGCGGTGGGTGATGTCGCTTGATAGGTAGTCCACAAAGGCATCGGCGATGCTGGATACGGAGGAGCAGTCCAGGCCCTTTACATCCTCCAGATAGGTCATCTGGAGCTTGATGGAATCATAGAATGTCCTGACTTCATCCGGGACTTCCCTCATGGCTACCCCTTTCCCTGCCGGGGGAATATAAGGTTTTTGTAGCAGGAGGACCCATGTTTCTTCAAAAGGAGGTAATCCTGGAATGAGAATCCTCGTCTTGAACCCATCATCAGGCGTGAGCGGGAATATGCTCCTCGCCGCCCTCCTGGAACTGGGGGCCGACTTCCGGAGGCTGGAGGCTGTGGTGGAAAAGACCGCCGAGGTCTGGGGTTGTGAGGTGGCCCTGGAGAAGAAGGGGGTCGAGAGGGCCGGCTTCAGGGCCCTCTGGGTGGACACCCGGGTCCAGGGAGATTACACCGTCAGCCACGGCAGCATCTTCAAAAAGAAGGCCGGCCACGTAGCAGATACCCTCCTGTCCACCCACGAAGGGAAGGCCTTCGCCAGGAAGGTCATCGATACCCTGCTGGAGGCAGAGGCCAGGGCCCACGGGGAACCTCTGGACCACGTCCACCTCCACGAGCTCGGGTCCCCGGACACCGTCATTGATATCGTCGGGTGCGCTGCCGCCCTGGAGGATTTGGGGATTACACCAGGAGAGAATGTCTATTCGTCCAGCGTAAATGTGGGTGGCGGCACCACCTCCACGGCCCACGGGAGCCTGCCCATCCCTCCCCCGGCCACGGCCGAGATCCTCAAGGAGTTCAAAATCCCCTTTTTCACTTCAGAGGAGCATCTGGAGCTGACCACCCCCACCGGGGCTGCCCTCCTGGCCAACCTGGTGGGGGACTATACCTCCCCTCCTGCATCCCGTATCATCTCCATCGGGCGGGGGGCCGGGACCTTTGATACCAAGGGCCCCAACGTCCTCCAGGTCATGGTCTGCGAGACGGCCGGCGCCTTGAAAACCGATGAGGTAACCGTCCTGGAGACCAACCTGGACGATGTTACCGGGGAGGTCCTGGGAGCGGTCATAGACACCCTCCAGGAAAGCGGTGCCCTGGATGTCCAGATCATCCCCACCATCACCAAGAAGAACCGTCCCGGCCACATCCTCTCGGTCCTCTGCCGGGAGGAGGACACAGAAGACCTTGCCGGGGCCATCATGGAAGAGACCGGGACCCTGGGGGTCAGGGTGGCAAAAAGGCAGAAGAGGTTCGTGGCGGAAAGGGAGGAGATTCAGGTTGATGTGGAGCTGGGGGGTTTCAGGGGTAAGGCCCGGGTCAAGGTCTCCAGGGATGCCGGGGGAAGGGTCCTGAAGGCCAAGGCAGAGTTCGGGGACGCCCTGGATATATCGAAAAAGACGGGGATACCGGTACGGCGGGTCATCCAGGAGATTGAGAGGCTCGTGTGAATGCCACGGGATATCCTTCAGCCCTCCTTCTTTGCCATTGGCAGCGTAAAGACAAACCTCGAGCCCTTCCCGACTTCGCTTTCGACCCAGATGGCACCTCCGTGGGCCTCCACGATCTCCTTGGCCACCGCCAGGCCCATCCCCGTCCCCCCAAACCTTCGAGTGGTTGTGGCATCCACCTGATAGAGCTTATCGAAGATTTTATCATGGAACTCCTCCGGTATCCCTATACCGGTGTCCTCCACACTCACCTCGGCCATCCCACCTTTAATCTCTCCCCTCACCTTCACCCTGCCACCACTCTCGCTGAACTTGAGGGCATTGTCCAGGAGGTTCAAAAAGATGTGCTTTATCTCCTCAAAATCCGCTTTAACTATGATCTCTGGAAAATCAACGTCGATCTGTATCCCCTTCTCCCTTGCGGTGGGGTTCAACTCCCATACTGCCAAGGTAGCTATCTCTGAGAGATCTACATCCTCGATATTGAGGACGAGTTCCTTCTTTTGAACCTGGGCCACCTCTATCAGGTTCCCGATGATCATGTTCTGCCTGGTGAGGGCATTGTTCGCCATGGTCAGAAGTTTTATCCTCTCATCTTTATCTTCCTCATTCATGGCCATGCCGATGGCAGTGGAGGCAATGGTCAGGGGCGTGCGCAGTTCGTGGCTGACGTTGGCGATGATGTTGGTCTTGACCTCATCGATGGTTTTGAGCTCCTCATAGGCCGCCGTGAGGGCCTCTTCCGCCTGCTTGCGCTTGATGATCCCAACCAGGACGTGGGCGGCTGCGTTGAGGAACTCCTCTTCCCTTTCATCGCGCCTGTGCCCTTCTTCCACATAGAGGTTGATTACCCCGAGCACCCTACTATTGGACTTCAGGGGGATGCAGTAATGGCCGTGGGGGATAATGCCGTCATACCGAACATCGTGGTGCTCATCGATATGATCGATGAACTCTATTTTACCAGACCTGGCAGCCCGGCCGCACATGCACCTGCCGAAGGGGACCATGGCGCACTTCTTCAGGAGGGGTTCGGCCAGACCCCGCTGGGCCTTCATCACCAGGACCTCGGGGTCATCCTCGACCAGGAAGATACTTCCCTTGGATTCCAGCACGAGCCACGGGATGGAGATTATCTCATCGATGATCCGTTCCAGCATCTCCTCCAGGGAAATGTCCTCAAGGGAAATCCGGAGTAGCGAATTTATGGTCGTTTGTATCCTGGAACGCCGGCGGATATCCTCCTCTGCCTTCTTGCGCTCGGTGATGTCCGTCGCCGCACACACAATCCCCTGAACCTTGCCATCATCGCCGCGCATTACCGAGGCTGAAAAAAGCACGGGTATTTCTCTGCCGTCCTTTGCCAGGTAGTTCGTTTCTATGTTACTGATAAAATCGCTGTCGGTTGAGTCAAAATCAGACATCTTGAAGGGTAATCCTTCTTCCCCGAAGAGTATACCAAAGGGTTTTCCGACCAGCTCATCTTCCTGATATCCCAGCAGGTTACAGGTGGCCCTGTTTACCGTCCGGATAGTTTCATCGGGTGCTACGACCACCAGGGACTCACTCATACTTCGAATTATGTTGTCAACATATCTTTTCGAGACAGTTGTTCTCCGCAGGTCTTCAGTCATTTTTTTGAAAGACGCGGCCAACTGACCGATTTCATCTCTTGACATGATCTCAATGGGAGTATCCAGGTTCCCTCTCCCGATTTCCCTTGCAGCGTCTCTGAGTTCTGTAACAGGTCTGGAGATGGCCCGGGAGATGCCGAAACTCATCAGGACACCAAAGATCGTCACTGCCAGGGAGACAATCAGTATCCCGTTTCTTAATCTAATAACTGGAGCGAATATCTCTTCAGCATCATGCTCTATTATTAAAATCCAGCCCAGACCCTCAAAAAGGTCTTCATACCCCCTGGAATGGGCATGGATGATCAGCAATTCGCCATCTCCCTCCTCCTTTCTAACCCCACTTACAGTTTGAGGGGTGGGATGTCCGGGTTCCAGGCCCAGATGTTCCGGTCCCGGTAATAGTTCAGATGCATCCTCAAGGAATTCATAGTCCTCTGTTGAGTAGATCAATCTCCCGTTTCTGGTAAGTAATTTATATACAGGGGCTTTGCCCTGGCCTGGGGCCTCCATTGACCCCGCATTTTCAATTATCTCGAGAAATTCCTCAATATTCAAGACAACCTTCATTACGCCGATGAAATTTCCATCTTCATCCTCGATCCTTATCCCAATATCGGTGGAATAGACCCCAGAGCTTTCATCATAACCTATGTCGCTTACATATAGACCGTCTGTCCTTGCCCTCTGCCACCATTCTTCATCGTCCTGCCTGTAATCTGTTGTCTTTCCTGTCAGGGCAACAAGGGCCCCATATTTGTTTGTCACAAACACCTCCCCGAAGATCTTGTGGTCATGTCTTTTCTCATAGAATTTGACTTTCTCTCTCAGTTCCTCTGACAGCCTTCTGTCCAGCAAATCCTCCATGAAAGGTGTTATTTCCTCCCTGGGTACAGAGGTCCATTCCTGGTCCTTTTTTTCGATATATCCCTGTATATCCTCTAGTTTCTCAAATTCTCGATTTGACTCCAAGACAGCCTCCTGCAATGTCAAGTCCTTGGAGTACTCCAGAAACACCTCGATTTTTCGATAGGTCTCCCTATCGATTTCGTCCAGGATCTCAACCGCCAATGATACTGAACTTTCCTCGATGGACCCCTGCAAGGCATTTTGACTAATGCTAATGGCAAAATATCCTACAACCCAGATTAACAAAATGACTGTCAGAAATCCCAAAGACAGTTTATGCGTTATTCTCACTCCAAATTTCGCCCTCCTAGGTTTATTCTATGCCTCCGCGGGTTGGACCATCCCAGGTAAATATTACCCCTATTGATATTTATAATTTAACTTCTAAAAGGGCCCAGTTCATCTGAACCTGGCCGCCCGATTGGCGATGAGGGCCGCCACCACCCCGGCGGTGAAGCCGTTGTCGATGTTGACGGCACAAAGGCCAGGGGAGCAGGACTGGAGGATGGACATGAGGGCGCTTTTGCCCTTCCCGCCGTAGCCGTAGCCAGAGGATATGGGCAGCCCCACCACCGGCACGTCCAGCATCCCGGCCACCACCGAGGGGAGGGCCCCCTCCATGCCGGCGGCCACCACCACGGCGTCCACGTCCTTTTCGACGATGGCCTTCACCGCGGGCATGGTCCGGTGGATCCCCGCCACCCCCACGTCGTAGAAGGTGAAGACCTGGCACCCCATCTCCTCGGCCATGATCCGGGCCTCCTCGGCGGCCCTGATGTCGGTGGTCCCCGCGGCCAGGATGGCCACCCGGCCGCCGGTTTTCACGGTCTTGTACCCCGGGGCCTTGACCACCAGGATGCCGGCCCTCTCCTCCTTCTTCACCCGGTAGTCCTCCGGGAGCTGCCCGGCGATTTTCTCCATGCGCTCCTCCGACAGCCTTGTCACGATGCACCTGCCGCTCTTCTCGATGAAACCCTTGACAATCTCCAGGACCATGGCATCGTCCTTCCCCTCCCCGAAGACGGCCTCCGGAGCCCCGGTGCGCAGTTCCCTGTGGGTGTCGATGTTGCCCCAGTCACAGATGCGCTCCACCTCGAAGAGCCGGATGCGTTTCTCGGCCTCTTCCAGGGATATCTTCCCCGAGGTTAGGTCCTGAAGGATCTTCCTGACGGTCATGGGAATACTGTTGCCTTTGGGGAATAAAAAAGCTTTTGAGGAAAAACTTTATCCCCTGGGGGGGCCAATTTCTACCATGGGCAAAGACAAGCTCCTGAAGATCCACGCCCGCACGGGCCGCTATGGCATCGACAGCAGGGCCACCGGTACCATCGGCATGACCTACGGGGATATGCTGGACCAGCTGGGCCTGGAGCCCGGGGAGGGCATCACCACCACCGAGCTGGACATCCGCGACTTTCTGGATGAGAGGTCCCCGGAGTTCTTCTCCGGTTACAAGCTCATGGTCAAGTACGGCAGGTCCAGGGCCCCCCTGCCCTACATCGTCACCATCTACCTGGAGGACCAGGACGGCCACATCCATGACTGGGTCTCCTTCTCCTTCTCCCCCAGGGGCAGGAAGAACACCAGCATCGACTACCACCACACCCTGGGTAGGATCCACAAGGGGGACAGCGAGTACTACATCCGCCGCCTGAAAAAATATGAGGACGAGGTGGTCCGGGTCTTCTCCAAGATCATCGGCGGGAGGGTGGTGTTCGAGTTTCCAAGGTCCAGCGACCAGGTCCCGGGAGAGCTCTAGGCCCTCTTTTCCCCTGGGATGAACCTGCCGTATCCGGGTCTTACCAGGAAGTCCTCATCGTCATAGGCCAGCCGCCCCCTCAGGAAGACCTTCCTTACGCTGCCTACCGTCTTCCAGCCCTCGAAGGGGGAGTACTTTGCCTTGGAGTGGAACTCGTCCACGTCTATCTTCCCCTCCTCCTTCATGTCCAGGACCAGGATATCGGCGTCCATGCCGGGGGCGATCCTGCCCTTGGCCTTGAGGCCGAAGATCCTGGCAGGGTTCTCAGAGGCTAGGCGCACCACCTCCTGGAGGGTCAGGGTCCTCTTGCTCACCAGGGTCAGGAGGAGCCTCAGCATGGTGTCCAGGCCCGGGATGCCGGAGGGGGCTTCCAGGGGTCCTGCCTCCTTCTCGGCGAGGGTGTGGGGTGCGTGGTCGCTGGCTATCATGGGGACCTTGCCGGCCTTGAGGGCGCCCCAGAGGGCCTGGATGTCCAGGGGGGACCTCAGAGGGGGGTTGGTCTTGGCAAAGCCCTTCAGGTTCTTGAGATCCGTCTCGGTGAGCAGCAGGTGATGGGGGGTGACCTCCCAGGTCTGGAGATCCCCCAGCAGGGGCAGGGATTTGCGGTAGGATATGTGGCAGATGTGGACGGGCCTTTCCATATCCTTGGAGAGTTGGCAGACGGTTTTCACGGCCCAGAGCTCGGCCTTGGGCTCCCTGAGGTCCCCGTGGAGGAGGAAATCACCCTTCTCCTCCCCCTTGAGGTACTCCAGGTTGCGCCGGATCATTTCCCCGTCCTCGGCATGGAAGGCCACCCGCCACCCGGACTCCACGGCCCTCTTCATTGTGTCCTGGTCCACAGGGCCCAGGCCCCCGTCCATGTAGACCTTGAGGGATGCGGGCCTGGCCTGACCCATCCTATCAAGGCTCTCCCCTGTGAGGCCGTAGTTGATGCCGAAATCGCAGAGGGACTGCCTCGAGGCCGCTTCCACCCTCCTGGCGAAGGTCTCCCCGTCCACCACTGGGGGATTGGAGTTGGGCATGTCCAGGAAGGTGGTGACCCCCCCTGCCAGGGCGGCCCGGCTGCCGGTCCTGAAGGTCTCCTTTTTCTTTTCCTCGAAGTCCCGCATGTGGACGTGGCAGTCCACAAGGCCAGGGATGACCACCGCCCCCTTTAGATTCATGGTCTCCTCTCCCCTGGGGGCAATGTCCTTCTTTATCTCTTTGATGGTCTCTCCCTCCATGAGGATATCCCCCCTGACCATCCCCCGGGAGTCTATAATCTTACAGTCCTTGAGAAGCATTGGTCAATGATTTGGGGCAGGGAAATATTTAAGGATTGCCGATTGAATTGTCATCCTGATGGATCGAGAGCGACTGGAAGACCTATGGTTCTACTGCACCAGGGCCAGGTTGGTGGCCGTCAAGGATCTGGACGGTCCGGCCATGGAGGAGGCAGTGGAGGACTTGAGAGAGAGGGGCCACACCGGCCCGGTATGCCTCTCCCTGGGGGACCAGATCAATCCGAGGGTCGAATGGCTCCTGTTTGTTCAGGGGGAGATCCGGCTGGTCTTCTTCGAGGCCAGCCTGGAGGAGCCGGATAACCTCAAGGCCGCCAGGTCCCCGGAGCTTGGGGCTGGCACCATGGAGGTCTTCGAGTTCTCAACGAATCAGCTCCTTGAGGTAAAGGACATCCTTGACCCCCCGAGGATTAGGAGTTCCAAGGAGGCCGGGTGCCTCTCCACCCTGGCGGATGTCAGGGGCCTCCTGGAGCACATGTTCGGGGAGGACCTGGCAGAGAGAATAATGAGAAAGCAGTTTAGGGCCCTCAACATCGTCCATGAGGACCTGACCTGCGTGGATGTAAGAATGGTGGTGGATTCCCTGATAGAGGATGTCTTCAGGGAGTTCGTGGGCCCCCGCAAGGCAAAGGAGGCCGCCGAGAAATTCGATGCCTATTTCAGGGCTTAGGCTTCAAACGTCGATGGTATCCAGGACCTTCTTCCATTTGTTGCCCTTGATCTCCATCACCCAGACCTTCTTGACCCTGGGATTTGCCTTGGCTAGTTCGATGACCTCTTCTTTGGTGGGGAGATCCTCTGTCTTTTTCAAAGTGACAAACTTCTTGGCCTCCACGCCGCCCATGGTCTTCCCCCGGATATTCACATCCCTACCAAGATACTCAAGACCGTTCACATAGTACATTCAAAATCACCCGTGACTATCTTGTCCAGGACTACTATAAAAAGTTTATCCGGTCCGGGAAGGTGTAGATGTTCATGGACCTTCCCCTGGCGAACCCCACCAGGGTCACCCCTGCCTCCTCTGCCCACTGGATTCCGGAGAGGAGAGGGGCGGCCCGGGAGACCATGATTGGTATCCCCACCCGGGCGGCCTTCACCACCATGTCCCCTGGCAGCCTCCCCGTGGTCAGGATGTAGGAGGAGGAGAAGTCGGCCCCCTTGATGAGTCCCCGGCCGATGACCTTGTCCAGGCTCACGTGCCTCGAGATGTCCTCGATTACCGTGAAGTCCTCCCCAAAGACCAGGACGGCGGAGTGGACGCCCCCGGTCTTTTTCCATATCTTGGAGCCCCCCTGGAGACGCTTCATGTTCTCGGAGATCTCTTCTGCACCCACCTTGAAGGACGATTCAACCTTCGTCCCCCTCTCCTGGACCCTTGTCCTCCACCCTCCAACGCAATCACTTGACAGATAGGGCCTGCACCTGGAGATCAGGCCCCGCCTGGTCTTTACCTTTGCCTCGGATCCGGATACGTGGAGGGCCAGGATGTCCTGGAGCCCCGTGACCAGTCCCTCCCCTACCAGGAAGCCGGTGACACACTCCTCCTCATAGCCTGGGGAGAGCATCAGGGTTGCAATATCTTCCCCGTCCACCCTGATGGTGAGCTCCCTCTCCTCGGCCACAAGGGCGGTGGACTCTTTTCCACCTTTCCAGACCCTGACCTTTTTCATATAATATAGTGCTACACAAAAATATATAAACTAAGTGGGGGCGTTTTTGAAGTATGGGCATCCATCCCAAGGAAAAGGAGTTCTTTGAGAACCAGATCGAAGAGCTCAAGAAGAAGGTATCTTCCCTTTTGGCGGCCCTGGAGGAGAGGGAGGACGTGCTGGCGGTTTTGAAGGGGGAGGCGGAGGGTCTCTCCAGGGAGGCCAGGGAGCTCAAAAGGGAGCGGGACGAGCTCAGGGAGAGGAATTCAGTGCTCCAGGACCAGGTCAGGTCCCTGAAGGAGAAGACCGAGAGGTTCCAGAAGCTGGAGTCCGAGCTTGAGGAGGACCGGAAGTCCCTGCATACCCTCACCAACGAAAATACAAAGCTCAAGACCCAGGTGGAGGCCTTCACCAAGGAGGTCATGGAGAAGGGGGCCAGTCTTGAGAAAAGGGAGGCGGAGATAGTTCAGCTGAACATAAGGCTCAAGGACCTGGAGGTGGAGCGCAACACCCACAAGCGCTATGTGGAGGAGAAGGCCAAGGAGCTGGAGGAGAAGGACCTGATGATAAAGACCCTCAAGGACGAGCTGGAGGGGTGCAAGGAGAACATCACCCGCCTGGAACTGGAGCGGGCCGACCTGATAAGAAAGGTGGAGAAGCTGGAGAAGCTGTTTTGATACGGGATGACCGTTGCGCCGGGGGTGGGATTTGAACCCGCGTTGACCGGATACGGTCAATTCCGGTCCACGGCCGGACTCGTTACCGAGCTCCGACACCCCGGCATGGTGTTTTGTTTTCTGTTGTGAGTGTTGCCCTATTCTATACCGGATACGGTCAACCCGGTTTTACAATCGGGCTCGGGGCTCCGGCCCCACTTTTTCT
>CAZHQS010000043.1:0-13087 GCA_964534545.1 Candidatus Hydrothermarchaeota archaeon
TCCTCCAGTTTGATGACCCCGAAGAGGGTATCCCCCTCCTTCACCATATCCACCCTGGAGGTCAAAAGATGGCGGGTCTTCCCGCCCTGGCGGATGGATATCCTGTACTTTGTATCCCGGTAGCCCCAGATGTACTTTATGTCCGCAAACTTGAAACTCTCGCTGTTTATCTCCCCGCCCTCGCAGTCCAGGAAGATGGTGATGACATGCTTGCCGTTTTTTAAGGCCACATCGATGGCTGCCATGCTAGGTTATCCCCTCCAATCCAATATCAATTTTGCCTCACCACCACGGCAATCCTTCCAACGTTAACCTCCACTCCCTTGGCGATGATAAGCAAATCCTTCATATTCCTCCCCGGCATAGGGGCCGTCAAGGAGCAGCGCATCTGGGAGGGCGGGGTCCATAGCTGGGAGGAGTTCATGGAGACTGAGAGGGTCGACGGCATAACGGCCAGGAAGAAGCCCCTCTACGACGCCGAGCTGGAGAAGGCCGCCTACTACCGGGACCTGGGGAGCCCGGTATATTTCGCCAGGACCGTGCCAAAAAAGGAACAGTGGCGCCTCTATGAGACCTGGCCCGACAGGGTCATCTATCTGGACATCGAGACCACCGGCCTCTCCCCTCACAGGAGCCAGGTCACGGTGGTGGGCATCCATGATGGAAGGGAGACCACCACCCTGGTGAAGGGGAAAGACCTCACCGAGGAGAACCTCCTGGCCGAACTTGATGGCTGCAAGATGCTGGTCACCTTCTATGGCTCGGCCTTCGACGTGCCCTTCCTTCTGCGCCACTTCCCTGGCCTGAGATCGAAGCTGGAGGTCCCCCACTTGGACCTGTGTTTTGCCGGCAGGCGGCTGGGGATGAAGGGGGGTCTGAAAAATATAGAAAAGGTCTTGGGTATGGATAGGGGGGACGATCTGGAAGGGGTGGACGGCTTCGAGGCGGTCCGGCTCTGGAGGAGGTGGGAGAGAGACCATGACCGGGAGGCCCTGGATAAGCTCCTGAGATACAACCGGGCCGACACCGAGGGACTCTCCGAGGTCGCCCACCACATCTACAACCGATTGAAGGAGAGGACCTTCCCCTTCTGAAACCCCATTATTTTTCCCGTGCTCTTGGGAATCCCTGTTATAAGTACCCCTTTCACCCAGGTACCTATGCTCACAAAGGATTTTGAATATCCCCTACGAATAGCCCCCCGGTGTCCCTGCGGCGGAAGACTCAAGGACATCCATTTCGGTGTCTTTATAGCGGAGTGTGTCTGCTGCGGGAGGAAATTTGATCCCCTGGGGATATCCCCTGCCTAGACCCTAGGTGGCATCGGAGAGATTCTTCCTTACAAGGTCCAGGAAGAAGTCCTTCTTGAACCCCTTCCTCACCACCACGACCCCCAGCTCCTCCTCCGAATAGGGATAGGCGGTTATGGCGATTATCCTTGCCTCGGGGTCGTATTCCTTGATCTCCCTGATGGCTTCATCCCCACCCTTGACCGGCATCCTTATGTCCATTATGACCAGATCCGGATGGTGTTCCTTGTACTTCTCCACTACCTCCTTACCGTTGTAGGCGTCCACCACCTGGAATTCATCCTTCAGCCAGGTGTTATAGAGGTCTGTCAAGGGCTTGTAGTCCTCTGCGATCAGGATCTTCTTCATTTCATCCCTCCATGTATCAGCCTATAACCCCTCACAGATATATCTTTCTACCTGTAGGGTTATATATTTTTTGCACAATCCCCGATGGGTGTCCAATTTTCTTCGCCCACCATACAGGAAGGCAGGGGCGCTTTCAGAACGCCACGGACTTCGATAAGGGACATGTAAAGAGGGTCTTGGAGTAACCCGTCCAGCGCTTCATTTAAATACCACCTCGTCTTATCAGAGGGAATCATGAAGAAGTACGACGTCGCCGTCCTGGGCGCCACCGGCATGGTGGGCCAGAGGTTCATTGAAGGTCTCATAGACCATCCCTTCTTCAACCTCACCACTCTCGCCGCCTCCGAGAGGTCGGCGGGCAAGAGGTACGAAGACTGCGCCAAGTGGTACATCGAGGGCGAGATGCCCGAGGAGGTCAGGGATGTAAAGGTGGTGAAGGTGGACCCGGAGGAGGTCAATGCGGACATCGTCTTTTCTGCGTTGCCCAACCCCATCGCCGTGGAGGCCGAGCCCGCCTTTGCCGAGGCCGGCGCCATCGTCTGCTCCAATGCATCCTCCTACCGTATGACCGAGGACGTGCCCCTCCTCATCCCGGAGGTCAACCCAGAGCACCTGGACCTAATCGACGTCCAGCGGGAGAAGAGGGGCTGGGAGGGCGCCATCATCACCAACCCCAACTGCTCCTCCACCATGTTCGTCCTGCCCTTGAAGCCCATCTATGAAAAGTTCGGCATTAAGAACATGTTCGTGGCAACCCTGCAGGCCGTCTCCGGCGCAGGCTACGACGGTGTGCCCTCCATGGCCATCCTGGACAACGTCATTCCCTACATCCCCAAGGAAGAGCACAAGGACGAAACCGAATCCCTGAAGATGCTAGGGGAGTTCGACGGAGAGAAGATTGTACCGGCCGACTTCACCATCTCGGCGGTATGCCACAGGGTCCCCACCCTGGACGGCCACCTGGAGTCCTGCTTCGTTAAGACCAGGGAGGATGCCTCCATCGAGGACATCAAGGCCGCCATGCGGGACTTCACGGCCCTGCCCCAGGAGCTGGAACTCCCCACCGCACCGGTACCCCCGGTCATCGTCAGGGAGGAGGAGAACAGGCCCCAGACCCGCCTGGACCGGGATGCCGGTAATGGCATGGCCGTCACCGTGGGCAGGGTCAGGGAGGACCCCATCCTGACCTTCAAGTTCACCTGCCTGGGCCACAACACCATCAGAGGGGCGGCCGGGGCCTCCATCCTCAACGCCGAGATGCTGGTCAAGACCAGAGGACTGTGAGGGGGCCTGGACCATCACAGTCCTGGGGATAGACCACGGGACCAGGGCCGTCCGGTTCTCCATTTTGCCGGAGGGCATCCATTTTCAAATCGAGAGGGAGAGGCTCGGCCATGTCTCGGTCCTGGAGGAGATAGAGAAGAGGGTGCCCCTCCACCACATCGAGCTTGTGGCTCTGGCCTACTCCATGGGGGACGGGATAGACGCCATCACCCCTATCCACAAGGTAGAAAACCGGGGACAGCTGGAGAAGACCACCGGGGAGTTCGTGGGCGGGGGCACCAGGGTCTTCGACGGGATAGCATCCTCAGATCTCCCGGCGGTCCTCATCCCCGGCCTCCACCGGGGTACCCCCTGCCTGGACCCCCGCTTCCGCGCCCTCTACTCCCACATGGCATCCTCGGAGAAGGTGGGTCTGGGATATCACGCCTGCCTGGAGACCGGGGCAGAGAATATCATCGTGGCAGACATCAGCTCCAATACCGTGACCATTGGGATAAAGGAGGGCAGGTTCTTCGGCGCCGTGGACGCCTGTCTGGGGGCCCCGGGCATCCTCCACGGACCCCTGGACCTGGAGGCCATTCGAAGGATTGACTCCGGGAAGATTTCGGCCAACCGGGCCTTCTACTCCATGGGGGTGAAACGCATCGGGGACTCTGATGAGGCGGATGATATCCTGGAGGGCAGGACCGAAGGGGACCACCTGGCCAGGGACGCCCTGACCATGGCGGCCGAGATGGAGATTCGCGGGTTCCTCCCCCTGATAGAACCCGATGCTATTGCCATAGCGGGCTCGGCGGGCATCCACGAGGAAGTCTTTTCCAGACTGATGGCATCCCTGGAAGAAACCGCCCCCCTCCACCGGCTGGACCTCTATGCCGCTGCCACGGGGGCTGCGGAAATCGCCAGGGATATATTAAAGGGGAAAAAAGGGTTTTTAGGCATCGAGTACAGAGGAGATTGAAATGACCAGGTTCGAATATACCCTCTTAAACATGTCACACATAAAAGGCAAGGGCATGATAGCCCTGGAGAGGGCCCTCAACAAGCTCGGCAGAGAGGGCTGGGAACTGGTAGGGTTAGACGGGGATCTGTATATCTTCAAAAAAGAAAAATAGAAAGGCCCTATCTTTCAAGGGCGAGTTCGATGTCGCTGGCCTTTACCGTCCTCCTCTTGGCGTGTTTTGCCAGCTTTCCTGCCTCGGCGGCTATATCTTCGCCGATCTTCTCCAGTTCCTTGGCCAGAAGGGCCGCTGCATCGTTGCCGACCCTTAGCTTGGTTGCATTGCGAATAATCCTGTCACATGCTGCAAGTGGAATTTCACCCATATTATCACCTGTAATTCAATTTTACTAAGAAATATATAAATCTTTCGAAAAAAAATAAGGATTCTTTGCTCTAAGACTAAAAAAATCAGAATTCCTATCTGGAAGGCGTCGTCAAAGATTTAACAAGGCTTTCTGTAGATACCAGATTCTTATCCAGACCGAGCTTCTTGGGCTTGATGCCCATGGCCAGGCCCAGGAGCTGGGTAAGGTAGAGGACGGGCATCCCGATTTCGTCCTGATATGCCTCTCCGATGGCCTTCTGCTTGGCGTCCAGGGCCATGTGGCAGAGGGGACAGGCCGTCACCACGAAGTCGGCGCCCGAGTCCCTGGCGTCCTTCAGGATGTCGTAGGTCATCTTCATGAAGAGGTCCTCCCTGGGCAGGAGCAGGGTCCCTCCGCAGCAGCGCAGCCTGTTCTGGAATCTTATGGGCTTTACCCCGGTAACGGCCATGACCTCTTCCATGGTGGTTGGATCTTCCGGGCTGTCGAAGGGCTTCTCCCTGGGGGGTCGGACAATGAGACAGCCGTAGTAGGGGGCGGCCTTTAGCCCCTTGAGAGGTACCTTGACCTTTTTCCTGATCTCCTCCGCTCCCACGTCCCTGGCCAGGATCTCGAGGATGTGTTTCACCTGGATGTCCCCCCTGTACTCCAAACCGGCCTCGGCCAGGGCTTCTCTAATCTTACCCCTGGAGACGGGATCGGACTTCACAGCATGGTGGGCCTCCCAGGTCTTCATATAACATTCCGGGCAGGGGGATGTGATATCCAGACCCTCTTTTTCCGCCAGTGCCAGGTTCCGGGCGGGGAGGGCCAGACTCAGGGTGTGGTCTGTGGATGCCGCAGCGGTGGCACCGCAGCAATTCCAGTCTATCTCCACAAGCTCCAGGTCCAGGGCCTTGAAGACCTCCCTGGTGGCCATGTCGTACTCCTTGGCCGATGCCTCCAGGGAGCATCCCGGGAAGTATGCATACTTCATGGCTTTCCCTCCATCTCCCTTACCTTCTTCATTATCTTCCTCACCTGATCCAGGTCCCTGGTCCTGTGGGGGAAGAGGGCGAGCTTTCCCTTCCTGGCCATCTCTATCCCCAGGGGGGCCTCCTTCAGGAGGTCCTTGGCGGCATCCAGGGGTCGCTCCCTGGTCCTCATGGCGATCTTGGCCATGAGCATGGGTTCGAAGAGCCTCCCATAGCCCTCCACCAATTCCATGAAGCTTTCATAGACGGGAGGTGAGCGGGGGTTCTCCGCCTCCCTGCCCTCCTTTATGGCGATGTCCCGGCAGGCGGTCATGACCTTGGCGATGTCGATGCCCCTGGGGCACCGGGTGGTGCAGGTAAAGCAGGAGGCGCAGACCCAGATGGTCCCACTCTGGAGGACCTGGTCCTTCATCCCCAGGTTAATCATCCGTATGAGCTTCCGGGGGGTATGGTCCATCATGAAGACCACGGGACACCCGCCGCTGCAGGTCCCGCACTGGTAGCACAGATGGACCTTGGTACCGCCGTGCTCCTCCACCTGGGAGACAAATCCGGCCTCGCATTCTTCCAGCCTGATGGGCTGATAAGAGACGTCAGAAGCAGGGGGCATGGGCTATTGTCATGATAAATCCTTATAAATATTTTTGGTTGGTGCTCCGGGCCAGTCCCAGGACCGTCACCTCCCCCTGGGCAGCCTCACAAGGAATATGCTCCCGCCCTCGGGATTGTCTTCCACCCACACCTTCCCCTTGTGGACCTCGACTATCCGCTTGACTATGGCTAGGCCCAGGCCCGTGCCCTTGACCCCCTCCTTGGCTCTTCTCTGGTAGCGCTGGAAGATGGTCTCCTTGTACTTGTCGGGCACCCCCGGACCGTTATCCGCCACCGCGATGAGGACGGCATCATCCTCCCCGGTTATTTTCACCCTGACCTTTCCCCCGTCGGGCCCGTACTTTATGGCATTGGAGAGGAGGTTGCTGCAAATGTCGTATATCAAGGGATTTCCCTGGATCCTTGTATCCCCATCCACCTCATAGATCACCTCGGCACCCTTCTTTCTGATGTCAGGTTCCATGTTGTACTCGGCATCCTTGAACTCCCCAAGGATGTCTATCTCCCTTCGTTCTCCCACTTCAGATTCTGTGATCCTGGAGAGCTTGCTGGCGTTGTCAATAATGCTGATCAGGATATCCATGGAGTTCTTGGCAGTTTTCAACAGGAGCCTGGTTTCCTTGTCCATTGGAGAATCCAGGGCCAGCTCAAGGGAGGTACTTACACTCCCGGCTGGGTTCATGAGGTCGTGATGGAGGACGTCTGTGAAGAGGTCCTTCAGCCGGTTGGCCTCCTCCAGCTCCGCGGCATACTTCTGGACGGTCTTCAGGTCCCTGAGGTCCCGCACGAGCTTCACGGCCCCCACGATCTTCCCTGTGCCGTTGCTGTAGAGGGGCGAGGTGGTTATTATTGCCGGGAACTCGGTGCCGTCCCTGGCAATAAGGCTCACCTCCCGGTGCTCTTTGGGGATCTCACCCCGCAGGACCCGAATGGAGGAGCACTCGTCGGTATGGCATTTGGAATTCTCGCTGTAGAAGGTGAACTCATAGCAGTGCTTCTTTCCAACGATCTCTTCCTTGGAATAGCCCAGGAGTTCGCTGGCGGCCTGGTTGAAGTGGGTCACCATCAGGTTCTCGTCGGTGACATAGAGGGCCTCGCCCAGGTTTTCCAGGACGGCCTCCAGCCTCTCCTTCTCCTTCATCAGGGACCCCACCAGGTCAGACAGGGTGTCCTTCAGGAGGTCCACCTCCCGGTCGGCGGGTCCCAGGTCCGGGGCCACGAACTCCCCTGCCCTGAGCCTCTGGGCATATTCGGTGAGGGCCAGGAGGGACCGGGACATGTTCTTGGAGAAGACCCAGATGAAATAGAGCACCACTCCGGAGACCACCGGCATGGCCACGAAGAAGGCCGAGGGGGAGAACAGGTAGGCAATCAGGGCTAGGGTGGCCACCGGGCCCAGGAAGATGATGAGGAAACCTGTAACCATCTTTTCCCGAATGCCCATTCTGGAAAAGACCTTCAGGTACAGTTTCCACCAGAAATCCGAAGTCAGCATGACCTCACACCGCTATATCCTTGTCATCAGGTCCTTTAAATCCTTTCCGCTCCATGGATGATAGGATCCCGGACCTCATCTCGTCCTACATACCCCCAATCATCTATCCTCAAGCCCTCTCTTCACCACCTCCAGGAACTCCCTCCTGGTGAAGCCCTTCCTCAAGACATAGACCCCCAGGTCCTCCTCGGTGTACCTGTAGGCCGTCACCGCCACGATCTTTGCCCCAGGGTCCAGCTCCATTATCTCTCCGATGGCCACGTCCCCGTTCTTGACCGGCATCTTTATGTCCATCAGGACCAGGTCCGGCCGGTGCTCTCTGTAGTGGTCCACGGCCTCCTGGCCGTTGTAGGCCTCGATTATCTCGTAATCCTGGCCCAGCATCAACCTGTAGAGCATATGGAGCTCCCTGTCGTCCTCGGCTATCAGTATCTTCTTCATTGGACCTCACGTCAGCTTTTTTATTCCCTCCTCCAGGTCCCGGCTGCTCTTCTCGATCTTCCCCATGGTATCCATCTGCTCCGGGGTCAGGGTATCCTTCTCGAATATCTCTAGGTGGCTCATCAAGACCTGGAGTGGGTTACGGAGCCTATCGGCCACGTCGAGAACGTACTCCTCATGGCGCTTCATCTCATCGATAATCCTGTCTTTCGCCTCGAGGTTTTCCTTTTCCAGCCTTTTGCGCTCGGCAATCTCTCGACGCAGTTGCTTGTTGGTCTCCAGTAACTCCTTGGTGCGCTCCTCTACCATCGATTCGAGTTCTTGGTTGAGAGTTCGGAGTTCATCATGGCTTGCCTGGAGCTCTTCGTTCATGGTAGCGAGTTCTTCCCTTTGTTCCTCAACTTCTTTCGTTTTCTCCCGGAGTTCCTCCTCTGCCCGCTTGCGCTCGGTGATGTCGCTCAAGAGACAGACGACGGCCACCGGCTGTTCAGCCCGGTCACGTATCACTGAGGCCGAGAGGCTCAGTATCTGGGACTGGTAGGTAATCTCATGGTCTCGCAATGTCCCTGCTTCCATCAACTTATCGACATCAGAGAACAGAGGGTCCTCAAGGATCATACCGATAGGTTTCCCGATCAGGCCCTTCTCAGCACAGCCGAAGAGCTCGCATGCCGCCGGGTTCGCCACCCGAATCCTACTCTCCTGGTCGAGGACCAATAGCGAATCGTTCATGGTATCGAGGATCTGGTTTGCTGCGAAGGCAGGGGTGATGTCCACCAGGTGATAGCGCCATATGACCCGAGCCGCCAGCAGGACGAAGAAGAATAACGGGATGATTAATGGATACACCGGTATCCCGAACTTGGCAGGTGTGACGGCCATGGTGAGAAAACCGATGCCAAAGGCCAGCAGGAACTCCTTTGCACGATACTTCTGGGCGGTTTCTGGCATGGCCCTGCGGTACTGGGCCCAGTAGTGACCCATGCTCATGGCATACATGACACTTAGGAATACAAGGAAGGGAACGCCCATCCATCCATATCTCACGTAGTAACCCCACCAGTAATGGTACACCCCGTTGATAAGGGCATCGGTTCCAAAGGCAGCGATCAAAAAGATACCAGAAAGCATCCAGCTTATCGTTACGGTCCTTCTGTGCTTCTGATAAATATCCAGGACAGTCACAGAAAAGTGGTAGATGGCAGATGGAGTGAGGGTAATGCCAAGATATCCCACCCTGGTCCACAAGAGGGCCACGCCCTCAGCAGTTGCGCTCAACGCCAACGAAAAACCAAGGCACCACACACCGGTGGTAAGGGCCATCAAGAAAAAGGATATGCTCACTCGGGTGAACCGCTCTCGGATGAGGACCGCCAGTCCCAGGAGTAGGATCGCCACCGCAGTTAGAAAAAACGGAACGGCATGCACGTTGTATGCATAGTTTGCCACGTCAAATATCTCTGTTACCATATGCGAGACCCCACACCCTCGTCCCTAGGTCTTGCTTCGGGCATCAACATCATCTCTGGCAAGGTCTATCCCTCCTTTAGGCAGCCTCACATAGAAGATGCTCCCTCCCTCGGGGTTGTCTTCCACCCATACCTGGCCCCCGTGGAGCTCCACTATCATCTTCACGATAGCAAGGCCCAGACCCGTGCCCTTCACGGGTCCCTTGTGTATCCTCTTGAACCTGGTAAAGATCTCTTCCTTGTGCTCATCGGGGACCCCCTCACCGTAGTCCTTGATATATATCTTATAGCTTTTGCCCTCATCTTCCCCTCCAATTACCACCTTCTTCCCACGGGCGGTATATTTCACTGTATTGGACAGCAGGTTGGTAAAGACATGTTCTATCATCTGGTTGGCCTTGATGGGCATGGGCTCTTCTACATTGTTCAAGACCTCCATACCGGCTGCGTCAAAGGTAGGGGCCAGATCGGCTATGGCCTTCTCTATTACATCCTTTAGATCAACAGCCTCCTTCTCAAATCCACTGATCTCCTCCAGCTGGGCCAGGGTTACGGCATTTTCCACGATCTCTACCGCCTTTTTGCTCTTTCTGAAGATCATGGCCATCTCTTCGTCCTCTGGATTCTCTTCCAGTTTCATCTCAGAGAGGGTCTTGATGACCCCGATCTGGCTCAGGATGTCATGGGTGATGATGTCCCTGAA
This sequence comes from Candidatus Hydrothermarchaeota archaeon, assembly GCA_964534545.1. Taxonomy (GTDB): domain Archaea; phylum Hydrothermarchaeota; class Hydrothermarchaeia; order Hydrothermarchaeales; family JAADFM01; genus JAADFM01. The sequence continues at coordinate 9,963 of CAZHQS010000043.1, forward strand.
AAGGTCCTTTATCCTGTTGGACTCCTCCAGCTTCCTGGCATATTTTTTCAGGTCCTCCGCGGACCGCTCCAGGGATTCCAGCATCCGGTTGATATCCTCGGCAAGGTCTGTCACTTCATCCTCCCCTGGAATGGACACCCGGGCCGAGAGGTTGCGGGTTGCGCCGATGCCCCTCACATCCTTGCTCAGGCGGGTCAGCCGGGACAGGACCTCCCTCTCCAGGAGGAGGACACTTCCTAGGACAAATACCAGGCTGATGGCCAGAAGTGAGAGGACGAAATAGCGGACGGCGACCCTGCCCTGCCAGTAGATATCTCTGGGCATCTCTGCCCTCACCACAAGGACCGGTTTCCCATAGATATCTCTTAGAAGGGCATATCCCGCAATGGACCTCTCTCCCATGGGCTTCACCAGGATGGGCGCCTCTCCCGACAGAGACGGGGCCACCTCCCGGAGGTCGGAGGGCAGTTCGGGATCGTCCATCCTATGAAGGGAGAGGGACAGATGGGTTACCTCCCCCAGCCGCTGAACCTCTACAGTGTCCAGATAGCGCCCAAGGATTAGGGTCCCCCGGATGGGACCCTCGTCCTCACTGGTTAATATGGGCCGTGATACAACCAGCATGGGACCCTCAGGGAGGAGGAGGATCCCCTGGATACTGCTCTCCGTGTCGGGATGGCTTAAAAGTGGGCTGGCCGGAGAGAGATGATCCTCCAATCCAGGGGGAAGGGGCACCTCTTTTTCTCTCCTACAGTCGAAGGCCTTCCCGAAGACGGTCCTGCCGGAGGAGTTGACAAATATCATGAGGTTCAGCCTCAACCCGGCGAAGGTCTCATCGACGAGATTGGAGTCTATGTACTCCTGGTTGGCATCCTCGATGAAGGTATAGGTGTCGTCCCAGGCGGACCAGTCGTAGGCGATATCGTCCAGGGTGGAAAGGTCATCGGAGAGGGCGCTGAGGAACCGCTCCACGTTCTGGTGGGCATTCCTCTCTTCCAGGGATATGAAACTGCCCAGAAGTATGGTATGGGATGCGGTGTAGAGAATCACCGTCAAGGCTATGATGGTCCCGCTTATGATGATGAGTATCTTCTTCCTGAGGTCCATACTATTTACTTGTCCCGCCACCTATTTTTAGATTACTTTATAAATCCTTCCATCCGGTCCATGGCCTCGGAGAGGTCCTCGATGGAGGTGGCATAGGAGCACCTGATGAAACCCTCGCCACTTCTGCCGAAGGCGTTTCCTGGAACTACAGCAACCTTTTCCTCCTTGAGCAACTTTTCCGAGAACCCGTCCGAGGACATTCCTGTGGATTCGATGGAGGGGAATGCATAGAAGGCACCCCTGGGCTCGAAGCAGGAAAGGCCCATCTCGTTGAGCCTTTTTACGATTAGCCTGCGCCTGCGGTTGTACTCCGATACCATCTCCCTCATCTCCTTTCTCCCATGGCGCAGGGCCTCGATTCCGGCCATCTGGCCCATGATGGAGGCGCACATCATCCCGTACTGGTGGATCTTCATCATGGCATCGGTTATCTCCGGGTTGGCGCAGGCATATCCCACCCTCCAGCCCGTCATGGCATAGGCTTTGGAGAATCCGTCCAGGTAGACAGTGCGGTCCCTCATGCCGTTGAGGGAGGAGAAGCAGGTGTGCTTTCCGTCGTAGGTGAGCCTCCCGTAGATCTCGTCGGAGATGACCAGCAGGTCGTGCTCCACCACCACGTCGGCCACTTCCTCCAGCTCTTTTTTGGTCATGACGGCACCGGTGGGATTGTTGGGATAGCTCAGGATGAGGGCCTTGGTCTTCTTGGTCACCTTCTCCTCTATCTGCTCCGGTGTCACCTTGAACTCGTCCTCCACCCTGGTCACTACTGGAACTGGCTTGCCCCCAGAGAAGGTGGTGATGGGACCATAGGACACGAAGCAGGGCTCGGGGATGATGACCTCGTCTCCAGGATTGACGGTGGCCCGTATGGCAAGGTCGAAGGCCTCGCTGACGCCAACGGTTATAAGGACCTCCTTCTCAGGGTCGTAATGGACCCCGTAGTCCTTCCTGGTGGCCTTAGATATCTCCTCCCGCAGCTCCAGGAGGCCGTAGTTGGAGGTGTACATGGTGAAGCCCTTCTCTAGGCTGTAGACGCAGGCCTCCCTGATGTGCCAGGGGGTGACAAAGTCCGGCTCCCCCACCCCCAGAGAGATGACGTCCTCCATACCGATGGTCAGCTCAAAGAACTTCCTGATACCCGAAGGACCGACATCCCTGGCCCTTTTTGAAATCATATCCTTCATCCGGGTTCCCCCATCCTTTTAAGGGCTAACAGCGAGCCTCTTGTTGTCCTCCTTCTCGAAGAGGATGTCCCCGTCCTCCTTGTACCTCTTCAGGACGAAGTGGGTGTTGGTTCCGGTAACCTGGGGCAGGGGGGCCAGCTTCTCGGAGATAAAGGAAGCCACCTCCTTCATGCTGGAACCTACCACCAGGACCGATAGATCAAAGGCACCGGAGACCAGAAAGATGTTCTTTACCTCGGGGAACCTGGCAATCCTCTCAGCCAGGGAGTCATAGCCCCGGCCCCTCTCGGGGGTGAAGGTCACGTCCACCAGGGCGAAGACCTGCTCCCTACCGGCCTTTTCCCAGTCTATGACGGCCTTGTACTTCCTGATGATGCCCTTTTTCTCCAGCTCCTTTATCCTTTTCTTGACCTGGCCCTCGCTGAGGTCCACCATGGTGGCAATCTGTTTGGGACTCATGCAGGGATCCCTTTCGAGGATCTTGAGGATCTCGTCCATTTACCTCACCTTGCCCCCCTTTATCCCCCGGGTTCCCTTATTAACCTTTTCATTGGTTAACGGTGCCGGTTATATATGAACCCGTCCTCCGAAGACCTGCCAGAGGGGGAATAGTTCCTACCATGACGGCAGGGGCAAAGGGACGGGGACACTGCCCCACATGGGTCCCTGCCTGAGTTACCGCTTTGATGCTATCGATGAGGGTTTTAGGCCAACCGTGGAGCAGAACACGGGCCCGCTGGAGAAACCCTTTCTCTTGAACAGTTAAGAGGGTCCCCTCAGGAGCGAAGGATAGTCCTGGCAGTGACTGGGGGTGTTAGGGAGTAGGGCACACGG